>OMJO01000001.1 GCA_900299395.1 bacterium
ATCCATGCCGATGTCTTGGGCTCAGACCATTGCCCCATCAGCATCGATATCGACGTTTGACAAATAAACATTACCTGATACAGTGTTGTGCATGAGTTACAACATGCATTGTTGGCATAAGCGTTACACCCGTTATACCCAGGCGGCTTGTGCTCGTAGTGCCATGATTGTGCAGACATAACATACATTTAACCCGAAGAGTGCAACCGCCGACGTCAATCGGCGGTTTTTATTTTTCAAGAAAGGAACACATGAGTATCAACATTAATCTAGAAGAGGACGTAAGTTTACAACAACTCGCTGCCGCTCAAGCAGAGGGCTTCAGCGTGATGCGTTCGGCACACGTTGGCAATGCGCGTGGCTATAACCTTGCCGTTGCCGACATGGGCATACCGATGCTACTTGTCGATCACAACATCGCAGCTCAGCACCCCGAGGAACCAGGTGACAAAAATTACCTGCCGGGTTCTATCGTCACCAGAGAGGCTGTACAACCACTCCCCATTCAAACAGTCGGAACACTCTCACTCCAGACCACCGTAGAGGGTGGGGCATTTTTAGACCTGCTGCACATAGATGGGCTGCAGCAAGTATTTCCAAATACTCGTATATTTACCAATACCGAGTACTTACGAGAGGAAGAGGCACTGGCGGCTAATATTGTTGCTGTTGCAAAAGAGCACCGGCCTGACCTATTTACCAGAACAGTGGAAAGTGACGGCAAAATACGCCACGCTGCTTCGTCGTTTGCGGACTTAATCGATAGCTACGGCATTTTGCAGCTTAATGACGACCCTCGAACCGGTCGTGGTGTGCTCATGCCAAATGAGTTGGATATTTTGTATAACTTCATGGTCGAAACGATGCGTAGTGGTAGGCAGAAACAATTCCACCTGTCCGGGCCCGACATGCAGCAATACATCAAAGATCCAAAAATGCGTTACACGCTGGACCAGCTGTACGCATTAGTCCGCGAAGAAACGGCTATCGGTGCTACGTTGCCCGAAGATATCGATATAGCACTAGTGCCGGCCGACCAAGCTCGATTTGTCAGCACCAAAAGACGCGTCAGACAGCTCATGACTATCTTTGACTGGCTCACCTACGAGGACCGTATAGCCCGCGAACGACGAACGTTCTTTACGTCGGACGCAGCGGAGGATACCGACGCCCGCGAAGCATTCCTTGAAGACGCACAAGCCAAAAAACTGTTCATTGCCCAAGGACTTGGTGGTGCAGTGCTGGAGGCCAGCGAACTGTTTGTCGATCCAAAGGCAGCACCATACGTCAGCCAGTACGATGTGCTGGAGGATGGCTTATTCATGCCAGCCCAAAATACCCACATGACCATGCGTGAGTTGCGTAATCTCGGCAAACGATTAGACAAAATGCGTCGCGCCCTAACAGAGTAGTAAGTTTTTGGGTATAATGGCGCTAAAGGAGTGAGGGTATGAATCCAGACAAGTACACTATCAAAGAACAGTTCGTGTCAGTTGGCGACGGTCACGAATTGTATGTCCAAGAGTGGGGGAACGCCAACGCTAAAACCACCATTTTGTTCTTGCACGGTGGCCCAGGCTCTGGTGTCAAAGACCGCCACAAACAAATGTTCGAACCCGAACAGCATCGTGTCATTTTCTTTGACCAGCGTGGGTGCGGTAAAAGCATTCCAAAAGGCTCGTTAGAGCACAACACGACACAGGACCTTGTCGAAGACGTCGAGAAGCTGGCAGTACAGCTCAAACTAAACACATTCGTCATCACGGGCGGATCGTGGGGCACATGCCTCGCCTTGGCGTATGCGCTGAAATACCCCAAGCGCGTCGAGGCAATGGTGCTACGCGGCATATTCACTGGCTCTAAGGCCGAGATTGATTGGCTCGACAAAGGCCACTTCCGCATCTTTTTCCCAGATGTCTGGGACAAATTGCTGGAGCAAACACCGCTTGCACATCGTAAAGATGCCCGCTCATATCACCAATCACGCATCCTTGGCAAAAACGCCGCGGCCGCTAAAGCCTCCGCATACGCCTATGGCAATGTTGAAGCATCGCTGCTGACACTGGACGATCGCTTTACGCCAGAAGATCCCGAAAGCTTCGACCCCGTACCAACAACTATCGAAACACATTATTTGGTCAACAGCTGCTTCATGCCTGAACGGTACCTCTTGCAAAATGCACACAAGCTCAAAATGCCTCTCTGGATTATCCAGGGTCGATACGACATGGTCTGTCCACCAATCACCGCCTACGAGCTCTATCAGCAGGTCCCCCATAGTCAAATTATTTGGACAACCGCGGGACATGGCAATGACCGACCTAACTTTGACGCTAACCGAACCATCCTCCTGCAGTGGAGCTAACCATGCCACGCAAATTTGCAGCATTTGACATCGACGGGACGCTTATTCGTTGGCAGCTGTATCATTCGGTTGTAGACAGGCTGGCCAAATATGGCCACCTAGGGCTCGATGCCCATGAGCAGCTACATCAGGAACGTATGGTCTGGAAGCGACGCGAACACCCTGAAGCATTTGGCCGCTACGAGAAGTTTGTAATAGGTATGTACGAGAAAGGCTTGACCAAGCTACAGCCTAGTGTTTTTGATCGTATCGCCCATGAAGTCGCGCACGAGTACAAAGACCAGGTGTATACCTACACGCGCGACCTCATTAAGAAACTCAAAGATAAGGGCTACATGTTATTGGCGATATCGGGTTCACATGACGAACTCGTGGGGATTGTCGCGCAACAACACGGCTTTGATGACTGGCTCGGCAGCGTCTATCAGCGTGGGGCATCTACGTTTACCGGCAAAAGTTTTATCGTCAGCAAAGATAAGAAGACTGAACTGGAAAAACTCATCGCCAAACACAATCTCGACTCAAACGGTAGTTACGGGGTGGGGGACAGTTTCAGTGATGCCAGTATGATGGATATTGTCGAACACCCCATTGCATTCAACCCTGATCGCAAACTATTCAATTACGCCCACACCAAGGCATGGCCGGTAGTTGTAGAGCGCAAAAATGTTATTTATGAGTTAGCCTATAAAGATGGAACGTACGTACTGGCACAAACAAACGCCCAATAACCCTTTATTTCCGGACCTACTGTGGAGCCGTCCGGAAAACCGCGCTCACGCCGGCAAACTTTTGATTGTGGGTGGCAACCTCCAT
>OMJO01000002.1 GCA_900299395.1 bacterium
AGTTTGTCAATAGATTATTGACCACAATATTCATATGCTTAAAGTATAGTCGAGTGCGCCCTGATTGACTACCGTGCAGACTGGATGCGCTTCTGAAGTTCTGTCGCCGTTATTGTATTGGTTGGCAAAGAATTCTTGGGTAGCGCCACACCGTAACCATCGTAACGGTCTTGCCGACCATCGGCATAGGTAAAGCTATGTATCTGTCTGGTCCATACGTCTACGTCCATCTTGAACGCAACAGGTGCCGCATCATGGAATTCGGCTGGGTCAGTTTGATCAAGGTTTTTTAGACCAACAAAACTAGCATACTTCTTGAGCATCGTAATGTAAGCTTCGGCGTTTACCTTGACCGAGTACGTATAGACGGGTCGGTGGTCCTTTATCGTTTGGTCAACCGCACCATAATCAGGTGTGTACACAGACTTCTCCATCATAGTGAGCAGTTCTTTTCGCTGCGATGGTGGTAAGTTGCCGTACGGCACAATACTCAGGGCCATCTGCTGGTACAGTTGTCCGCCTGCACTAGCGGCTCCACTTTCCGACTTGGCCCAGGCTCCTATGACATTCTTGTAATCAACAGGTTTGCCGTCTTGGTTTTTTTGGTCAGTTTTTATTGATGCATACCGGACATAATCTTCGTTTGGGCTACCCATTTCATCACGTACAACTGCGTATCCGCCATCACCACTAACCTGGATTGCTTCATGGCCCATAATCAAATGTTTTGGCGAAAAGAATGCCTGAAGTTGCTGCTTATTGTATTCACCCCCGCCGTTACTGCTATTGGTTTTGACCACACTAAACGTCTGGAGGTTGTTCTCAACAGCCGCCCAAAAGACTCGACGAGGATTGCTATAGACGAAGTGCCACCCCGCCCACACGGATCCAACCAACACTGCAAGACCTATTAGTACCATGAAGCGAATCAAGATAACCCTATCAGCTACCGCTCCTGTGTTTGTCTGTCGCAAAACTCGTGCCATTGGCTACCATTGTAGCAACTCCCCCGTAAATGACCAGTAAGTATCTGGCTTTTTTATCTGTTATACGGTAGAATCTACGTGTCCTATGGGGATATAGCTCAGTTGGCTAGAGCGCTTGCATGGCATGCAAGAGGTCCGGGGTTCGAGTCCCCGTATCTCCACCATACAAAAAGACCGGAGAAATTCGGTCTTTTTGTATACGTTTCTGGAACTATTTAGCAATTAATATTAACGAGGACTCAGCAGGAACATTCACAACATTTTTGAAAGTACGGGCCGGAGAATCATCTATGTCAGTGTACCGCCCCTTGAGTTTCGGCAAAGTCGCACCATGTACATCAAATGTATTTGGGTTTACTATTACGTAGCCCTTGGCAAATTTACGGTAGTATAGCCTTGAAGAGCTCTGGTGGGCCCCCACCGGCTCACCTATTACCAGCCTATCCCAGTAAGGATCCCAGCGCGTAGGACCCTTGTTGTATCTAAACTCAAACTGTTGATTACCATTTGTGCCCAGTCATGCATTTGCTGGACATTGTAATCTATACCATTGGTAGTTATGCTTGCAAAATGGTCTGCTTGTTCGTGTTCTATAGCTGCTTGTTCTGCAGATGAGCTAGCAGCAATCGACTCCTGCTCACTAGAGAACACTTGCAGTACTCTATACGGCTGCGCCGCCGAATTTACACCTGAGAGCACGTTACCCTTATGAACAAGGCTCATGTATAGACCAACAACCGATCCAGATATCAACAGGCCAAGACCCGACAAAGCCAAGGCACGTCGTGTAAAAGCCAGATAATTTTGCCTCTGTTTATATTTTGATTTTTTCATTGATTTATTTCCTACTTATATCAATCCGGATACTAGCACTAATAAGCATTAGAAGCGAGGCAATAAAACTGTTGGTTGCTCAGAAGTTAGACATTAGTACAACGCCCGAATTGGCAGTAATACTTAAAGTCCCGCTGTAACTCTTGGAACTGCCGTTGTCCAAACTGGTGTACCTACCGTTTAAGAAAGGTAAGGAAACAGTGACCGCACTTGGACTAGGATTAACCGCGACAAAACCATGGGTGAACTGCCTGTAGTAGACTTCGGACGCTTGTTTATAACCACCTGATGGCCTACCAATTAGCAATCGATCCCAATAAGGGTCCCACAGAGTTGGACCCTTATTGTACCTGAACTCAAACTGTTGATTACCATCTGTGCCGAGCAGGAATGTCGAGAGAGCAAATAGATGAACGGCATTCATAGCAGCACCATGACCAGTAGCATCCACAGGTCCTGTACATCCCGTTTGATAGCCATTTCCGAAACAAGGTTTAACGTATACCTGCAGTATTTTCCCTGCGTTTGCAACGTCTACTAATTCGCCTAGATCATGTAGCCATTTTTCTACCGTAGGATAGTCCGTGGTAGACAGTATCCCTAGCCAGTTTTCATGCATGCCAACACTCCCCCCTTGCCACGCTGGATCACTCGCTGTCCTCGAACCATTAAACGCAATCACTTTAGTGGCTGGCAGTTGTCGTTTAACTGTTTGGAGCAGTGCCCCAGCAGCTGCTCCCCACGATGTATCATCATAATATTGGCCGTTGTGATAAGGTACTGTCTTCGTATCAGTAACTGGGCTGCTGCAGTCGGTACCAATAGCGGAATTATAACCATTACCTATAACATCAGGGCCCAAAGTATCAAACCATACGCCATCAAAGGCATTTGCACCAGTTACTATTGCGCTGGCTGCTGTAGCGCGATCATTTTGCCAGCCTGGTTTACCAATATCCATAAGAAAATTATCCGTGCCTTTGTGGAACAGGTAGCTACCTTCCCTGTCTGCTGCTGCTAGGCCTGAACCTCTTGCTGCTGCACACCCTGTGACATGACTGCCGTTTATATATTTAAGTACGGTGATCTGGCCCCCGTTAATACTAGCACCATCCGATGCCCAGCTATGTATTTGCGCAATGTTATATCTGTTACCATTGGTAGTTATACTCACAAGGTGTTCTGCCTGCTCTTGCTCTTGGGCAGATGTTGCTTGTGACGACTCTTGTTCACTGGCAAAAACCCGCAGAACCCTGTAACTATCAGGGGCGGCAGGGTTACCAAACCTGACATAGGAGCCGTTTAATGCAGAGGAATCGCCCGTGACCACCGTTGCACCGCCACTCAAACTTCCAAACTCGGCCTCAGTTGCAACCGAATGCGTTGGCACAGCCGCCCGTGTAAGCAGTAGCGCCACTACACCCATGACAGAGAAAATAACGACAAAAAGGATCGCCCGCGGTTTAGTGCTAGTGAAGCTATTACGTATCACGTTTTTTACCTAGATAGCAGAATCTTGCGCCTATTTTGGCATCATCGGCCATAAGCTCAATGATGGCACTTAGAACAACAATCGTCAATTTCCTCTAGCAAATTGCATTCTGGTCTGGCAAAAAGGGGCTTAGTCTCCACCACATAAAAGACCGAAAAAATTCGGTCTTTTTATATTCGTGCGTGCCCACCCGCGACGGGTGGTGTTTGTTTTTGGATTTTGGTTTCACGCGCCGCGATACGCACGATATACACCAATTATTGCAATAACGCTCGTGCTTTGTCAAATAAAGTTACTAACTCCCTGCTGCTAGCAGATTTACGATAATAGTTTCAGAAGTTCCGCTTCGGAAATCTGTTTAGTGCCTAATTTTCGGGCTTTGACAAGCTTGCTCTCACCAACATTTGCCCCTACAACCAAGTAATCCGTATCTTTACCAACACTTGTCTGGAATGTCCCACCGAGCGCCCTAATCTTTTCGGCTGCCATGTTGCGACCCATAGTTTCAAGTGATCCAGTGACAACAAAACGTTTATCGGTCAGTGGTCCGCCGACACTTTTGACTTCTTGCGGCCAGACACCCAGTTGGCGGAATCTGGCCATAACTGCTTCATTGTCTTCATCCGCAAACCAAGCCAAGATAGATTCGGCGACAATTTCCCCTACACCTTCCACAGCTCGCAGCGCATCGTAGGTGGCAGTCCCCAAGTTATCAAATCGTTTAAACTTGTTTGCTAGATCGATGGCTGTTTGTGCGCCAACATGGCGGATACCAAGTCCATATATAAACCGACTCAGCGGTGGATTGCGCTTTTCTTCTATTGCTCGCACTAAGTTGTCTGCAGATATGTCTGCAAAACGCTCAAGTTCTAGTATGTCCTTCTTGGTAAGCGTATATATGTCGGCCAGATCCTTTACGAGCCCGGCATCAACTAGGGCTGCCACATTCTTTTCGCCTAATGTATCAATGTCTAGCGCCCCTTTGCTAGCAAAATGCGCAACCGCTTTCTTCAGTAGTAGTGGCCCCGTAACACCCTTCACACGGTAGACTGCCTCCCCTTCTGGGCGGACAAACTCTAGCTCCGGATACTGCCTGGCTAGTTCTTTTTCCATGCTAAATGGCCGAGCTGTCTTCGGACGCAATTTCTCAATCACATTACTGACTTGGGGAATAATATCGCCAGCCTTGTATATAACAACCGTATCACCAACTCTGATGTCTTTCTTGGCAATCTCATCAGCGTTATGTAGACTAGCGTGTTGTACGGTCGTACCAACCACGACTACGGGCTCGAACACGGCAACAGGCGTAGCCGCACCGGTACGACCAATGCTCAGCACTATATCCTTAACCACAGTTGTTGCTTCCTCCGCTGGGTACTTGTAGGCAACCGCTCCACGTGGATTTTTGCCAACAACCCCCAAATCACGGTATTGTTGCCTGTCATTCACCTTGATAACTAAGCCGTCCGTGTTAAATGGTAGCGTGTGGCGTTTTTCTTCCCAGCTATCCACAAACGTCATGACGTCATCAATAGACATGAATACCTTTGCCTGCTCGTTACATGCAATACCGAGTGCCCTGATGGTTTTATATGCAAATTCATACGATGGCACTTCGCTTGGATCATCGCGCAGCAAATCATATGCTCGGAAATTAAGTGGACGCTCTGCCACCAAACGAGGATCGAGCTGACGGATGGTGCCTGCAGCCAGGTTCCGCGGGTTGGCAAACGTAGGCTTGCCAGCTGCAGCCTGTCGCTCATTTAGGGCATCAAAATTCTTTTTGAGCATAATTATCTCGCCACGTATTTCGGTGCGACCCTTTAGAAAATGCTCCAGACCCCTACTACTACGTAGGCGCAGTGGCACACTACTGATCGTTCGGACATTAGCCGTCACATCCTCACCAACCGTGCCATCACCTCGTGTGACTGCTTGCACGAATACGCCATCTTCATAAATCAGTGCACAAGCCAAACCATCCATTTTGACATCACAAAAAAATTCGTGTTGTTTACCAGGCAGTAGCTTGTCCATTCGTGCAATCCAAGCCTCCACGTCCTCACGCGAAAACACATCGTTGAGGCTTATCATTCGCTGCGCGTGCGTGACCTTTTTGAAACCAGCCAGCGGCTTCCCACCCACACGTTGCGTTGGTGAAAGTGGGGAGATTATATCGGGGTTTTTGGCTTCAATATCTTTCAGCTCCTGAATCAGGCCATCATAAACCCCATCGCTTACTGTTGGGGCGTCCAACACGTAGTAGTTATGCCAATGTTCTTCGAGCGTCTCTAAGAGTTTTTCGTACCGCTGCCGTACGTCACTCATGCGATGAGCTCCCGATAGAGCGCATACATATATCCGTTCAATACACTCAGGCCAATCATAGTCAGTGCAAAATAGACCCACTCTGCCAATGGGGTCACAAACAAGATGATCGGCACTACAATGATGGCTGCAATAATAATCAGAACTACTGGCAAGAACACGAGCTTTCGCATAATGGTCCAGCGCCGGTATCGAACTAATTCTCGTGCTGAACGCAAAGCCTGAATCGGCGCCACATCAGGCAACGCCACGATGTAGAGTGCAAAGATTGATGAAGTAACCATGTACAGGGTCAGTAGCCCCATCAGGAAGAACAACATCCCCCACAGAACTTTTTCGAGCATCGTTACAGCAATACCATTCCCGAATACGAAGCCATAGAGCATGTTGGCAAAAAGCAGCGGCACCAGCTGTAACCCAATGACCATCACAACTAGTACAAACGGTACAAGGGGGTAAAGTCCTTTATAAAACGCATCACGAATACGAATTTTGGTTGCGCTATACGTCTGACGAAACGCCCAAATGAGCGCCAAACTAACCACAACCACGAGCATCGACTGGTAGGCAGAAGCAGCGTCGCTCACCGTTGCGTTATTGCCGACCAACACCCCAAATAACGTTAAGCCACTCGCTATTTTGCCACCGGCACCCTGGAACAATACCTGTAATAACTCTTTTGTCTGTGGAATGGTACTCGTAGCCCCAAGACCACGCACAAGTAACAGCGATAGGGCCGCATAGACGGCACTGATACCCAAAAATACTTTCCAATACGTAGCCTGGTGCCTCAGACTACGCCACAGCAACTTGCGGGCAGGAGACAATGTCTCGCCGGGATGCCGAATGCGTTTGCTTACTCGAAAGGATTTATACTTTGGACGCGGAATACGTCGCGGACGCGCATCGGCTCGGGGCTGGGACTTCTTTGTGGTGGTTTTCTTTTTGGCTGGCATGAATTTTTCCTACGCGTGTGTGCCCATTTCTCGAAGGCGTTTCACGCGCTCTTCAATAGGTGGATGAGTACTAAACAGATTGGTGACGCTTTTGCCCTTCAGTGGATTAGCTATAAACAGATGCGCGGTCGAGGCGTTTTGCCTGCGCAAGGCGCCACCCTTTTTACCGATCTTTTCTAGTGCACGAGCCAGTCCTTCCGGATACCGTGTGGCAAGTGCGCCAGTAGCGTCCGCCAGATATTCTCGATTGCGTGAAATAGCCAGCTGGATCATGGTAGCCACCAGTGGCGCCAAAATAGCCGCTACAATGCCAAGAATAAAGAACAGCTGGTTACCATTGTTGTTTTCGCTGTCGTTGTCCCGAAACCAACTCATGCGCAACATAATGTCTGCCAAGATACTCACCACCGCCACCAGCGCAAAGGCTACCATCGACACACGAATGTCATAGTTCTTTACATGCCCCAGTTCGTGCGCAATCACCCCTTGCAGTTCTTCATCTTCCATAATATCGAGAAGCCCAGTTGTCACACAGACCACCGCGTGCTTTGGATCACGGCCGGTGGCAAAGGCGTTTGGCGCGGGATCTTCGATGATGTACACCTTGGGCATGGGCAAGCCTTCGGTAATGGCCAAATTCTCGACCGTCCGCCACAACAGTGGATTATCTTTTTTAACGATTTCTTGCGCGCCGTTCAGCGCCAGCGCTAGTCTTGACCCGCTGACGTAGCTAATGAACGCATACACCAACGCGCCGATCAGTACATATGGTGTGATCGCCGGGTTGTTACTGTACCGGCCAAACAGCCAGCCAAGGCCAGCAACCACAGCCACAAAGACTGCCATGATCACCACCGTTTTGCGCTTGTTTGCAGCTATCTCTCGATACACGGCTTCTTGGCTTTCCGATTACTACTAGAACTTAACTTCGGTTGGTTTGCTGATAGTTGCAGCTTCCGCTTCACTTACCTCGAAGAATTCCCGAACCTTAAAGCCCAACATGCCAGCAAAGATGTTGGTTGGGAATACCTTAATCTTGGTGTTCAGATCGCGAGCAGAACCATTGTAGAAGCGGCGAGAAGCCTGAATCTTGTCTTCGGTGTCGGTTAGTTCGTCCTGCAGCGATTTGAAGTTTTCGTTTGCCTTCAGGTCTGGGTAGGCTTCGGCAACCGCAAAGAGACTCTTTAGGGTTTGCTCAAACGCATTCTCGGCCTTGGCGGCTTCGCCTGGTGTCTTGGCACCTAACATAGCGCTGCGAGCTTGTGTAACGTTTTCGAACACTTGCTTTTCGTGCTTGGCATAGCCTTGTACGGTGTTAACAAGGTTTGGGATCAAGTCTGCACGCCGTTTCAGCTGCACGGTGATGTCACTCCATGCTTCGTCCACACGGACATTTAGACGGACTAGACTGTTATACATAACAATCACGCCGAGTATCAGGACTCCTGCGATTACCAATATTGCGACTAGCATGTTTTTCTCCCCGTTATTTACCCTTTTATTATAGCACTAGCGTGCCAATCGTAACAGTATCATGGTGGGCGAGGTGGGACTTGAACCCACAAGGTTTGTTCAACCAACGGATTTTAAGTCCGTCGCGTATACCAATTCCGCCACTCGCCCATATTTTTATGGAGGCGCGTACGAGATTCGCACTCGTGTACAAGGTTTTGCAGACCTTTGCCTAACTCCTCGGCCAACGCGCCAAAAATAACAGGGATATTGTACCAGTTATATACCGAAGTGCGCTAGAACAGTTCTGCCAACAGATGGCCTTAAAAGCCATAGAAATCAATAAGCCCGCAGGCACTTAGTTATCTTGAATGATTTTTGAAAAATTATCGAAGGGCTTAAATGAAGCAAACTGGTGCAGCAGGTACAGAAAAGTTTACACCAAATCAGGGATGAGATAGCCCGCTGGAGAAAGATTTTAGATGTACCGTATAAAGAGCATTTATTATCCAGGTAAGAGGTGGGACTTACATCTCATAGAGGTTATAATTAAGAGTAAATGGAGCCCATACTAATAATATTTGACCTTGATGGTACGGCTGTTGCTGCTAGACCTGACGCCCAGCCTTCAAAACATCTTGTTGACGTTATCTCTCAATTAAAAGTGCATAAGCCTCATGTTCATCTGGCGTGTGCCACAGGAAGAACTTACGCATGGGCAGAACCAGTGACTTCAGTTCTAGGACTCGTTGACCCGTGTATAGTCGCTGCCGGCACGCAGATTGTTGACCCCAAGGACGGAAAAGAAGTTTGGTCCAAAAGGCTTACCGTCGAAGCTGTAGAAAGCTCGCTACATGTGTTAGCCGATATGAACCTTGACCCCAAAATACTAATAGAAACAGATACACCCGATACGGCTAAAGTTGCTAGCCTCATTACACCAGACTCATTTCTACTTCTGGACGTCCAAGATATTTTACCAAGTCAGGTAGAGGAGTTGATTACACGGATAAAGGCTGTTGCCAATGTTGAAATAGCAAAAGTTACCAGTCCCAGGCCAGAGTTTATAAATTTACATATAACAGATAAGCAGGCTACCAAAGAGCATGCTGTGGGTGAGCTTAAGCGAATACTAGGGGTGGATACATCTAACAGTTACGGAGTGGGTGATGGGTATAACGATGTCCATTTATTTAATGCGG
Source organism: bacterium (assembly GCA_900299395.1). Taxonomy (GTDB): domain Bacteria; phylum Patescibacteriota; class Saccharimonadia; order Saccharimonadales; family OMJO01; genus OMJO01. The sequence continues at coordinate 9,254 of OMJO01000002.1, forward strand.
TAGGTAGAAAGTTGGCTATGGGTAATGCCGTCCCCGAGCTAAAAGAAGTTGCAGACGAGGTGATAGGTACTCTGGCAAACGATGGTCTTGCTATGTACCTTGAAACTTTTTGCAAGGACTAAGTGAATAGCATCTCTGGAAGCGACTGAAAACTTAATCAGCTTATGAGCTAAAAAGACCTCCGTTTGCAGAGGTCAAAACGCTTAAGCTTGGTGCGAGTGATGGGACTCTAACCCACGGCCTCTTCCTTGGCAAGGAAGCGCTCTAAACAACTGAGCTACACTCGCATATCGTATTTGGTGGCTCCTCCCAGACTCGAACTGGGGACACAAGGCTCTTCAGGCCTCTGCTCTACCAACTGAGCTAAAGAGCCGTGGCAACGGGGTTAATAGTACGAGAAAACCCTGTTTTTTTCAAGAGGCGCTAGGCTTTTGCGTCGTGGTGTTTGGGAAATAGCAGCGAAACTGCGATGCCACCACCCAGTAACAGAGCCAACACACCCAAACTTATTGGCACTGCAATGTGCAGGCCCAGTGGTGCTACCACCATCTTGAAACCAATCCACAGCAGTACCGCGGCCAACGACCAGTTGAGCGCCCAGAACTTTTCTTCTACTGAGTGGTACACAAAGAACAGAGCCCGCAGACCCAATAGGGCAAAGACGTTGCTGGAATAGGCGATGAAGCGATCGGGACTAACAGCCAGTACTGCCGGCACGCTGTCTACCGCAAAGACTATGTCTGTCAGCTCGACCAATATGATAGCCGCGGCCATCATGGTCAGCATACGCTTACCATTCACCATGGTGGTGAGCTTGTGGCCATCGTACTTGTGGTGGATGGGCAGTACTTTACTAATGAACTTCCACAGCTTACGCTCGGTAATCTCGGTGCGCTCGAAGTTCTCTGGCCCCACTTTTGCTTCTTGGAATGTGTGCCAGGCGGTACGAATAAGAATAAGCCCGAACAAAATACTCACCCACTCGAAGCGCCTGAGCAGTTCATACCCGGCTAGCACAAATATCAGACGGAAGACTATCGCACCAACAATACCGTAGTTCAATATACGTCGCTTAAGTTTTGGATCTACCTTCAGGCTTGCAAAGATGAGCCCAATAACAAACAGGTTATCGAGGCTGAGCGCCTTCTCGATAGCCCACGCAGACAGATACTCTGCCCCCGCCTGCCCCCCGATAAAGATAAATAACGGTATTGCGAAGGCCAAAGCCAAGCCTATGTAGATGGCCGACCAGTGTAACGCTTCTTTGATGCGTACCACGTGATCTTTTCGGGTATGGTACGCCTCAAGGATGGCATACCCGACAAGTACCACGATGATTGCTGCATACATAAACCACGGCACATGGTAATTGCGCACAGTGCTGTTAGCGGCTTCGGCAAAAAGAGTCAAAGATGCAAGCATAGCCGACTAGCGCGATACTTCCTTGGTCATGAATTCCTTGACGCTCTGGACAGTATCCATGAACTGGCTAGGGAAGATGATGGTACTGTTTTTCTCCACCGCAATCTCGCTAAGTACCTGAAGATTGCGAAGCTGCAAGGCAATAGGATGCTTGGAAATGATGTCGGCCGCTTCACCCAATGCTGCGGCACTAAGCTGTTCACCCTCTGCTGCGATAATCTTGGCGCGCTTTTCTCGCTCGGCTTCGGCCTCTTTGGCCATGGCCCGCTGCATACTGTCTGGGAGCTGGATGTCTTTGAGCTCAACATTGCTGACATAAATGCCCCACTTCTCGGTCGCCTGGTCCAAAATGGCCTTCACTTTATCGTTCAAAGCCGATGTTTCACTCAGCACATGGTCGAGCGTTGTCTGCCCCACGACGTTACGTACAGTGGTCTGCGCAATTTGGTAGGTAGCTGCGACGACGTTTTCGATTTCGACAATCGCTTTGATAGGGTCAACCACCTGGTAGTACGCTACGGCAGCTACGTCGATAGACACATTGTCTTTGGTGATGATTTTTTGTGTCTCGATTGGTAAGGTGACTGTACGCAAGGCAACTTTACGCATTTGGTCGATAATGGGGATGATCAGGCGAAGGCCTGGCTCTTTAACCACTTTGCGCACCCGACCCAGACGAAAGACAACACCTCGCTCGTATTGGTTGATGATGCGAATACCGTTGGCAATGATAACAACCGCAATGATTAATAATGTAACTGCAAAACCTGACATAAGCTCTCCGTTCTTTATGCCTCCATTGTAGAGAAAGAAGCCCCACCGTGGCAAATATAAAAACCCATCGCAAGATGGGCTCTTATATTGGTGGGTGATGAGGGATTCGAACCCCCGACCCCCTCGGTGTAAACGAGGTGCTCTAGCCAACTGAGCTAATCACCCTTGTTGCTATCATTTTCCCTGTGAGGGACCATGAAAGTATATCATGGTGCGCGAGAGAGGACTTGAACCTCCACACCTTGCGGCACAGCCACCTCAAGGCTGCGTGTCTACCAATTCCACCACTCGCGCAAAATTAACCATGTTATGGTACGATTTTTTGGCAAAAAACTCAAGAGGTCACTTGCGTCGCTTTTTGCGGCGGCCATTGGTCAAATATCGTTCCGCGAAGGACGTCAAACCCGTAAAGGCTACTGTGGCCCAGATAATGTTCACTACCATACTGATATACGCCTGCTTGTGGATCTGATAGACAGCCACAAAGACTGCCCCAAAGAGATTGTCTAACTCATACCAAAAAGACTTGTGCTTCCACTGACCAATACTGGTTCGATAAAAGCCGAACAGCAGCAAAAACGCGCCGATAAAACCCACCACATTGTAGAAAACCTCTGGCATGATTAGCTCCGCGGCAAGTGGTGCATGAAGCGATCGAGGTTGTATTGGTCTCGCATGCTTGACTTGACGTCTTCGATATTGGCGTTTATTTTGACACCTGGATTCAGTAGATTGTACGGGTCAAAGATCTGTTTAACCCGCTGCATGAGTTCATACACTTCGGGCTTGTACATGTGTGGCAAAAATGGGCCTCGGATGCGCCCATCACCATGCTCACCCGATAGGCTGCCACCGAGACTCAGCACCAGACCGTAGTATTCGTTCAGGAGTTTAAACAACTTCTGCCTATCACCCACCTGGTTCAAGTTCAGGTACGGCTCGAAGTGCAGATTGCCATTGCCGGCGTGTCCCCACGCCATGGCCTGCAAACCATTACGCTCAAAAATGGCGTAGACGCCTTCCATGTACTCACGGAATCTATCGAGTGGCACTACCCCGTCTTCGATAAATGGCACGGCCTTGGATCCATTCTGCGGCTGAGCGGCCACAAATGCGGCAAGTTCACGAATTTGCCACAGCTTATCCTGCTTGGCAGGTTCGGTTTCGGTCTGGTAACTCACCTGCAAACGCGACAGTAACTTCTCGGTCTTTTTGGCCAAACGCTTCTGGTTGCGATCGCTTGGGCTATCGAACTCGATCAGTAAAACAAGCTTGGCAAATGGTGCATCCAACATGCCTTTAAGCAGATTAGGATTCTGATTTTGCACCAGCTGCAGTAAATTACCGTCTACGGCTTCCACAGCACTGGGCAGTTCGGGCATCTTGCTAATCTCTAATAGGACTTCTTCGGCAACCTGTAAATCATCAAGGTGTGCTGCAATGAGGGTAGTTTCTGGGCTGTACACCTCTGTCTCTAAGACTGCTTCTGTGACAATTCCGAGTGTGCCTTGCGCCCCAACGAGCAATGGCGTCAGGTCAAAGCTACCATCTTTGCGCTTGACCATGTCGAGCGCATAGCCAGATGAGTTTTTGGTCACTGCCGGCTGCATTGACTGCACGGCGTCCCAGTTCTCTTCTATCAGCGTGTCGAGATTACGATAGATCTCACCTTCCATGGTCGGTAGCCCCAGCTTCTTGCTGAGTTCACGCTTGTTTAACCGACGAGTCTCGAGGATCTCGCCATTAGCTAGTACCACACGCAGGCTGCGAACATAGTCGCGAGTACAACCATACTTAATGGTCTTGATGCCACTGGCGTTGTTGCCAATAGCACCGCCCACCGTACTGTAATCTTGTGAAGCAGGAAACGGTGGCAAAAAGCGCTTGTGTGTATGCAAAGCTTGCTGCAACTTACCGTAGTTGATGCCGGGCTCTACAGTCACGACCCCAGTTTTCGCATCAAAGTCTGCGAGATGATGCATGTGCGCCGGGAAGACCATACTAATGCCAGTGCCGATGGCGGCGCCACTTTGGTCTGTGCCTGATCCTCTGGCGGTAATGGGCATGACGCGCCCTCGTTCGGCAAGCTGCCAGGTAAACCTGGTCGTTTTACGTACGTCATTTTCGTTGCGGGGATACACGACAATGTCGGGTGTTTTGGTCAGTATGCTGGCATCAGTCGAGAAGTACGTTACTGCGTCATTGCTGGTCATAACCTCACCACTGAGGTGTTCCTGTAAATAATGCGCAATCTTATTCATACGGTTCGCTGTGTCCCTCTTCTAGTTAAGCTTGAGCGCTGTTCTGTCGATAATAATATCACACTGACCCCTAAATATGGTGCGGATGAGAGGACTTGAACCTCCACGAGCGTAATGCTCACTAGCTCCTGAAGCTAGCGCGTCTACCAATTCCGCCACATCCGCATGTGGGTCGCATAAACTATACAATCTTACCCCTGTTGATAGGTAAAAATCAACTCTCGGGTAGTTTTTGCTGACGAATCATCCAATCGCTGACATTTGAAAAGCGATCAGAGGCATCGTTAAGGGAGCGTGGTGTAAAGTTGTGTACCTTGCCACGAGAAATGTACAAGAAACGTGGCTGATACAGCACGACGGCAGGTGCATCATTGCGCCATGACTCCAGAAACGGCTTGTACTTCACAGTGCGAAGCGTGGCATCGGATCGGCTGCGTCCTGCCTCTAGCGCCTTATCTGCAGTTGCAGATTTGTACTCCGAGAAATTCAGTCGGTTGGCAGCTCGTGGGTCTGCTTGCGAACTGTGCCAGTAAGCAAATACGTCTGGGTCCGGCCCAATAGCAATGGCATACAACAGCGCATCGTAGTCATGCCGAGATATAACGCCCTGGAAATCAGAACTTTGCTGCAGAACCACCTCGACTTTCATGCCGATTTGTTTCCACTGCTCCTGCAAGCGTTGACTGACCTTTGTGTATTCAACTGTATTCTGCGACACAAGTGTGAAGGTCAGTGGCTTATTGTTTTTGTACCGCATGCCGTCCGCGGCTTTTGCCCAGCCAGCTTCATCGAGTAATCGATTCGCAGTGGTGATATCACGCGGCAGTTGTGGCACACTCTTGTCGTAGCCAAGCTGACGTTTGAGCAGTGGCTGATTGGCGCTTGCTACTGGATAGCCAAGAGAATTAATAATGCTAGGAATGTCCACCGACTGCACAGCAGCCTGGCGTACCTTGACGTCTTTGAACGTCTCGCTGGTTGTCTTTAGAAAGACTGTTACTTCGCCCATCAGCGGCACATTGTAATCGACAATGTTGTTACGGTTGCGGAGCTCATCTGGTACGTTTTCCAGCCCCACCACCGCGTCGAGCTCGTTGTTCTTGAAGCTATCAATCAGATGTTTGGTGTCATGGAATGATCGCAATACAAACTGATCAAGTTTTGGCTTGCCCGCGTAGTAATTAGGAAATGGCTTGAGACCAACCTTTTCTTCACGCGTTTCAGGAGAGTTGCCCGATACCTCGACACGGTTCCACATAAAAGGACCGGCGCCGACCGGATCAACAGTGTTAAAGCGGGCAGAACGTAACTGGGTTGCCGGCACTGTTTCCAGAACATGCTTAGGGACAATGCCATTGGTGAGCGAGTATGGGAACGAAGCTAAGGCACTTGGCAAGGTAAAAACAACCGTGTGAGGATTGGGTGCTTCAATCTTGATGCCTTGCCAGCTTCCAAACAGCGGAGATTTAGCGTCAGGATTCTGAATGGTGCGGTACGTAAACACCACGTCATCAGCAGTTAGTGGGCGACCGTCGTGCCACGTCAGATTGTCACGCAAGGTCACGGTATACTGAACGTTTCTGTCGTCCGTCACCCACTTGCGAGCAAGGTCGCCCGTGAGGTTACCGTTTGGGTCTATTTTAAGCAGGCTGGCAAACACCAGCTTTGCAACACTGGAGTCAACTAACCCCGTTGCATAGAGTGGGTTCGCATCCGTAAATGAACCGACAGCTCCTTCTGTGTAGTAGCCTCCTGGTACAGGCTGGAGCGTCGTGTAGTAGCCTTCGAGAGCTCGCACTTGAAGTACTAGAATACCTATAAGAAACACGACTAGCAGAACCCAGCTCGCTACAAACCGGCGAACGTCAATAAGCCGCTCAACACGGCGAAAAAAGTGCCTGTCTAGATGTTCTTCTGCCTGTAAACCAATGTCTTGCACCTGCCGACGACTTTGTCGAACGGTACGGCGCCACCGCAATTTGGTTGTGCGATCAATCATGAACCCCACCTTGTATTACGCGAGAATACCCAATATCAATGACCCTGCGAAAACAAATGCAGTGATAATCGTCAATTGATGAATGGTCTTGTCTGAACCGCGGCGTACGGTGTTTACTTCGCCCCCGCTTCCTAGCCCAGCGCCAAGGCTGGCCCCGCGAGTTTGAACCAGGATCAATAAACTAAGAACTAACATGGAACCAATGGTGACGTAGTTGTATATACTCATGACTTTTTACCTCTCCTCTAGAATGGTCGTCACCAGATAGTTTACCAAGCCAATGACCATACCAGCAAGCATAGCCGCTCCGAAATTGGTCACGTGCAACGGCGTATATAGCTTGCTCACCAGCATAACCATGAGGCCATTAATCACGATCATGAATAATCCCAAGCTAAACAAGATAGCCGGCAACGAGAGAATAACGACGATAGGCTTGATAATAACGTTCACGATGGCCAGCAAGAGTCCGGACACCACAATGACACCTAGTCGACTGTTGTAGCTAACTCGCCCGCCTAAGAAACTGGCGGCAATCCATAGGCCGAGTGCACATACAAACCAACGAACAAGAAAACGAGTAAATGGTCTTTTCATAAGCGTTTTAATCTTCCTTTATTGTAAGGGAGCCCAGGTCACGCGGCAAGCGCGAAGATAAAACCTGGCAACCGTCCTCTGTAATAACGACGTCTTCTTCAATCCTCACCCCAATGCCTTCTTCTGGGATGTAAATGCCTGGCTCCACCGCTAGCACCATGTTGGGCTGTAGTGGCTTGTCTTTATCGGACATATCGTGCGGATCAAGACCAAGATGGTGCGAGGTATACGTCGGGAAATATTGCCGAACGTTCTCTCGATCAATCGTTTTTATCAATCCGAGGGCCCGTAACTTTTCGCCTACGACATGTTCCATCTCCTGTTCAAAGTCCGCTGATAAGACACCGGGTTTGAGCAATGTCAGCGCATGCTCGAGAGCATTTTGCGCGTGTTCAAAGACCTGTAGCATACGTTTTGTCGGCTTACCAACGCTGTAAACGCGTGTGATGTCGGATGCGTAATGTTCTACTTCGGCCCCCACATCCAAAAGCACCAGGCCGTTTTTAGGCAATGGGGTGCTGTCTTGTATGTGGTGAATAATTGCCGCATTGCCGCCAAACGCCACCACATTATCAAATGCCAACCCGCTGGCACCTTTTTTAC
>OMJO01000003.1 GCA_900299395.1 bacterium
GCTTGTCTTTGGCTTGGTAGTTATTTATGCAATCAGCCCGGGACTCAGCGTTCAAAAGAATGTAAGCGAAAATTACTATGTCAGTAAACAATTTATCGCTATTGGGCTGGGCATAGTAACATTTCTGATAACTTCTAATATGCCACTTTCTATTTGGCATCGACTACAAAAACCTCTGATAGGAATTGCGGCCACCGCCGCGGTGGCCGTCCGCATTTTTGGGGAGCGGGTGAATGGTGCATATCGTTGGATTCAGATAGGCGGGCTTTCATTTCAGGCCGTTGAACTTATCAAGTTTGCGTTACTTATTTGGTTGGCGGCGTTTTTGGCCGAGAAAGTACGCACAGGACAACTCGATAACTTCCAGGAAACAAGTAAGAGTTTATTTATAGTCCTGGGTATTATCGGGGTCGTGGTAGCTATTGGGCAAAAAGATCTTGGATCGACTGGGGTGCTCGTTGGGATGATGGTAATGATGAGTTTTGTTGCAGGGTTTTCAGCCAAGCGCATCTTGATGATCGGAGGCGTTTTGGCAATTACAGGTGTGCTGTTGATACTGCCATTTGCATATCGTCGTGATCGTCTCAGTACATTTTTACACCCGGCACAGGACTGTCTGGATACAGGTTATCAAGCATGCCAGGCTCTTATTGCAATTGGCTCAGGGGGGTTGTTCGGAAAAGGTTTGGCGCATGACGTGCAGGCATACGGCTATTTACCAGAGGCGGCAAATGATTCCATCTTTGCGATTGTCGGCGAAAAGTTTGGGTTTTTTGGTGTAACAGTACTTATCACGCTATTCATGGTTTTCTTTAATAAACTGAAAAGTATTATGGAGCGAGCCCCTGATAACTTTAGTCGTTTTCTCGTTGCGGGCATACTTGCGTGGCTCAGTACGCAAAGTATTATTAATATTGGTGCCATGATTGGCCTGTTGCCACTTAAGGGCATCACACTACCGTTTATCAGTTATGGTGGGACGAGCGTCGTGTTTGTTACCGCAGCTATTGGTATCGCATTTAACGTTTCAAGGTACACTACGTACGGTATTGGTACCATCACAGAAAGGGGAAGCAATGAAGATCCTCGTCAGCGGCGGGGGGACGGGCGGCCACATCACGCCTATCTTAGCCGTCGCTCATGAAATAAAAAAACAGCAACCCAACTGTCAGATAGTATATGTTGGCGAGCGTAATGGTAAATTTAGTTCGCTGACAGACAACGAGCAAGCTCTTGATCGTATTGTGACTATCTTTGCCGGTAAGCTACGCCGATATCATGGTGAATCACTGATACGCCGAATAACGGACGTGTCTACCATTCTGAAAAATGTCCGTGACATTTTCTATGTATGCATTGGTACTATCCAGGCGTTCAACTTGCTGAGTAAAGAACGACCGGATGTAATTTTTCTTAAGGGTGGCTTTGTGGGCTTGCCGGTCGGTCTTGCAGCAGCTATGCATAAGATCCCATTTGTCACTCATGATTCTGACGCACTCCCCGGACTGACAAATCGCCTTGTCGGAAGATGGGCACGCTTGCATGCCACAGGCCTACCCACCGAATTTTATTCATATGCAAAGGAAAAATCTCGTTATGTCGGAGTGCTTGTTGGGGAAGATTTTGTCCCAGTAACTTCACAGCTACAGCAACAATATCGAGCTGCATTGCAACTCCCCTCAGAAGGTCGTCTATTGTTGGTTACTGGTGGTAGTTTGGGTGCGCGACGTCTTAATGATGAAATAAAAGAGATAGTCCCGGGCTTGCTGGAAAAATATCCGGACTTATTTGTAGTTCATCAGGTAGGGAAGGGTAATATTGCCCTGTACAAGGACGCCGTGTTGCCACCCCGCCTTGTGTCGCTTGAGTTCATGGAAGGCATGTACCGTTACACTGGAGCGGCCGATGTGGTTATCACTCGTGCGGGGGCGAATACGCTTGCTGAGCTTGGCGTACAAGGAAAAGCGTGTGTGGTTGTCCCGAATCCTCTACTAACAGGCGGTCATCAACTGGAGAATGCCGAGTACCTGCTGCAACATAATGCCGTGCTAGCAGTGGATGAGGAGAGCTTTGAAAAAGGGTCTAATGACTTAAAAAAGGCCGTCGAGAAGCTGCTTGATTACCCTGAGATACGCGCAAATTTGGGCAAGGCCTTACAGACGATCACTAAGGCGAATGCCGCCCAAGAGCTGGCGAGCTTACTACTGCAAATAGGAAAGCCAGATGTTAGGGCGTAAGAAAGAGCAGTCCCGTGTTCGTCAAGTGACCGGTGGTTCTCGTTCGCCGGTTTTTTCCTACTACAATAATCGTCCTGCCGACACGGCCACAGTTAAGATAAAGAAACGACGGAGACCGTTCCAGCAGTTGTTGCTGTCACGTGATGCGCGCCATCATGTACGTCATATCCCTTCGTATATTGCAGCCATCACAATCGGCGTATCAGTGCTTTATGCAACAGGTCTGTCGACCCAGCCTAAAATTATTATTGGGCAAGAAAGGGACGGCAGCCGGGGTCTTACACGAGATCAGCGTGTGTACCAGGATGCTATTACTGCCTTGCTTAAAGGCTCGTTATTAAATCGTTCCAAACTTACGATTGATACAGAGTCCTTGGAACGTGATATTCACAAAAAATTTCCTGAAATTCAATCAGCTACCGTATCGATACCACTCTTGGGGCGTCGCCCTGTCGTTGGCTTAGACCCAGCTACGCCAACGTTAATCTATAAGAGCGCAGGCGAGGATTATGTGATGGCTGAAAACGGTCGTGTGTTAATACCGGTCAAGGCTGCCCCAGAAAGTGTCGTGCGAAAACTGCTTGTCGTAGAGGATAAGAGTAATCTTAAAGTAGAGCAGGGGAAAGTAGCGTTACCGCAAGAGAGTGTAACATTTATTACAACACTATTGCAGCAGTTTGCTGCGAAGAATGTACCAGTTCGTAGCTTTGAGCTGCCTGTTTCGGCTTCAGAGTTACGCGTGAATTTTACGGCCATAAAATACTACGCAAAATTTAGTTTGCAAGACGATGCCCTTCAGCAGGCGGGTACCTTTCTGGTGGTCAAAGAGAAACTTGAAGCACAGCGAGTTACTCCTGCTGAGTATATAGATGTACGTGTGGGTGAGCGTGCTTATTACAAGTAAAAAGTGACCTATAGCTAGAGTAGGGCAGTAGCAGCCCGCTTCGGCTCTACACTATTGGTCGATGTGGGACGTAGCATCTAAACTTTTTGTCGCTTCACACTGTGCGCAACAATGTGAGCAAAAGTTCGTAGTGACATATATGGCATATATCAAGAAGCACTCCACCACCACTCTTCTGAATGTTCGTAAAACGTTCACCATGGTGATTTTTGAGCATTCTCAAAAAAACATACAAAAATATGGAAGTAGGGGAAAGTCAAATATATGCAAAATAAGGAGAGGAGGGCAAGAAAGTATATGAGAGTACGAAAACGTGAAAAAGCAAATGTTTTCACGAAGTGGTTGTGGAAAAGTCTAGAACAAATAACGACGTAGACAGCATTTGAACCACTGACATACACACGGGTGAATACAAAGACATCTAAGACGTATCTACAAGCGCGGTTATTAGCGCCCAAACAGCCAGAATGATACAAAGTCCCCTGTCAGGCAAGGTATACGTAATCAACTATTTCCTCTACATATGAGTCGCAAAATATACATTGTGCGACACAAAATGTATTCGCGTATTGTGTTCTGTTGCCCTTGTTTGGTCGCCTCGTAATCACCTGGGTTTCTGAATTCGTTTTGAATTTTGGTAGGTCTGCACTGCTAGGTCAGATATGTATGACAATTTGTCGCTCGTCTCCCTAACAGAATCTTTATACTAATGTTCGCAAAATGTACACTATCTTGTTACGGGTAATTTTGGTGGCATGGCACATAAATAGCGACGTCCTTAAAAGGTCGACTAAGTATTTGCGCATCAATTAATGTCAGCTATATTTCAATATAACCGTTGTGGGTATCTGGTTTATTGCCCTTGCCCGCCGTATTGTCTTGAGGAACGATAATCGTATGAGATTGTGCTTGGTAGAGATCTTGCGGGTGGTTGATGGCGTACCAGTACATTAGAAGACCGCCAAAACCAATGCCAATCATGAGGATGCAGGCGATATCAATCAGGGTGTTGCGTTGACTATTTAGTGCGTTATTCATATATTCTCCACTCAGAGACATATATTATAACATAAAAAGACTATAAAAGTCAATACTTTCCTGCTCTCCTAAAGGGTAGTCGGTTCCTGTGATGGCTCAATTTTCTGAGTTTACTCTGCGAGGGTATAAGTGGCTTTAGCCACGCGTTTGAATTGTGGTTTGCCCTGTAGATTGAGCAGGATGGTTGTTTCTTTCACATAACGGCTTTTGAGGACACGCTTGACGATTTCGTCTCGATGCAGTGGCTCCTTAGCCTTGACGAGTACCTCTGTAATAATGTCGGCAACGGTACCCTTTTTATATCCCCATTCCTTGAGGGCGTAGATACCCCGCCCGATCAGCACGAAGCGTTTGTCTTTGATAAGTTCGTTGTGGATTGCCTGAGTTGTTACGTCTTTGCGCTTGAAGCTTGATTGTTTGATAGCGGCTGCAATCTCATTGAAATGCATATGCTTACCGTGTTCTTTGAGGATAACATAAATTTTGTCGCGGATATTCTTGGGGTTGACCATAGGCCACTTCACGAGGCCCCAGCGCTTATTCAGGGTTGCGAGCTGCTTGGAAATGCTCGCCAGGGCTGCAGTATGGCGGCTATCTTTGTCGCCAACAGTTTCGGCGATGCGAGTGATGTCAGTAGGTTCACCGATAGCCTTGATGGCCTCGATAATCTTACCTACTTGTGTCTTCATTTTCTTCTCATCGTGCAGGCTTTCGAGCCCTACTGCATGGTAGTAGAAGTCATTATCGTCAATGACTGCTAGCTTGGGGGCTAGTTCGGCCAAGAAGGCCGTGCGTGCTTGGTCAATTCGTGAATTTTCCTTCTGTAGTTTGCCGCTAAGGTCTTGTATTCGTGCGGCTCCACCCATGGCGGTAATATGGTCACATAGCACTTTTTGGACTTCTTCCATGTGTGGAAGTTGTTTGTTGGTAGCGGCTGCCTTAAGGCGTTGGATCACGGCTTTTTCGAGCTGTCGCACACGTTCGCGGGTGATGCCTAGCAGTTCTCCAATCTGTTCCAAGGTCTCTTTTCGATCAAACAAACCAAAACGACGCGATACGATTTCGCGTTCACGTTCGCGCTCGATTGTCTGTAAAATGTCAGATACTACTTGTTCAATATTGAGGGTTGGTTTGGTTTCAGCCATGGTTCCCTTACCTGTTACATGCTAGTGTTTTATAGTATTCTAAAACAAAACTTTCCAAAAGTCAAGGTTTGTTATCCTATAAGTTATTCTAGCACGTAATTGCATGACGTGCCTACATGTTGGATGGCAATATTACTACACTTCTATCGTGACAAGATAGCAAATTGTGGATAAATGTTATGCTTTTCGACTTGCCTTGCGGCGGGGAAAGCGCTTTTTCTCTGGCGCTTCGGCAAGGATTTTCTTGGCTTCGGCCTCTGTCAGGGATTTTGGCTCCACGCCCTTCGGGATTTTGGCGTTTTTCTTGCCATCAGTGATGTACGGCCCGTAGGGGCCATTGATGATCTGTACACCGCTGTCAAAGGTGGCAATGTACTTCTCTGCCTCTTTTTTAAGCTTCTCTGCATAGAGCTTGCGGGCTTCTTTTTCGGTAATCGTGCGAGGGTCAAGTGATTTGATAGAGACGTACAGTTTGCCGACCTGGATATAGGGGCCAAAGCGCCCAATATTGGCTTTTATCTCTTCTCCTTGCTCTGTTGTGCCGACGGTGCGTGGTAGTTGGAGCATCTCAAGCGCTTGCTCTAATGTGACGGTTTCAAGGGTAGTTCCCTCTGGCAGTGGTGCAAAGTCGGGCTTGTCTTCACTCTCTGTTTCACCACGTTGTATCATTGGGCCAAAACGGCCGTAACGGGCCACGATTGGTTTGCCGGACTTCGGGTCTTTACCAAGGTGGCGGGCTTGCATGCTGTCTTCACGACTTACGTCTTCGGACTTCTCTACCATTGGGTGGAAATGCTTATAAAATGCGTCTAACGCTTGTGTCCATTTGAGTTTTCCTTCTGCAATATCATCAAATTCTTCCTCTGCCTTGGCCGTAAAGTCATAATCGACAATCGAGGGAAAATGTTTGACCAGAAAGTCGGTAGTTACGTCAGCCATTGGGGTTGGCAAAAGCTTGTTGCGGTCTGCACCATGCGTTTCCTGAGTCGTTTCTTCGGTGATAGTATCGCCTATAAGCTTGATCTGGACGCTGTTACGCTGCGCGCCTTCAAGGTCGCCCTTTTCGACATATCCACGTGTTTGGATAGTGCTGATAGTAGGCGCATACGTACTCGGTCGGCCAATGCCAAGCTCTTCAAGTTGTTTCACTAAGCTTGCTTCGGAGTAACGAGCTGGTGGTTTAGCGAATGTTTCGGTGGCCAGCATTTCCTTGAGTTTGAGCGTTTCGCCTTCGGTCAGTGGTGGTAGAATTGTGTCCGTTTTGCCACCGCCATAGACCTTGAGAAAACCGTCAAATTTGAGTACTTCTCCCTTGGCAATAAAGCGTTCTTTTCGAGTGCTAATCGTGATGTTTACCTCTGTTTTATCAACGGTTGCTGCTGCCATTTGGCTGGCGATGGCTCGCTGCCAGATGAGTTCGTATAACTTCTTCTGTTGCGTATCGCTGCCAGCACTGAGCTTATCGAAGTGAGTTGGTCTAATGGCTTCGTGGGCTTCCTGGGCACCCCGGCTTTTAGTCTGGAACTGCCGCACAGCATGGTAGTCTTTTCCATAATTTTTCACGATATGTTCTTCAGCGGCCTTGATAGCAAAGCCAGATAAAGTGGTGCTGTCAGTTCGCATGTAGGTAATGTGACCACTTTCATATAGGCGTTGAGCCAGTGTCATGGTTTGTTTCACACTAAAGCCCAGCCGACGGGCGGCTTCTTGTTGCAAACTACTAGTGGTGAAGGGTGCGCCCGGGTTACGAGTGCCCGGTTTTTTATCAATGCCGTGAACGGTATACGCGGCGTCTTTCACAGCTTCGAGGAAGCTGTGAGCATCTTTAGCGTTAGGAATCTTGGCATTGAGCTCGGTTGGCAAGTCTCCGTCTTTTGTATAGAAGGTTGCTGTAACCTTGTATGTGCTACTCGCTTCAAAGCTCTTGATCTCTCGCTCTCGTTCGACGATCAAGCGAACGGCGACAGACTGTACGCGCCCAGCACTGAGGCCAGGACGGACTTTTTTCCATAAAACGGGACTGAGTTCGTATCCAACGAGGCGGTCCAAAATGCGACGTGCTTGTTGGGCGTCAACCAGATTGACGTCTAGCGTGCGGGGATTCTCAACAGCATGCTCGATGGCCGTTTTGGTAATCTCGTGGAATACAATGCGCTTGGTCTTTTTGGGGTTGAGCTTCAGGGCTTCCGTCAAATGCCAGGCTATCGCCTCCCCTTCGCGGTCTTCATCACTGGCTAGCCAAATGATATCGGCGCTGGTTGCGGCCTTTTTCAGCTCACTGACCACCTTCTTTTTATCGGCACTGACTTGATACGTGGGAGCAAAGTTGTGCTTGATATCGATGTTGAGTCCCTTTTTCGGCAAATCACGTATGTGGCCAAAACTACTTTTAACGGTGTAGTCTTTGCCAAGGAATTTCTCGATTGTTTTGGCTTTTGCGGGTGACTCGACGATGACGAGGTTTTTGCTCATTAGCTATCAGTATACCTTATGCTTTAGTGTGGTTATCGAGCCCATAGCCTAGCGCACAATATAAAATCGCGCAAGCAGATTACCAGTTGCCGAGCTTGTAGCCACCCCATACGCCCAGCAATGCGCCTACCCCGCCGAGTACGATGCCCCACACACCAAAAAAGTTACCGTGGTCGAGAACACTGCCTATCCAGCTGCCTAGGCCCGATCCTATAAATATGCCGAGATAAATCAGGCGTTTTGTTTCCATACGCTTATGGTAGCACTTTTCTGCTTAGAGACCCCAGTGGCCTGCACCGAGTGGACGGATTTTGCCGGTGATCTCAAGCATAGTCAAAGTCTGATTGAAAACTGCGGGGTCAAGTTCGCTTTGGGCGAGCAGTAGTGTCGCATCAGAGACACCTTCAGTAAGGAGTTGAAGCAAAATTGCCTCTTCTGCGTTGGTCGGTAATGCGGCTTGACGTGTCTTCGCGTCCAAACCCAAGTTAGTGACAACATCCTCCACCGTTGTTACGGGAATGGCCCCGGATTTTATGAGGTTGTTAGTCCCAGCGCTGTTGGCGCTGGTGATGTTGCCCGGTACTGCAAACACTGTTCTGCCCTGTTCTAGTGCGAAGTTGGCGGTGTGCAGGCTGCCGCTGTTTATGGCTGCCTCAGTAATGAGCACAGCATCACTCAGACCGGAAATTATACGGTTACGGGCGATAAACTGATGTGGCAGCGGTGCGGTTCCCTCGGGGTATTCACTGATAAGTGCTCCGCCCTGCGCCAAGATCTTGCGTGCTAATGACGCGTGCGATGCTGGGTATACTCTGTCGAGTCCACAGGGCATGACTGCAACAGTGTTACCATTTACTTCTAATGCCGCCTGATGGGCAATGCTGTCGATGCCGAGCGCAAGGCCACTTATAATAACCACGCCGTGCTCAGCGAGTTCTCTGGCGAGTTTGGCGGTGACAGCTCTGCCGTAGGAGGTAGCTTTACGACTACCTACGATGGCAACACGGGGTGCATCAGTAAGCCCGTTGAGTGTGCCCCGATAGTACAACTCTTTTGGCGCTATGGGTATTTCGGATAGTGCCGAGGGGATGAGGGTGCTTTTAAGCGTTAGCTTCTTGACAGACATAGTAAACGATGTTTATGTATTGACATAATGAAACATATTTGCTAAAATTGCAATCCGTAAGTCCACTATATGTGGATTTTCGCACCTTATACCCCCATTCTAACAGTTCTTACTTCGGTAGGAACAATAACGTTAGGTTGTTTTAGAACGTGCCATAGAAGTTGTTACCCTCCACTTTTATTGCTACAGGTCCGACCTGAAGTCGTTCTAAAACAGACTAATCCCTTTAACTCCCCATCCACTTCGGTGGACGGGGCCTCGTCCTCGGACGAGTCCCAATTCAATGTAAGTGCGCCAGCACGGCCTCCTAGAGGTCGACGCGAGTCCGTATGGAACAATAGACATCGACGTTTTACAGGGGTGGGTTGAAGGGTGTAATGAGCCTCCAGCGGTGCCCACCCCCTCTGGAGGCTCTTTTTATTGTCTAAACCTACACGAGGTAGTTGCGGGTTTCGTGCTCCAGTGAGCCGCCGGCGATAAATTCAGTCAACAGGGCGTTGACTTCTCTGGTCATGGCGGGGATATGGGTCTTTTCTGTGGCGCTAAACGATTCTAAGACGAATTGAGCGCTATCTTGCTTATCTGCCTTCTTCGGGCCAATTCCGACCCGAAGGCGGTTAAAATCAGCTCCTATGTGGTTTATAAGGGACTTTATGCCGTTATGGCCGGCATCACTGCCACCAAAACGGCTTCGTATCTGTCCAAAGTCTATATCGAGCTCGTCATGGACCACCACAACATCTTTGGGTGTCAGTTTATAAAAATGCAGTACAGCTTGCACTGCTTCACCGCTGTTGTTCATAAATGTTGTAGGTTTAATGGCGATAACTCTGGTGCTGCCGATGGTACCAGTTGATTGCAGGCATTTTAGATCTTTCTTGACAATCCAGTCCTGCATGCCCTGCTGCTTGACGAATTCGTCAACACATAAAAACCCAACATTATGGCGGGTGTACTCGTATTCTTTACCCGGGTTGCCCAGCCCTACGACAATAACTGTTCGCTGGAGGCCAAGGGTGTAGAGCGGCATGCTGTCACTGGCTTGTGGTTTCTTCTGAAAGAGGGCCATGCAGCTATTGTACCTTGTCTATATAGTTTCTTCTTCAAATAGGCGTGCAATGGCAATGGTGCCGAATTTGCACAGGCTTTGCATGTCGGTTAGCAGCGTCGCGTCGTAGAAGTTGCCAACCTCACTCTCAATGCGTTCATGCGATATATCTGTCCCCTGGACGTTGGCAGCGTATCGTTCGAGGCTATAGGGGCTAAACCACCCCGGTCGCTCATGTGCGATCATAGTGGCATAGTCTTTTCGTAAATCATCGGGAAGTACACCCGGTGTCATGAGGGTAGCGTGTTCTGCTCGTGGCATAGGTCGGTGCCCACAGGCGCCCATCTGCCCTTTCAATATATTAATGGCCTGTGGGGTTTCATCCAGACGTGATGTCCGGAGTCGCTCCGCCCAGCCAAATAGTGGTTTGTCTGCACGTAGGGTATGGAGCTTCAGGATCTCAAAATCTTCTTCATTGGCCCCGGTCCTGGTTTGTCGAAAGATGGCCGAATCTGGGCCGTGCCGCAAAGCAAGCTTGACGGTGAGGAGACCTACGCCCGCTGGCAATAACATAGCGCTCGCAACGGTGATGTCGAGCGCTCGTTTCTCTGGTGAGTGGGCGTAAGCTATACCTTGTTTCATATGTGTCGTTCGTGTTCAGCGCACGTACCAATCTTTTAGTAGTAAAGATTCGGACGTGAGTTGGAAAATAAGTCAGATAGATAGTGGTGCCCTTGCGGGGGTGAGATGTTCAGAAGGTAAACCTCCTGAACAGCGCTCACCCCCTTCGGGCGTCATGCCGTGACCAGCTCCTCCCCACGACGCTTGCGCGTCTTCAGCACCAGCACGGTACCTCCGATGACTGCACCTGCGCCGATGAGGGCGAGGACGAGATCACCTGCACCCGTGACAGGGAGCGAGGTGTCCATCGGAGTGGGTGTGCTGGGGTGTTGGGGCTGAGGGTTCGCCGGCGTTGCCTTGCAGTTGCCCTTGGTGATGGGCTGCTGCAGGATGGGCTGCGGAAACTCGCTGGAGCCGTGGACGACGTAGTCGACCGACAGCAGCAGCTGCATCCCCGGGGTAGCCCAGTCCGGCGTGTTGATGTCCGCGAAGTGCTCGCCGACACCGAACGTGCCCAGCTGGCCATCGAAGGTGTGACCCTCCGCTGTCCAGTTGTAGGACACGTCCACCGACGCGCCGTCCTTGCCGGTGACCTCGAACCGCGTGGTCCAGGCCTCGACGTTGGATGACGTGTTGCACGCCGAACTCGTGACCTGACCGGTGACCTTGGTGGGCGTGGGGTTGCACGTCTCGTCCGACGACCTCGTGACCATGATGGTCTTGACGAGTTCGCCGTCCTGAACGAGCTGCACGTCCACCGACTTGCCGTACTCGAGGGGGATCGCCACCTGGCGGGTCTGGTTCGGACCGATCTTCTCGGAGAAGATGGGTGCCGGGGACCCGGGGATGACGATGTCCACCTGCGTGTCGACGTTGCCGTCTCCGGTCGTGAGGGTCACGTTGGTGTTGCAGCCGCTGTTCGCGGTCGCCGAAGCGGCCGGAACGTGCGTGGGCACCTTGCAGTTGCCTGCGAGGTTGATCGTCGCGGTCGCCGTCTGGCGGTCGCGCTTCTCGTGCCCGTCGGTCCAGTACACGGTCAGGGTGTTGGTGAGCGTCCCGCTGGTCGTACCGGGGATGTTCTCCTCCACCACTTCCTTCGTGGTACCGATGGCGAGGCTGGTGCCGGGGGCGAACGCGTGACGCGTGTCGCTCTCGACGACCATCTGGAACTTGTTGGAGTTCCAGTCCTCGTTGGGGTTGTTCACGCTCCAGTGGAGCGAGTACAGGCCGGTGGCCTCGTTGCACTGGTCGTGCCCGGACACCATGGGGTGCCAAGCGAAGGCCGGTGCAGCCATGGCCAGGACGATGGCGATGCTGAGCATCGCCGCGGGAATGATTCGCGTGGGTCGCACGCGGACCACCTCTCTTTCTGGGCTTGCTGTGGGGGCTGGGTGTTGCCGGAATGCTCGATGGTACTGAGCGTCCAAAGCCATAACATATATGACTCTCGACGCTCAGTGCCAGAACAATCCAGCTTAGCTATCTATCTGACTTGTAAAATTGCGTGACAATTAAAAATGCCGGCTGCGGCCGGACACGTACTACAAATAATCATAAGATTACTATTCTGACGCTTGTTGCCCGGTTTCGCTATTTGCTCCACTTACCCCAAGCGACCAAATACAGGATAAGCTTCATTGCTGCCA
>OMJO01000004.1 GCA_900299395.1 bacterium
AAGCAGCATACCAACCCCGGTGTTGCCTGACCTGCTGGGCTGTCCACCAAACTGTACAAAACTATCATTCGACGCGTTAGTGTCGTGGCCAACATTTACAGCACCGCTCAGAGTGCCGCTCTCTGCCTCTTTTTGCACGGTGACAATTGAGGCCCGCGCAAACACAAGCAACCCTATGCCTATCAGGACGAATAGGCCTATAAATACCCATAGTCTAATCCCCGGGATTGATTTAATCTTCATCCACAATTTGTTGTTGCTCATTCGTCTTTTATGTCTCACTGGCTGGTATCACCATTAGCGTTTCTCTAACACACTATAAGCTAAATCGTTACGGCCTGCTAGTGGCTAGCAAACGGCTATAAACTACCGATTAGTAACGCATCAAGCTGGGCTTGTGCGCTGCTGCTATGTCTATGTGGCGTACCAGAGCCAACCTTTTGACCATCCTGTGTTGTACGAGTCGTGAAAAGCGTCGTGGCATCTATGCCGCATGCGCGCAAGATCTCGGCACCACCTGGGTGCTGAGAAACGTACGTAGTGATGTCGTAGACTTTGCCATTGATGATGGTCCAGCAATCACCACTTGTCTTGTGGGTAGCAACCTCTTCTTTTGTGTACTTCTTGGTTGTCGCGCGAACCGTGCTTTTATTTTGGGTAGATGCATCTTGTGAGCTATGCTTGTTGCTCTTGAGTGCGTAGAATAATCCGACTAATACGACCGCAATGATCAAGGTTACGAGGCCTAATTTTTTAGGATTCATGAAAGCTCCTTTTCTGCTATTACTCCATAGTACCATCCCGGCATGATATACAATATGACTATGGATAAGACCGAAAAGTGGTTACCGTTGGTTATATGGTTAGCCGTGTTGGCCTTGCCTTTTTTTGCCTGGCTCCATGCTCAGCGCAATCCCCTCCACCTAACGGCATACTCCATATTTCCATTGCTCGGCATGCTGGCGTGGACGACAATGTGGTCGCACTATGCCTATGGTAGTTTACGGCTTGCATTCCCCTCCCTGACTAAAAATGTAGCCTATAGCAAAACGACCGAAATTTTTGTACTCGCCTGCATCGTACTACACCCGAGTCTACTCGCATGGCAGTTATGGCGCACTACTGGCGCATTACCACCAACGAGCTTCTATAAATACGTTGGCAGCTCGTTAAAACTATTTGTTATGTCCGGGTCATTTGCCTTGTTGCTGTTCCTATCTTATGAGGTGCTACACAGACTGCGCGAGAAACCAATGGTTATAAAAAACTGGCGATGGATCAGCCTTAGCCAAATGCTCGCCATGGTCGTCATCTTTGTACATGGCTTGAAATTAGGGCAGAACCTACGGGCAGGTTGGATGCAGTTTGTCTGGGTCTGCATGGGAGCGCTGCTTGTACCCGCATTTGCCCTCGTACTACAACACGAATGGAAGCACCCAGAAACTTAGGCCATACAAACAGCACAATTTTTGAAATCAGTAGCCTCTGCCTCCGACCATACATCGTCCACGCCTACTATGAGTCGCGCTCCCTGTGCTACCGCTCGCGCTAGACTAACCAGGGTAAAAAAAGCCGTGATTGCTGTCGATGTAGGTAAGTCTTTTGCCATCTATGGCGCGCTTCCTGTTGCATCCCAATACTTCAACAGCAGTGTGGGGTGGTATCAAGACATTATCTACACGATGTGACGTAGCAGCGTTGCTCCGCTTGCCATGCCGTGCGACCACCGGCGTGTCACTCAATTTCAAAATTACGGGCACGTTTTGCGCCTGCGCCTCCCTGATAACTCTCTCCACTGCGTGTGACACAAAGCGTATCTCCGGCTGGCGAACTGCCGTCGCAAAGGGTTCATCCGAATGTGATAACAGTTGCCATTCCTGCAGAAAATAATTAACTTCGTCTACCTGCTCATATAGCTCTACTAGTGATTTCATTTTTCCTCTTTTTATTTTTTGTATTTAGACGCCTAGCGGCAAATTAAAACAACGCATGATGGCGTTGCTGTTTCTGCGCACAGGCTCCTTACTCAAAGGCCAAAAAAGCATAACAATAATTGTGGGTTGAATCTAAGTTTTATTAACAACATAGCTAGATACGGTAGTGGTACGAACGAGTTAACGTCGGGTGTATAATAGAGGTATGGCTCATGCGATATCCTTACACAATGTAACCAAACTGTATGGCAATAAGCGCGGGATTTCTGGCGTTACGCTTGATGTAAAAGCAGGAGAAATTTATGGCTTCCTCGGCCCAAATGGTGCTGGGAAAACCACTACCATACGCTGTGTCATGGACTTTATACGACCTCAGTCTGGAACCATAAGAATCTTTGGCAAAGACGTTCGAGACAAGTCGGTCGAAACCCGGGCCATGATAGGATTTTTACCCTCAGACGCTCAGCTCTACCCCCACTGGACAGGACAAAACTATCTTGATTACCTGTCGCAAATGCGTGGCAAAAACGATATGGGCGCTCTCATCAAACGCCTCGGTCTTGATACATCAGTGCAGTTCCGACACCTTTCGAGTGGTAATAAACAAAAGCTTGCTTTGATGGTCGCACTATATGGGTCCCCAAGGTTGATTATCATGGATGAGCCAACGAAAGGGCTTGACCCGCTTTTACAGCAAGAGATTTACGCTATTCTCAAAGAGTACAAAGCGGGGGGCGGCACCGTGTTTTTGTCATCACACAATCTACCCGAAGTAGAAAAAATTTGCGATGAGGTTGGGGTGATTAAAGAAGGTAAGATTGTCGCCAGCGAGTCAATGCAGAGCATACGTAAAATGGCCATACATATTGTGACAATTGCGGCTACCAAAGCATTATTGCCGTCTGACTTTAACCTGCCCAACGTAGAGATCTCACATCATAGCGAAAGACACATGGTCCTCAGAGTACGCGGGGAGCTAAACAGTTTACTAAAAGCAATTGGTACATATACTGTTACCGACCTAGAGATAACGCACGCCAATCTTGAAGACATATTTTTGGAGTACTACAAATGAAAGCCATATTACTCAAAGAATTAAAACAGCGACGCTGGTCGCTGGTCGCATATTGTTTGGCGGCACTCGGCTTTCTCTGGCTGTACATTTCACTGTTCCCTTACCTGCAAGAACAGTCACAAAACTACATGAAAATGTTTGAGGCGTTTCCGAAAGCCTTCATGGACGCTTTCGGGCTTGAAGGTGACTTTTTCCTCAACGTACAAGGCTATATGGCCAGCGAGATGTACACACTCATTTGGCCTCTGCTGACTATCTTTTTACTCTTATCTCACGCGGGTTCTGCGATTGCCGGAGAAATCGAAACCCTGACTATTGGCAGTCTGCTAGCTCAACCAGTTTCTAGAGCTCGACTCTACATTGTTAAGTATGTGTCGGGAGTGATTCGATTAGTAATTTTTGTCACAGCAACCGTGCTTACCTGCATGCCGATCGCATCCATATATC
>OMJO01000005.1 GCA_900299395.1 bacterium
ATCGAGATGCCCTGAAGGAAATGTATACTCACCGTCGCGCCAACCTGTTTGAAAACGCCTGAGCAAGAAAACCTTGTTCCCATCACGAAAGATAATGTAAACCGCCGGTATAATTGTGTGGCGTTTCAGGTGGTTCATATTCTATTTATCGCTCGGCAGTGGGAACTGCAACGCGAACTCTTTGACTTCATTGCGAAGCGCGACCAATGTTTTTTCATCATCCCTTGCTTTGATGGCTTTTTGCATACATTCAGCCACCTGCTCCATATGCTCTTCTTTGAGTCCACGCGTCGTAAGTGCGGGTGTACCAAGCCGAATGCCACTCGGTCGAAACGGCGGCAATGTGTCATTTGGTATGGCGTTCTTGTTGAGTGTCAGACCTATCGCATCAAGCGCATCTTCTGCCACTTTGCCATCAATGCCAAAACTGGTGTGCACATCAACTAAGATCAGATGATTGTCGGTGCCGTTCGTGATGAGCTTGAATCCTCGCTTCATAAGCTCGTCTGCTAGTCGTCGCGCATTCTTGAGAATCTGCCCAGCGTATTCATGGAACGAAGGATCCAGCGCTTCTTTAAATGCCACCGCTTTGGCAGCAATGCTATGCATGTGTGGTCCACCCTGAAACCCTGGAAAAACTTCCCTGTCAATGAGGGTTGGCAGATTTTCCACTGTCTTTTCAGGCGCCCTGAGCGGATTGCTGACCGTTCCCTTTGTCAGCACCATGCCACCGCGGGGGCCACGAAGTGTCTTGTGTGTCGTCGTGGTAATGATATGAAAGCCGAAGTCAAAAGGATTAGGCAAAACTTTGCCAGCAATGAGCCCAGCAATGTGGGCCATGTCAGCCATAAGCACGGCGCCTACTTCCTGACCAATAGCGGCGAATTTTTCGTAGTCCAAGCTACGTGGATAGCCAGAGAACCCTGCCAGAATTATCTTGGGCTTTTCTTTCTTGGCCACAGCCAGCATCTCGTCATAATCAATCTCGCCGGTTTCTACATCTTTGATGCCGTAGCGAACAAAGTTATACAGTTTGGCGCTGCTGGTAACCGGTGCACCATGTGTGAGATGGCCACCATGATCCAGCCTCATACCCATAATAGTGTCGCCCGGCTCAAGCCACGCTTGATACACGGCAATATTGGCGGGGGCGCCAGAATGGGGTTGTACGTTTGCATGGTCTGCACCGAATAGCTGTTTAGCACGATCAATAGCCATTTGCTCTACTTGGTCAGTGTTTACCTGGCCTCCATAATACCTACGCCCTGGATAACCTTCTGAGTATTTATTCGTAAAAATACTCCCTAGCGCCGTCAGCACATCACGACTTACATAGTTTTCGCTTGGTATGAGTTCCAAACCTTCGCGCTGGCGTTGCGCCTCTGCTTTTATAAGCTTTTCGACTGCTTTATCTTTCATCACACACTCCTCTACACATAACGTTACTAAATATATGGCGGTATGCGTAGTAGCTATATCATGTTTACTATTCTACCAGTCATCACTTAAAACCAATAAATGTCTTGTTTGCTATACCGTAACTGGTATAATATTCGTGCTGTGTCAACTACTAATCAGAAAATTGGTCACTTAATTTATCAGATACGACAAGAGAGAGGTTTAACGCAAGCTGAATTTGCAAGACGCCTCGGGACCAGCCAGTCCGCCGTAAACCGTATTGAACATGGTCATCAAAATCTTAGCCTCGAGACATTAGGTCGCATTAGCGACGTCCTTAATAAGCAGATCATCAGCCTCGGTGAGGGCGGCATTAACCTTCGCGTTGAAGGTGGCCACGAACTTAAGGGTGAAATCACCGTCAAGACAAGCAAGAATGCTGCAGTCGGTTTGTTATGCGCTTCGCTGTTAAACGCTGGCACCACCAGGCTTAACAATGTCGCACGCATTGAAGAAGTGAATCGAATTATCGAGGTGCTCGTAAGTATTGGGGTACACGTGCGATGGATCGGCAATGACCTTGAGATTAAGCCACCCAAGAGGTTAAGCCTTGAGGCCATGAACACAGAGGCAGCTCGTAAAACACGAAGCGTCATCATGTTTATGGGGCCCTTGATGCACCTCTTCAAATCATTCCAGATACCGTACGCGGGCGGGTGTGAACTGGGGCGCCGCACCGTGCTGCCACACCTCTACGCGCTTGAGGAAGTGGGAGTCAAAGTAAACACCAAAAGTGGCCACTATAACGTAATGGTTAGTAGGCACCCTGCGAAGCGGAATGTTGTACTGTACGAGTCAGGCGATACCACTACGGAAAATATCCTCATGGCGGCTGCCAGAATCGAAGAAGAAACGGTTATCAAGATGGCTAGCGCCAACTACGCTATTCAGGATCTCTGCTTTTTCCTCCAAAAGTTAGGCGTCAAAATTGAAGGAATAGGCACAACTACCCTTCGCGTGCGTGGCGTAAAGACTATCAAGAAGAATGTTAGCTATGCGCCAAGCGAAGACCCAGTTGAAGCTATGACTTTTATTGCTGCTGCTATTACTACAAACTCTTCTATCACCATTAAGCGAGCGCCGATTGACTATCTGGAACTAGAACTCATCAAGCTTGAGAAGATGGGGCTACGCTTTGAATTAAGTGCACCTTATAAAGCCGAGAACGGCAAAACAGATCTGGTAGATATCAAACTGCGCAAGCATAACGGAGAATTAATCGCCCCTGCGGAAAAACTATACGGCCGTCCCTTCCCCGGGCTCAACATCGATAACCTCCCCTACTTCGTGCCTATCGCTGCCGTTGCCAAGGGACGAACCCTAATCCATGACTGGGTATACGAAGACCGAGCACTCATGTTCACAGAAATGAAGAAAATTGGCGTGAACATCGACCTTGCCGACCCACACCGCGCATTTGTGACTGGGCCGACGCGCTTCCGTGCAGCAGACATCGTCGCACCGAGTGGCATACGACCAGCGGTTATGCTCTTGATTGGAATGATGGGAGCCAAAGGCACCTCGATGCTACGCAATGTCTACACCATCAACCGTGGATATGAAGATCTCGCCGATCGCCTAAATAGTCTCGGCGCAAACATTGCAGTTATACACGAACTCTAACGCAGCGACCTCAAAAAGTTTGTGTCGTAATTGTGCTCGGAGAATCAACTCCACAGGTACTTGGGACACAAACACTTGCAAACACCGGCGCAAAATTGCAACCCATGCAATGGATCATGCCACTCGCACTGATTGGCGGAACTGCAGCACTTGCTTACGCAACACGTCGTCGTAGTTTTACGAAATAAATAAAGATACATACTAATAAAATAGACCAGCAAAACTGGTCTATTTTATTTGGGGCGAACGATGGGGCTCGAACCCACGACATCCAGGACCACAACCTAGCGCTCTACCAACTGAGCTACGTCCGCCAAAACAGAGTGATTATACCGTAATCACCCCTGTAAATCAATCTGGCGCCCCGGGCAGGATTCGAACCTGCGACCTTGAGCTTAGAAGTCTCCTGCTCTATCCAGCTGAGCTACCAGGGCATTGGTGCGGGATGGGGGAGTCGAACCCCCGTCCTAAGTTTGGAAAACTTATATATTAACCGTTATACGAATCCCGCAGGAACCGCCATATTATACCAGCTCCCCCTCTGTTATAATAGAGGTAGCGTAGCAAAGAGGAGAAAAAGATTGAAAAAGTTTATGAGTTTTTTTCGTGAGTACAAACAGCTTGGTATTGTACTAATACTAACTGTAGTAGCTATTGTATTGGCACTCGCCAAACAAAACACCCTTGCCCATATAATCTTAGGTGCAACCGCAATCGCTAGCACTCTGCCACTCCTGTGGGGTATGTGGGAAGACCTCCGTAGCGGCAAGTACGGCTTGGACATCCTTGCTATTACCGCAATTGTTGTTTCCGTCATCATGAAAGAATACTGGGCCGGCATCATTATCGTGCTGATGTTGACTGGTGGTGAAGCACTAGAAGACTACGCTGAAGAGCGAGCCAAAACTGAGCTTAGTGCTCTGTTAAAACGAAAGCCAAAATTAGCCCACCGTATCAAGGGCAACAAAACCACTGACATAAAAGTAAGCCAGGTTGCGGTCGGTGACAAGCTCGTCATCTACCCAGGCGAAGTAGTACCGGTTGATGCCACTATCCTGGAAGGTTCTTCAAGCTTTGATGAGTCAAGCCTAACTGGTGAAAGCCTGCCCGTTGCCAAAGAAGTCGGCGGAGACCTCTTGAGCGGTTCAATCAACATTGAGGGTGCGGTAACGGTAAAGGCACTGCACACAGAATCAGAAAGCCAATACGAACAAATCATTAAACTCGTCAAATCTGCCGCTTCGGCACAGTCACCATTTGTCCGACTTACCGATCGCTACAGCATTCCTTTTACCCTTCTATCTTTCGCAATTGCCGGTGGAGCTTGGATAATTTCTGGTGAGTCAATCCGATTCCTCGAGGTGCTCGTTGTTGCTACACCGTGCCCGCTGTTATTGGGTGCGCCTATTGCCCTCATCTCTGGCATGAGCCGTGCTGCCAAACATGGAATTATTATCAAAACTGGTTCTGCCCTAGAAAAACTTGCGCAGGTCAAAACTGTTGGCTTTGATAAAACGGGCACCCTCACAAAGGGTAAGCCCGCCGTCAGTGGCACTAAAACATACGGAACATTCACCAAAGATGACGTGTTGGGTGCCGCTGCCGC
>OMJO01000006.1 GCA_900299395.1 bacterium
AACTCGGCATAGGTAGCACGACACAAAAAAACATACCAACACAATTGTATTTTAACAATACCTATAAAATTTCCGCTGGGACGTACGATACCTGTGCAAGCAAGACCGATGGTACGCTTTGGTGCTGGGGCAACAATGGAGATGGCCAACTCGGCATAGGTAGCACGACACAAAAAAACATACCAACACAGCTCTATTTCACCTGGAAGTAAAAAATCAAAATCTAGTCGCGCTTTAGCAGCACCGTAAACGCTTCGGCAGGGATATCAACTTTGCCGAAGCGTTTCATGCGCTTTTTACCTTTTGCTTGTTTGGCCAGCACTTTCTTTTTTCGAGACACATCACCTCCGTATAGGCCTGTCGTCACGTCCTTGCGATAGGCACTGATGTCCTCACGGGCAATAAACTTACCGCCAATGCCAGCCTGTAAACTTACTTGGAAGTTTTGGCGCGGAATCACTTCTTTGAGCTTCTCGACAGTGGTTCGCCCTAAACTTTGTGCCTCGCTGCGGTGGACCATAATACTTAACGCGTCAACCTTTTCCCCCGCCACATAAAAGTCCAGACGTACCAAATCTTCAGCACGATAATCATCCAGCTCATAGTTGAATGAGCCGTAGCCGCTGGTAATGCTTTTGAGTTGATCATAGAAATCGGTCAGTAGATTGGCCAGTGGTGCCTCGAAGTCTATTAGTGCCAGTTGAGCGTCAACGTAGCTCAGGTTTTTTTGCAGACCGCGTTTGCCGGCTATCAGCTGGATAACCCCGCCAACGTATTCTTTTGGACAGACAACTTCACCCTTGATCCACGGCTCACGGATTTCTCGTATCTTTGCAGAGTCAGGCAGGTCAGCGGCACTTTTGATATCAATATCTTCACCCGACAGTAACGAAATTTCATAGTCAGTTGATGGATTGGTTACCACCAAATCCAGATTGTACTCCCGTTCGAGCCGTTCGCGCACGATGTCCATATGAAGCAAGCCCAAGAAGCCCACACGCACACCAAAGCCAAGCACGGGAGAATTCTCTGGCTCGTACTGCAATGCAGAATCGCTCAGTGATAGTTTTTCTATAGCGTCTTTGAGTTCCTGATAATATTCGTTACTTTCCGGAAAGAAACCGGCGTAAACAAATGGTTTTACGTCTTTATAACCAGGTAATGGCTCACCAGCTGGACTACCTGGGAGGGTTACCGTATCCCCGACTTTGGCTTCTCGAGTACTTTTTAGGTTGGTCACGATGTAGCCAATTTCGCCAGCTTGCAGACCTTGCAGTGGCGACATGTCGGGCTTCAATGCCCCAACTTCCAAGGCAATCCCCTGAGCGGCAGTGGCCATCATCTTTATCGGCGTGTTTTTGTGAATGGCACCGTCGACAACTCGCACGTACAAAATAACACCACGAAAATCGTCGTAATAGCTGTCAAAGATGAGCGCCCTTGTCGGTTCGCTGCTGTCCCCTGTTGGGGGTGGTATGTCCTGAACAACCCGCTCTAGAACTGCTTCTACACCCTGGCCAGTTTTGGCTGAAATGTGTAGTATTTCCTCTTTGGTACAACCGAGCAAACTGACTACCTCGGCACTTACTCGTTCTACGTCCGCGGCAGGCAGATCAATCTTGTTGAGCACAGGGATTATTTTCAAATCGGCCGCCATAGCCAAATATACATTGGCAAGCGTTTGGGCCTGAATGCCTTGACTGGCATCAACCACCAGAATGGCCCCTTCACACGCCTCAAGACTGCGGGACACTTCATAGCTAAAATCAACGTGCCCCGGAGTATCTATCAGGTTCAGCTCGTACTCCTTGTACTTCATCCGCACGGGAGCAAGTTTGATTGTGATGCCCTTTTCTCGCTCAAGATCCATTTTGTCCAGCAACTGTGCTTTCATAGCACGTTTTTCAACCGTGCCAGTCAACTCCAATAATCGATCGGCCAGCGTAGATTTGCCGTGGTCGATATGGGCAATAATGCAAAAGTTACGAATGTGGTCTTGATTCATCTACAGCAGTATAACAGAGGTGGTGACAATTTATTCAATTCTGATAGGACGAAGTATGAGGGTGTAGGCCTTTTTGAGCACTACTTTTGCTTCCTCTAGGCCAAATAATGCTGACATACTGATATGCATCAACATGGTTGCACCACATATAACACCGAGCTTGAAGCCTAGTATGGCGAAACCGTGATCAGCGCGCTCAAGTGGCAAAAAAGAAACCATCACAAATGCCGTAACGGTGCTGAAGCCGGTTACTGATATGATTCTCCCGCACGCAGCCCAGAATGCTTTGTTGAATAGTGCCGGATCACGCCAGAGCATGATTGTGGCGAGCAGTAAGACTTCTATGAAAGCAGCCGTTGACTGCGCCAATGCCAGACCAGTCATGCCGTAGGCACTTGGTCTTGCGAGCTGGAATACCAGTATGATGTTCATCGCAATAGTGAACAGTGAGACAAAGAGCGGTGTCTTGGTATCCTTTTGTGCATAGAAATACCTCGATAGCATCGTGTAAATAATGCGGCAAACAATAGCCAAAGACAGATAGCCAAATATCAACGCTACATCGCGAGACACATCTCCATACAACAAACGAGCCAAGTAACCGCGCGCAAAGTATGCAAGCACTCCAACTGGCATAGCAATCCAGATCATAACCCGAAGAATCTTGAAGAATTCCGCATGAAACAAGTCAGGACGTTTTTGAGCAAGCCTATCGGCAAGGCGCGGAAAAGCAGCCGTTGCAATTGCCGTGCCAAAAAGCATAATTGGAACGTTTTGCAGCGTCGTTGCATAGTTGTAATAACTCACCGGTCCATCGCCGAGAAGTTTGGCGCGATTGGTTTCAACGATGCTGTTAATCGAATCAATGCCTTGGTCGATAGATCGAGCAGGTAGTTGACGCAAAATCATACGGAAATCTTTTGACCGCATATTGATGTTTCGCTTGTATTTAAACTCCAGTCCCCAGAGACCAAGCATTGCAACAAGGAGTTGGAGCACTGCGCCTATCAATGCGCCGACACCCAAGCCCACAATACCTAGACTGTGTTTGAAAAAATAAACACTGGCAATGATAGACAAGTTATAAAAAAGCGGGGCAATAGCAAAGAAAAAGAAGCGTCCAAACGTTTGCTGAACACTAGTCAGGATACCCGAGAGTGTAAATAGCAGGGGGTTGAGTGCAATGATGCGCATAATCATCGTCGCGTCATGCAGCTGTTCGGGAGTTAGCTTTGGTGCCACTACATGATGCAGAAGCGGCCCGGCAAAAATAAATATTACAATAGCGACCACAAACATCACCATAGTAAGCAAATTGAGAAGACCGCTCGTCAGCTCCCAAACCCCTTCCTTGTCACCTCGCTCTAAGTGATCGGCGAGTACTGGCATAAAGGCAACGCCGAGCGCGCCGGCAGCAATGGTCAGGAAAAAGAAGTCAGGAATCTGGAACGCAGCAAAAAACGCATCGGTACTACCCGGATTAACTACCGTAAAGTTGGTGCTGACCAAACGGTTACGGAAGAAACCCAGTAGCTGCCCCAAAAGTGTCACGACGATGAGAAGAGTTGCAGCATTACCGAAACTTATACGTTTATTTGCACGACTAAGCAGGCGATTCATCTGCACCTATTATAGAGAGTTACGAGCTATGAATATAGCCCAAAATTGCTTGTTCTTAGTACAAAGCGGCAGCTTTTGGCATTGCAGTGGGCTTGAGGATTTCCAGCACTTCGTCTGCCTCAACTGTTTCTTTGTCGAGCAGGCGATCTTTGAGTGCGTCTAGTTCTTTACGATTTGCCTTGATGACCAGGCGAGCACGATTTGCTGCTTCGGTAATGAGGCTCTCGACTTCATCGTCGATAATCTTAGCTGTTTCGTCAGAATACTGACGTTCATGCATAACTCGCTCGAGCATTATGCCCTCTTCTACATGGAACACTTGGTCGCGAAGTTTGGCGCCCATACCTTGGTTCACCACCATATCGCGGGCGAGCTCTGCAGCTTTTTGTAAATCATTACCACCGCCCGTCGTCACACGGTCAGACCCAAAGATTACTTCTTCGGCAATACGCCCACCAAGCATGCGAGCCAGCACGTCCTTGTACTCAATAATACTGTGATAGCTCTTGTCTTCTGGGGGGATAAACCATGTCACACCACCAGTGCCGCCACGTGGAATAATTGTTACCTTATGCACCATGTCACTGTCTGGTAATACATGACCCACGATGGCGTGACCAGCTTCGTGATAGGCAGTAATTTCTTTTTCCTTATCACTCATGACCTTGCTCTTGCGCTCAGGTCCAATTGCAACCTTTTCGAAGGCTGCTGTCACGTCAGCTTGGGTGATTTCGTGGCGATTGCCACGAGCGGCCAAAATAGCTGCTTCGTTTGCAATGTTTGCGAGGTCTGCCCCAGATGAACCAGCCGATTTAGCGGCCAATGCGTCGAGGTCTATACTCTTATTAATCGGTTTTTTAGAAAAGTGAACCTTGAGGATTGCCTCACGGTCTTTGCGGTCCGGCAAGCCAATGTCTACACGGCGGTCAAATCGTCCAGGTCGCAACAGTGCCGGGTCAAGCACATCGGCTCGGTTTGTAGCAGCCAGTACAATCACATTTGTGCCCTGCTCGAATCCGTCCATTTCAACCAGAATCTGGTTGAGTGTTTGCTCACGCTCGTCGTGACCACCACCCATACCACTACCACGGCGACGTCCAACAGCATCAATCTCATCTACGAAGATAATGCATGGGGCGTTCTTTTTGGCTTTGGCGAATAAGTCACGCACACGACTCGCACCCACACCCACAAACATTTCAACAAACTCTGATCCGGAGATACTAAAGAATGGTACGTCAGCCTCACCCGCCACAGCTCGGGCGAGCATAGTTTTACCGGTACCAGGAGGGCCCACCAACAACACACCCTTCGGAATCTTGGCGCCAACTGATTCAAACTTTTTCGGATATTTCAGAAACTCGACAATTTCCTGCAAGTCCTGTTTTGCTTCATCGCTACCAGCGACACTCTTAAATGTAACTTTGTCTTTCTCGTTACCATACAAACGAGCCCGGCTTTTTCCAAAGCTTAAGGCCTGATTGCCCTGCCCCTGTGCGCTGCGCAGCAAATACAAAATTCCAACAAACATAAGGAGTGGAATAATGAGCGTTCCGCCAACCTGTAGCCACATTGAGGTAGTTGTTGATTCGGGCTGATACTCGACCGTTACCTTGGAGTAATCAATACCCTCTTCTTTGAGGCTAACCTGAGAGTTAACGTGTGACTTAAGCGATGGCTTACTTTCGCCCTTTTTTGTAATCTCTAAGTTTTCACCCTTAGCAACGATCTTCTGATACTCACCGGCATTTGCCTGCTTGATAACATCTGACAGCGATACATCCTTCATGGTGCTTGGCTGGCCATATGCCGCGAAGGTAATTAACCCCAGCAAAATCAGGAGCGCAACAAAGCCAACATTTTTGGCTCCTCGCTTTTTTTGATTGCCTCCCCTTTGGTTCATTCGAAATGGTTTCTTATCCATAAGTGACTATTATACAGAGTGATATCGGCTATTACTAGCGGTCACGTTGCATGAGTGCCAGTAGATTTTTTGTAATTTTTAGAACGTATTCTTTGTTGATATCAATTTGCTGCCCTGGCGCAAGAGTTTTGGCACCGACAACCAGACGGTACAAATGCTTTCTATCAAAGCTCCTGACATCATGCCGGCGCAGCCAGTGAGCCATAACTTCCATTGCTACACTGTGGGGGAGACCAGTGAACCAGCTGCGGCTCAGACTCGACTTGCCTGGCTGCATGTGTAGCGTCAAATCAAGCAGCTGATCAATCTCATGGTTCACTTCATGCATACGATCAATAATCATGTGTAAAAGTGCTTCTTGGTTCTTGCTCATCCGCGGGACAATCGCATGACGCACATGATTACGCAGATATCTCGTGTCCTGATTGGTACTGTCTTCTCGCCACACGAGGCCATTACTCCGTGCATAGTCTTGTATGTCGAGCTTGGACATACCAAGCAGGGGCCGATGAATGACGTCACGAGAGCGCAGCGCTGATAGCCCTCGTCTGCCCGTGCCACGCAGCAGCTGCAGCACTGCTGTTTCAAGTACATCATTTTTGTGATGGGCCGTTATCACGCCTCTGGCACCGCTCGTTGCCCGTACTCGGTCCAAAAAAGCATACCGTGCCCGTCGGGCTTCATCTTCACTGGCATCAGATCCCAGGCTACCCATATCATAGACAAACGGCAGTCTGTACTGGCGTGCCAGCTGCTGGACATGCTTACGCTCTAGATGCGAGTCATGGCGGATGCCGTGGTCATAATGTGCTACGACCAACTTTAGATCGGGCCGCCTACTCAGAGCATGGAGGAGTGCAACAGAATCCACCCCTCCAGACACTGCCACTACATAAGTGCCTGGTTCAATTGCAATGTTCACTCTATAATCTTACCAGCAATGCAAAAACTCTACTTCATCCGACACGGACAAACCCATATGAATGTCAGCGGCCTCTAGTCGGGGACTATTGAGACACAGTTAGCCGAAGAGGGTAAACGGCAAGCAAAAGCCGCTGGTCGGGCAGCCAAGAAGCTCAACATTGACCTCATTGTTGCCTCACCAATGCACCGCACTAAAGAGACCGCGACTATCATTGCCAAAGAGATCGGCTATAATCCTGCCAAAATTGAATACAACAGTTTACTCATTGAACGGCATTTCGGCGAACTCGAGGGCAAACCATGGGACCCCGACCTTGATATGGACGGCATTGCCGATATTGAATCTGTCGACACACTGCTCGAACGATCTCGCCTTGCGCTCGAATGGCTTCATACTTTAGCAGCCCATAATATTCTCGTTGTCAGTCACGGCAGTTTTGGACGAGCACTGCGTAGTCATCTCATCCCCGAATATCCCTTTGATAGCCCTACGAGATTACAAAACGCCGAGATACACCGTTGGGTCTAATTGGTATACTGAAGCCATGCCACATATCCATACCGAACCCGGCCAACACGATCACACTGCCAGTGCTGTGGTGATCCGCATTGATGGCCCTGAGCCACGAGTCATGCTGCACCGCCACAAGAAACATGGGGTGTACATGCAGTTTGGTGGTCATGTAGAACTCGACGAAACACCATGGCAAACTATCCAGCATGAACTGCTTGAAGAATCAGGTTACGAGCTGCAACAGCTCACCCTGTTGCAGCCCAAAGATCGGATCAAAAGTCTTCCGGCAGTAGTCTTACACCCCCAGCCGGTTTGCGTTAACACGCATAAATTCAAAGAAGGGCACTACCACACCGACAGCATCTATGCACTGACCACGACAGAAGCCCCTGCTCACCACATCGCCGAAGGTGAGAGTGCTGACTTTAAGCTCATGACCCGCCAAGAGCTCATTGATTTGCCGGCAGACCAAAAATTCCCAGATGTTGAGCAGATTTGTCTGTATATGCTCGATCAATGCGTACCTCACTGGGATCGTGTCGACCCCAAGGAATACAAATAAATGTGGCAGGACAGTGTCATTGCCGCCTGCCAAGTTGGTGCAATCGCTTCACTGCAACCAATACTGTGGGGAAACGACAAACCGCCACGGACCACATCTTTTACAAATTTCGTTCTGGCATCCATTGTTAGTGTCTCACTCTCAACACTACATTTGTGGTTCTCAACAATAACCGCAGCACTCATCGGCATATCGTGGCTTATCATCGGGCTACAAAAACAAAAACAAGTAAAACAAAAAACTCCCGAACGGGAGTAGATTTTGGTAGCAGGGGCGAGGATCGAACTCGCGACCTCAGGCTTATGAGTCCTGCGCTCTAACCATCTGAGCTACCCTGCCAAAATACAGAGGTGAATATACCACATATCCCTGTGGATAGCTAGCGCCAAAATATCCGTAAGCGGGTTGCATTTTCCCTCAATGGGTCTACTATTGAATTAAAAGAAAAACTTATATAAAAGTAAGAGCCCCTGCAACTATTGCGGAGGCTCTTATCATATGTATGCTGGGTTACAGCTGACTGAGCAGTTCATCTACTTCCAAAATTTTCTTGTTAGATGTAGGTGAAAGCTCGTATGCTAGTTCGCTCATGATCTTGGTGCCCTTTTATTTTTGGTTGTTTATTTTGTCATGACAACACTATGTATTATACACGCTTTTGCTTTTTTGTCAATAAGATTATGCTTAAAACCCTACCGCCTCATTAAAAATAACTATGTGTACCCGTTCAGGATTGCGCTCTTTCTTATATATAAGGAGCTTGCTGATGATCGAATCTGCCCCGTAAGCTTCGCGAGCCCGTTCGTTTTCCAAGGGGAATGTATAAGTTTCTAGGCGGTCCATTGCCTCATTGAGATCTTTGACCACTTTCTGAGCCCCAACTACCCAGATAACATGATCAGCTCCGTACACATAGTTTGGTAGCTGACTGCCCGATGCTGATGCTACTAGCACCTGTCCATCTTCGGTAATTGCGTGTACGCTACCGACAGTATATTCTGACCCCGAGCCGATACGGCGCATTTCCACAGCTTTATCTTTTTGTCCATACAGTGGCATGAACTTGTGCCGCACCGAGACGTATTTGCCCGACTCGTTCAGTTCAGCGTCCAGCCCTGCCGTCGTGAGCGTAACGGATGTGCCAGTAAAAACCTCCGCGCCTTCAGGTATGAGTGAGAGCACTCTTTGCTTTGCGTCTTCTAATGTTTTGACCGATTCTGCTTGAAATCCGTTCGCTTGTAGCGCGTCTACGGCTTTTTGAATCGAAGCAGGGGAGGCGACTTTTGCATAATCCCGTGACATAACTACTCCTTCGTTCCACCTAATTGATAAATCTCCAAATGTATGCTACTATAATTTATATAGTAAACATATCGTAACGTACTATAAATTTATAGCAAGTAGTATTTATGACAACTCTCGACCTCGACAACCAAACGTGCGCCACCAGCTTGAAATTACTAGGAGATTTTTGGACATTACGCATCGTGGACGCCTTATCGACCGGCACCATGCGCTACTGCGAACTTCAACGACGCGTTGATAATCTTAACCCTGTCACCTTCACCGACCGACTAAAAAAACTCGAAGATGCGGGCTTAGTCCAACGCATGGAAAAATCCAAAACTGGCGTCAGTTACTGCCTCAGTAACAGAGGTCAAAAGATACTGCCAGTGTTAGAAGCTATCAATACCTTCTCGCGCGAAGCACACACTACGTAAGTATATCGGTAAGTTGTTGTACCTCTGATCATATGGTACGCTTAGTAAAAGCATAAGCTGGTTTACTATGACCATAAATCCACGAAAATTTGTACGCAACATAAAAAGCTTCTTTGCCAATAACACACGGCAACAAAACATACTGATGTTTATTGTCGTGTTCGCTATACTCGGCACACTTGCTACCCTCGTTTCACGGGCGGCAACGTATTCTGTAAAAGTCGAACCAGAAAATGGCACACTTACCTCTCCTGCTACCGTTATAGACGACACTCGTGCCAGTGGCAGCAAGGCCGTACAGTTCAAATCTGGCATTATCGGATCTGGCGGGCCAGACACACTCAATGGCAGCCGCCTTGGTATCGCAACAGGCTACCCTTACAACAAAGATAAGGATCGTCCCGACCTGTTCAGTATGAGCTACACTGCCTACGTTAATAAAGTGGCTGATCTTGGGGTAGAGTGGGTCCGAACTGACGCCATCATAAATGGCACGCAGCCATTAAGCGTTCTTGATGAAACACTCACTGCTGCAAAAGCCAAAAATATGAAGCTGCTTATTGATTTTACCTACGGGGACATAACTCAACCCGATGTGCTCGTCCTGCGTATGGCACAGTATGTGGACCGTTGGAAGAGCCTTAATCTCACAAGTGCTATTGGTGGGTACGAGATGTGGAACGAACCAAACAATGGCGGTGATGTACGTTTTGGCCTGCAAGACCCGCAAGCCTATACTAACTGGCTCAAAAAATCATATCCGATCCTCAAACAACGCACACCCGACGTACCCATTATATCGGGCGGTCTTTCTCCTGGTGGCGGCAACGCCGCGTGTTGTAATGGCAACCTCGGTAATCCGGCCGATTACCTCAATAAGATTTATACCCTGAATAACAACTCGAGTACCGGTATCTTTGACGCTGTGGGCATCCATCCATATGCCAACAGTAAGTACGACTACCCTGAGGGCAACCAAAGCTGGTCGGGCTTACACGCCACTCATTATTTACGCCAAGTGATGAACAAATACGCCGACCAAGCAAAACAAATCTGGTCAACCGAGGCCGGCTGGCTCAGTTGTGGCACTGGCGAATACACTGAAGACCAACGTCTTGTGCGTATGGCTAACGACCTAAACGATTGGTTCTATGGCGTACACGACGCCAGCGGCAAACGTATTGGCTACTCAAAAACGGGCGACTGGAATACTGGCCCCTTCATGATATTCAAGCTGTACAAAGCCGGCACCGGTGGGACTGATGACAATCACGGCCTCATCTACACCTCAATTGTGAATTGTGACGGAAAAGGTAACGGCTACGAGCCCCCTATTATCAACGGTATCAAGTTTTACTCTGCCACCTCAAAAACTACTGTGCCGACTGCCCCACTGAACTAAACTGCAATCTAGTGATGGTGGCCCGAGTGTGATGGTTCGGCGCTGGACATTTCTGCCAGCATCTTTGGACCACCCGTGCGCAAAAAACGCGCAACCAAAAATACACCCAAGATCATAAACGCGATATTAAGTATCGTTGTGTAATTCCACGTAATAGAAGGGTCGAGCACTGTCGCCGAACGTATGGTCGGCACTATTCGTAGCACCGCAAAAATACCCTCGATAGCATAACCCGCCACCACCATGACCGCGTAGAAACTAAAGAACAGAAACGCTGCCATCTTTGCCCCGTCGTACATTCGAATTGGAACTTACTTCTATCTGAATTAAGTCGGTGGAGAGAAATATGGACTAAGGCTGGAATTTTAGAGTTTTTGTTACCATAAGATTGAAATCACTGAGTACATCTGGATAGGCTGGGTTAATATAGTATGTAGCCGTATATGTTCTCTGTCCATCATAGAATATGTAAATTGTTTTCTTTTCGGTTACTTCTGGTCCGCCTTCAAATGATGTATTATAACTGCCAGTCTGTTTTTTACCTTTAACACCATTTATGGTCACGGTTTCTGTTTTTAGGTCTGAGCTTTCACTACTTTTTATTTCTAAATCTGCAACTTGGTTACCTTTAACTGAATAAACGCCCATCTGTCCGAAGGCTTCTGATGCACATTTGCCGACTGACTTATCATTCCCGCCAAGTAATAATAATCCTTCAGTACATAGTTCTGGCGAACTTGCGGTTGCCCAAGTCTTTGGATATTTTAATGAATACTGTCCAGCTTTTGATGAATAGGTTATCCAGCTTGTGGTTGGATCTACGGTTTCGGTCGTCTTAGGTTTTGTTAAATTCCTAGCCTGAGATGTAGCTGGAGTTGTTGAGCTGGATGTGGTTGTCTTTGCCCGGTTATGTATTACATACCAACCAACTCCACCAATAATGGCTACTATTATTAGTATTAATATTACTTCTAAAGCTCCAAAACCAAGTTCATTTTTAGATAGTTTTTTCATGATATTTTAAGCATAAG
>OMJO01000007.1 GCA_900299395.1 bacterium
GTCATAATCCTCATCTTTCTGGATTTTGGTGGCGAACTCCTTGGCATGCAACTTGAGCGTTGGCACATCGAGAATCTGATTCGGACCGAGATTTAAAACGATATCGAGCATCAGCTGCTGAGCTACCAGCGAATAGGTGTCACCGGGGCTTTGATTCAGCACTTCCCGGATGCGCTTGCCAGTCTCGAGAGCCTTTTTAGCTTCGGGTGCCAGTTCTGAACCAAAGTGGGAGAACTCTTCTGCCTGACGAAAATCAGCCAAGATTTTCAGTGCCTGTGCTGCCAGTGTTTTCTGACGCTTATTGTGACCAACACCGCCGACACGCGTGACCGATAGTCCCATACTTAACGCCGGACGAATACCGTCACGGAAAAGCTCCATATCAAGGATCCACTGCCCATCGGTAATAGACATTATATTCGTCGGCAAAAATGCCGTTATGTCACCGCCAGCAGCCAACACCACAGGAATACTTGTCATATGACTGCCATTCTTTTCAAGACGTCCAGCCCGCTCCAAAAGACTCGAGTGAGCATAGAACATATCCCCCGGATATGAATCACGCCCGGGGCTAATGCCTGACAAGAGAGCTACCTCTCGGTAGGCGTGCGCGTGACTTGTGAGATCGTCATAGATAATAATCGTGTCCTGGTTACACTCCTGCCATAGATACTCAGCCATGGCGCACGCTACGTACGGCGCCAAGTAGCTCATGATGAGTGACTCGAACATGGTCGAAACGACCACGATCGCCTTCTCGATACCTCCGCTTTCTTGCAACCGCGTTAATAGCGCATCTACATCGGTGCGACGCTTCGCAATAAGCGCGTACACCACGACTTGATCGGTGTTTTTTTGGTTCATGGTTAGTTGCGTAACTAAGGTGCTCTTACCAGCCTTGCTGTCGCCCAATACGGCAATACGCTGCCCTCTTACAACGGGGAATAATGCGTCGACGACCGTCACACCACTTTCTAGCTGAGTGTCTAGCAACTGCCGAGCATGGAGCGGTGGGGCGGCATTAAAGACCGGCCAAACGCCATCTGCGGCAATAGGCCCTTTTCCGTCCAGAGGCTCTCCTGTCACCGAAATGACCCTCCCGATAAAATCTTTGCCAACTTTACTGACAAGTTCTTGGTGTTGCAAAACAGCCACCATACCAGTCTGC
Source organism: bacterium (assembly GCA_900299395.1). Taxonomy (GTDB): domain Bacteria; phylum Patescibacteriota; class Saccharimonadia; order Saccharimonadales; family OMJO01; genus OMJO01. The sequence continues at coordinate 1,169 of OMJO01000007.1, forward strand.
AACAGATCAACACCCAGGTGCAGCACAACAACATACTCATCGAAGATCTGATGCACAAATCCCTTACTGCCATCTTCAAACATCACGAGGGCATGAATGTTGCACGGCTGCAAACCAGACAGGCGAACCAAAAATTTATCAACAGCCACAACTTCTCCAACTGGCTGCCCAGACTTCACCAGACGGTCAAAATGCTGTGCGGTAGAACTTTTATTGGGCATTGCGAGTTGCCTCCTGAATCTGATGCACCAACAGCTCCCGCTTAGCCTTGAAGTTCTCGCGCAAACTAAAATCAAAGTACTTGCTAGCTGTACGCAACGTACACCCAGCCCCAATACTTGGCTGCAAACCACTCTGCATCAGTGCATACGGGTGGATTTCTTTACGGAGCCATGTCACAAGTTGCTGTGAGAATAACGGTGAAGGGTCGGCGTTAAAGCTCATGTGTAGTGTTGGAGCTTTCTTGTATACATCGTCGATGAATTGTACGAGCGCTTTTCTGTCAGCCTCAACGAGAGCATTTAATTTGTTAGCCTGCAAGAGCTCATCCATAAAGCGACTGGTACGAGGCATTTTCATCGAACTGCCAGGCTGGCGTATAGCGGCCTGCTGCAAGAATTCGTCGAGCACCTTTAGCTCGCGCAAGAGCCGGCCGACATCGCTTCGATTAACGACTGAAACTGGCAGAACCAATGCTTTTTTCTCATCATGCGCCATCTTTGATGTCCTGAATAATTGCTTGTTTGTTTGCTTCTAAGTCGGCCAGTATATACTCCAGTTGGTCATTGAGATCGATCTGATCACCAATCGCTGCAAGCACATAGTGATTTACGATGTCGGCCATGTTAGCCTCAAACCGCTGCAATACTCGTTCTTTCTCTTTGGTCAGCTCTTCGGCAAGTTGCTGACTCATGACTTGACGTTGCTGCTCGAGTGCCTGTTGCGTCTTGTTGATGGATTCAATAGCTAGCTGCTTCGCATCGGCGATTGATTCTTCGTACTTTGCAAATTCCTCCCGTAGCTTGTTGGTGATCTCCGCCTTCATGTACTCGTTGAGCTGGGATGTCGTCAAGCGCAGATCCTGCTGCAAAAACATGGCATTTTCACCAATTATCTTCTCGAAATGTAAACGACCGCGATTCCGAAGTTCCTCACGAAATTCATTGTTAAAAATATGCTCAACATCTTCCTCGGCTTGCGAGGTGAGATCACCGGTTTTTGTTTTTGCTTTTCCACCACCACTACCAACTCGAAGAGCCATCCAAATGAAACTGGCCGTTGCAGCGGCTAGACTTCCCAAAATAAGTAGCAACTCGCCGATGTTCACTGACTTGAACCCACCTCGTTAGGCATAAACGTTTTTATCAGTAGTAACTATACCGTAAAAACAGTTGAAAGAAAACACAAAAAACAGGGGTTGTGTATAAGTTAAGGGCTGCGCTGTGACAGACTAAGCCAAACTAACAGTACCAAGCCCCCTGCCGCAAACAGCCGCGGAAAACTAATCAGTTGACGTGTTTTGGTTTTTATCATAGTTGCTCTTAGTATAGCGCGCTTGGTCAAGCCTTTGTAGATCTGACCAGTGTTTTGACAGTGTAGTCCATATCTGCCTTGGTGGTTGCTCGACCCATCGTAAAACGAAGGCTAGACTGTGCTGCTTCGTCGGTCAGCCCCAGAGCTTTTAAAACATGAGAAGGCTCATCATTACTTGCACTACATGCCGACCCGACTGCGCACTGTATGCCGCATTCGTCAAGCTGCATCATAAGGCGTTCGTTGTCGGTACCAGGTATTGTCACGTGCACATTGTTTGGCAAGCGAAACTTGCGTGAGCCATTGACAACAACCCCTGGCAAGTGCGTTTTTAGCGCGTCCATGAAGTGGGTTTGAAGTGCTTGCAAGCGCTCAACTTCTTTCAGTCGCTTTGTTTGCACTGAGTCTAGCGCCGCAGCAAAACCAACAATGTTTGCCACATTTTCAGTCCCACTCCGCCGCCCACGCTCCTGCCCGCCACCCAATATCTGTGGCTCAAGCTCAATACCTGCACGAACATACAGTGCACCACACTGCTTGGGGCCATAGATTTTGCCCGAGTTAATGGTCATGAGGTCGACCCCTAAGCGGTTCACGTGCAGATCAAGATACGCTCCAGCCTGACACGCATCAGTATGCAAATAGATCGGTAAGTTATTGCCGGCCTTCAAGCGCTTAGTGCGCACGGCCTGAATAAGCTTTGCTACCTTTTTCAGAGGCTGAATCGTCCCAATCTCGTTGTTGGCATACATCACGCTTACCAACACGGTAGAATCATCGATCATGCCAGCCAGTGTATCTACGTTGACTAGACCTTCAGCAGTCACCGGTATCAGTTGGTGCCGGTGTTGCTTGGCTGGTTCGATGACGGCCTCATGCTCAATCGCACTAAAGATTACCCTACCTTCAGGGTATAGACGCATGAGCCCCTGTATCGCTAGATTGTTTGCCTCTGTGCCTCCTGCGGTAAATGTTAGTTCTGTCGGACGACAGCCCAGCCAATGTGCAATACTCGACCGAGCGTTCTCTAGTTCGCGCGCGACATTTTGTGCCGCAAGATACTGTGCCGACGGATTGTAAAAAAACTTGTCGAGATATGGCGTCATCGCCGCCTTCACTTCTGGCGCCAATGGAGTAGCGGCCGCGTAATCGAGGTAGATATGCTTCATAAAACGCCCCTTACGCTACTGCGCTATATAGCTCAGTATTCACACGTCGTTCGTATTCAACGACGGCTTGGTATAGGCGAGATGCCTCTTGGTCGGTTACCTCACGATAGGGTTGACCATCTTGCGCCTTCAGTATCATGCCATTAGGACGAATGTCATAGCGGGTAGTCTTGGCACGGCGTTGGCCCTTAGCATCAGCCCATTCTTCATGCCAAATCCACGTATGCTCGTCAAGACAAAAAAATTCACGGCGTCCACCGTACGGCACGGCACCAAAGAGTTGGCCACCAATCTTTGCTTCGTGACGAATTAGATTTCGGTATAATTCCGCACGACGTTCATCCTGCTTCTGAGAGACAACCGAGTTAAGCAGCCTTCTGATCATACGACTCCCCTTGGTGGATGGCCATTACGCGAGCGAGAGCTTCCTCGGCAGTTTGGGTTTGCTGGTCAACTTCTGTAGCGGCTACAGTTGGCGCCTGTGGTTCGGGTTCTGGAGCTACTTCGACTTGATCAGCTGAAGCCACACGTGCCGCTTGCTCTGCTAATTCTGCTTGACGGAACAGAGCCAGCACCTGCGGTGAGCGCTCAAGAAACGTGCGAAAAAGCTGAATTTTTTCTCGGCGAGTGCGCATCAGCTCAAGCGGGTCATTTGCCCGCTCTAAAGAAGCTTCAGGTTGTAATCTTGTATCGTACATAAACTATTTGAGATTAAAGAGATTAATCGCATTTTCTGTGCTTGCATTGGCAATAGATTCAAGCGATTCCTCCCGTAATTCGGCCAAAAATTGCGCTGTCACCACCACGTGTTTTGGCTGACAGATTTTACCACGAAACGGAACAGGGGTCAAGAAGGGAGCATCTGTTTCAAGTAATAGACGGTCAAGAGGAACCTGTCTAGCCGCATCTAATTGTGCGCCATCTTTGGTAAATGTCATGATGCCATTCAGCCCAACATACAAGCCACGACTTAAAATCTCATTCAGATCCTCTTCCCCTGCACTAAAACTATGCACTACTCCTCGCAGATCCTGATATTCGTCATAAATCCGCCAAAAATCGGCAAACGCCTCCCGTACATGGAAAATCAGTGGCAAACGATACTCTTGCGCCAGATCAAGCTGAAACCGTAATAGTTTTTGCTGATCTCCCTTTGAGGAATGCATATAGTGGTAATCCAGCCCCGTTTCACCCACAGCCACCACTTTTGACCTCGTAGCAAGGCTCCGAAACCGCTGTAGCGCCTCGTGATCATGCACGTATTCTGATCCTTCATGTGGATGCAAACCAATGGAAGCCCAAATGTTTTTGTGCCGCTCAGCCATTTCAACCGCTGCAACACTATCTGACAGCGTACAACCAACACACATGAGCCGCGTAACCCCATCAATGGCAGCCTCACTAATAACACCCTCCGGGTCTAACTGATAGTCCGGAAAATGGATATGGCAATGCGTATCTACAAATTGCATGCCTTCATTCTACACCCATTGCTGGGCAAACTTAGTTATTGTATACTTGACATTTATATGACTGTTGCTGGTGTAAAAACTCCCGAGGTGTATGTTGATGGCGTTCTGTTTCAGCTCCTCGATAATGAGTTGACGGTGCTGCTTACCCAAAGGACGCGCAGCCCTTTTAAGGGACAATGGGCACTACCCGGCGGCCCCGACCCTATTAAGCAAACCACCTACCAAGCAATGTCTCACTGGGTCAAAGAAAAAACTGGAGTGAAAGTAGATAAACTAGGCTTCATTGAGCAGTTATACAGCTTTGATACTGTTGTCGGCAATCCTGATGGTCCCGCCATATCGGTAGTCTACATGGGTGCCGGCAGAGATATAATTCCAAAGGCCACGCCCATAACCCGCAACTCTCAATTCTTCCCTGTCAGCAGCCTGCCCGAACTAGCATTCGATCACAATGAGATCATTCGCTACGCGCATGATAGACTTCGCGCCAAACTCTCGTATACCAATGCTGTCTTTGCCATGATCCCCAAGCTCTTTACCCTTTCGCAATTACAGTCCGCCTATGAAGCCGTTCTTGGTGAAAAACTCGACAAACGTAATTTTCGTAAAAAATTCCTAAGCCTTGGCCTCGTTCATCCGACAGGTGAATTACACATGGAAGGTGCACACCGCCCTGCACGACTCTACAAATTCAACGAACAGACGCTTGAATACCTCTCTCGCAGCTTTGACTAGTCTGCCTCATCATAGTTTTCCACAGCAATCTATTGGCATAGTGTTGACAATACACTAACAACCAGTACAATAAAATTATTAGTGTTCTTTGAACAATAACTTACGAAAGGGGGTAGTCAGATGGGAGGAAACAAAAACTAAACGGTAAATCTAATGGAGTGGAGGGTAAAACAATGAAAGGAATAGAATACAGCCCATTTACCGATGTATACGTACCATACATACAATATCCCGACTTTCGACCAGCTGATAAGCTACGAATGATATGGGAATCAGTCAGCAGCACACAGCTGCCCTTTATGACCCGATGGGTTATTTACCAGGCCCTGCGTGGCCGGTAGCCGGCTTAGAGGCACGTGGTTTTTCGTCTTGGCGGGGGAAAAGCGTCCCCTTGAGTGGCCTAATGACGCCTTCTTCAAACACGTAGCGAATTCGGGTGGCCGTATCGGGCATAAAAGGCTGTAATAGCCCTGCTATTTCTAGCAAGCAGCTTGTTTGATAAACCAGTACTTCACGCAAGTGATCAGTGTCTTTGCGCTTAAATAATTCCCACGGCTTTTGCTCATCAATATATTGGTTAAGTCCTCGGACTTGTTCCCAAACTTCGTCGAGCGCCCTATCGAACCGACAGTTTTCAATCGCCTCGTGGTACTGCGCCGTATCGTGCTCGGGCGGGGGCACATCGCCAATAATGCCATTCTGGTACTGTGTAATCATGGCAGCCGTACGTTGGACGGCATTACCTAGCTCGTTCGCGAGTTCGTTATTATACGCTTTATGAAGTTTGTCCCAGTTGAAATCACCGTCGTCATAGCTGGGGATATGCCGCAGGAAAAAGTAACGGAATGCATCGGTGCCATACTTTTTGATGATTTCTTCTGGTGTGATGGAGTTCCCGAGACTTTTGCTCATCTTTTTGCCATCGACGGTTACAAAACCATGCACATACAACATACGTGGCAGCGGGAGCCCCAAACCCAATAACATGCCCGACCAAATGGCTGCATGAAACCGAAGAATATCTTTGCCGATTACCTGCACGTTCGCTGGCCAGTACTTTTTGAAGTCCTCATGTTCAGGGTAGCCAAGTACGGTTATATAGTTCATGAGCGCTTCGAACCATACGTACATCACCTGTGTAGTATCACCTGGAACAGGTATGCCCCACGTTATCTTGTTGCTGGGACGAGATATACTAATATCCTCTAGTCCATCTTTGATGACCTGTAATATCTCGTGTTTGCGCGTAGCAGGAGCAATACGAAACGCCCCGCTCTCGATTGCTTGCTTGATCTGAGGTGCGTATTTACTGAGCTTGAAAAAGTAGTTTTCTTCTTGGACTTGTTCGTACTTGCGATTGTGATTTGGACATATACCTTTGTTCTCCTTCACCACAGCTTCTGTAAAGAAAGCTTCGTCGCCCGTACAGTACCATCCAATATATTTGCCCTTGTAAATATCTTTCTGTAGGTTTTTCCAGATCATCTGCGCCCGTTGCACATGAGCAGGATCAGTTGTACGAATGAATCGGTCGTTACTAACATTGAGCATCTTTGCCAGATCTTGAAACTTTTTGCTCATTTGATCAGCAAATACTTCGGGCTTTAATTTGTGTTCTGCGGCCTTCTCGGCCACCTTACCACCATGCTCATCGGTACCTGTACTGAAGATAACGGGCGTCTTTTGGGCACGAGCGGCGCGAGCCAACACGTCCGCCATTACAAATTCAAGGGCGTGACCAATATGAGGCTCACCATTTACATAGGGAATAGAAGTTGTTACGAAATAGTTCATCTTATCCAGTTTACCCTGTTTGTTTACAGAGGTAAATGCTCACGTATTACCAGACCTGCGAGGCTTGACTTTGAACGGTCTGACTCAACGCACTGCTACTTAGCAAGAGATACAGGCCAAAGCATGCAAACACAAACACAAAAATAACAAGCCCAAGAAGGCGTGGCTTAGCACGAAGGCTGTTAAATAGTTGCTGGATTTTTTGCATTTTTGTTATTCCTAACATTAGGTTTTACTAGCATAATAGCCGCGTTTACTAAAATGGTAAAGCTTTTATCCCAGACCTACTAGCGACGCGGCAAGATGGTGTCTCTGAAGTGAAGGCCCTCATCAAACGATGTAATGCCCCTCAGAGCATATCTCGCCATCATCTGGATCTCCGCTTTTGCTTGCGCACCTTCTTCGTCGAGCATCTGCCATTCTTCGGGCGAAATGCTTCGCTCAGAGTACCGGCGCCAAGCGGACAATATGCGACCATTTATCTTGCGCTGGGCTTGTTCGTGGGCGTCGGCATCGAACGGCTCATCATCAAACATTGACGGTATATTAGTCAGATAGTCTGGCTCATGCAAAATGTCGATGAATTCCTGATGCCGACGAGCTTCGCGTGCCCTGTATTCGTCACAGGAATGGCTCAAATCGGCTACCGTGGTGCACTCCTTGCCGTAGTCCCAAAACGGTTTCAGGTGCTGTGCTGCATCAAACAAGTTGGCCGGGCTACGATCGTACATAATCTTGCGCGCGCCATGTGCCAAATATATTGTTATATCTTCGGCTATCTCGGCACGACGCGTCCACTCTGCCGCAGTATGTTCATTGATGTGCCAGTCATCGGGCAAGGGGCGCTCAAATAGTGTTTCCTTGATAGTCCTCTCGCCAAACCCAAAGGTAACCGGCTCGCCTCTAACGACTCCCCTCATTGTCCCCACCTCCAGACCAGTTTTTGCATCGTATGGGTCAAAGATTTCTTCCCGCAAAAACAGCGGGTTTCGCTTATTTTCAACGTCAACAATCACAGACACAACTTCCTCCACGGGATAGTCATATATATGGCTGATGCTGAGCACAGCATGGAGCGGCTGCTGGGCATCGGGGAAATAGTCACGGAGTGGTTCGAGCAATTTGCCCAACCCGTAGTCACGCACCAGTTCAAAAGCCGTGGCAGTTGTGTGGGCAGCTTCTTCGAAACTGCCCTGCATCACTTCAGCAGCTATGGGAGCTGCTACAACCGCTTCTGGGCTTATGACGCTCATACAAGTTCCTTAGCAAGCCTTTGGTGGTGTTAGTGACTGGTAGCGATGAAAGATATCTTGCGCGAAATTCATGCGGTTCTGGACGCGCTCTGGCCCATCAGCTGAAATTTCGTAGTATTTGTGCCACAGGTAGGCAGCTTGTCCAACATCACCCGCTTGCTGAATCTTGGCCCAATCACCACGCTCGGTCGCTTCTTTATAGAGCCAGTCAAGCTGCGTCGCCAAGTCGCCGTCAGAAGTACCTCTGCTCACGGCAAAATCGTGCAAGCCTTGCTGTCGACCCTGTGATGTCCACTGGGCAATGCCATAGCCTGTCCGACCATCTATACGCATAGCAGCGTCTATGCTTGAAGGTTGGCCCGCGACTGATCTCTCGCCGCGTGAATTTGTCCCTCCGTATTGCACTCTTCCTGGCTCAAAACCGGATTCTGCCTGAAGGTTACCCATCACACCAGCTGCCTGCTGCGGAGTAAGCCCTTTCATGACTAAATAGTTGTATACCTTCTCGGCGTTATCCGCACCGATCAACTCAGGACTCGCTATACATTCTGGTGCTGGTGGCTTAGGCTCATTACCAACAACCCACGTTAATGCAGCAGCTAGTTTGTCATAACCACCGTGCACGTCATCACCCCCACCTGGTATATCGGCGCCAGCAGGCAGATTGGTTGGGTCAGTGCCATCGCCAAACAATGCTTTTGCCCGACTGATGACGGTATAGCCCAATGATTCGGCGTTGTCGTAAATTATCTTGTTACGTTCGTTCCAAACACCAACTGTATCGGCGCGCGTCGCCCCAATATCAACCACATAGTACTTGGCATCAGGTGCAAGTCCTTTGAGTTTTGCCATCAGTGCCGCTAGGTTCTCGGCAAATGGATTGTCTGTCGGATTTGTCCCCAGAACAACCACAATATTTTTCGAACCTTTGATGAACTCTTGGTCTGCGCCAATGGCTTCGAGAGCGCTTTGATGTTTTTCGGTACCGGGTCGGGTAATTGAACGGCCACTATCGAAGTCAATCATCACCTGCCCGCCCAATTTAGTCTGTAGCTTTTCTTCTAGCCCTGCTTGATGTAGGCCTTCACTGATGGAATCACCGATTATGTAGGTATTTTGTGGAGCAGCTGTTTCGGGCGAAGGTGGTACTTCTGGTTTAGGGAGCGGGTCCTTGCCCTCAAATGAGACGTGGATGTGCTGTTTTTCTCCACCGTGCGCCGCCAATGTTTCGGCACTGTAAGCAAAGGGATGCCCGTTTTTCAGGTTCTGCGTGCCGGCAGGTGGTGTAGCCCATATCAACTCATCCACACCAAACGCCTCGCGATTATCAAAGAGCACTTTGAAAACGGCCGGACTATTGTCGTCAATGGCAAGATCAACTGCTTCACCTTTGTAGTGGTCACTACTTGGTGAGTGTTCACCGGTGGTCAGCGAGGTAATCGTCACTGGATACTGTTTTGAAACAGCCTGCACTACTTGCAGTAACCGCGAGCTCACTGGCACTTCTGCACCTGCGCCCACATCATGCGTAAAGGTTGTGCCATTATCCTCAATATTTTCTATGGACTTTCGCACACGATCGTTAGGCGAATTCTGGATAGCAATATTGGGATTGGCTAGTACTGCCTGAGCAAGCTGTTGTGGACTCTGTGGTTGTTCTGCAGCTACCGCTACAACACTCTCAGGCACGGTCGCCGATCCTTTAGGCACCGTTTGTTGCAAATGACTGTAGTGCACGATGGCATCTATCATCTGTTTCATCTCGGTATCAGAAACCCCAGGAAGCGTAATTTTGTCGCCCGCTTGTACCAGTTGCGGCACTACCCCAGGGTTGGCATCAAGGGTCATCTGTAATGCCTGTGCGTGTGGCACGTGGTTGGCGGCTGCTACAAAGTTGGCAAGTGCCCACAAGGTCTGGCTTTGACTGGTGATGGTAACTTTGGTGTCCGGCTCTGGAGTAATAACTTCTGACTGTGGTGCCGCGGGAGCTACTGGCTTTTCGGTGTTGTGGCTAGGGAACTTCACGATTTCGCCGGGGAAATACAGAGCAGTATTTATGCCACTACTGCGAGCTACTTCATCGACCAAACTAGCGGTAACGTAGCCGTAATGCTCTTTTACGGCGTCCCACAATGTATCACCGTACTTGAGTGTATAGGTATCACTTGGACGAACGACCTCAGGATGTAGAGATGTTATGCTCAGCTTTTGCCCAGGCATGAGAGCGGTGGGATCACTGACATGGTTTTCAGAAGCCAGACCGTGCACTTTTTGGATCAAATCAGTTCCCCGTGCGCCTGTTTCCTTTTGTGAAATGTCCCAGAGGTTATCCCCACGTTCAAGCGTGATGGTTCCATCTGGGTTGTACTCATATGCAGCAGCCGGTTCGGCACCCACTGTCGCCACCACCCCTGCGACTGCGGCACCCAACATAGCAGCACCGGCGGCACGCCGTACCCAGCTATGATCTTGTTGTTCGGTTTCTTGTTCTGGAGCCATACGCTCCCTCCTTTCTTAGTGCGCGACCAAGCGACTGCTTCAAGGTAATACGCACAAACAGAGAAAAAAGGGGCATAGAAATTTTGGTGCGGAGATGGTGGTCGGGCGGTTGCTTGCTGCGAAACTCGCGAGCAGGCTGTGCACCCGGCCACCATGTTCTCCACCACTCAGCTGGCGTCTTGGTCGAAGAGCTCCGACTTGGGCTTGGGGCCCTTCTGCTTCTCGGAAACCCTGAACAGGCGTGGACGCAGGATCATGAGCACCGACGGGAACCAGATGAAGGCCAAGAGCAGCGCGAACGCCGTCATGACCAACAGGGCCACCTTCCGTCCTTCGTCCGTCGTCGACGACTCGATGTGGAACAGCCACGGGAAGCCGAAGACGTAAATCACGACGATGGAGATGTACATCCCCACCACCAGGCTGACGACACGCATGAAACCACTCCGACGGAGCAGCTTGCGGTACGCGGCGCTGTAGGTGACGACCTCGTAGCTTCGAGGGACATCGCCCCAACCCCCTGGGTCTTCCCAGTTCATCTGCCGTCGCTTCACGGCGGTTTTCTGACGCATTGCATTACCTTTCGTCGAGGAACAGGACTAGCTGCAGCGAGGTTCTATGCCCTCTGCTTGTGCGTAAGTTTGGTAACTGCATGATCGGAAAAGTGAGCATATCATCGAAGGGGCCTGTGAGCGGGGGTTACCCCATCGATTGCCAAAAGGCAACCCCCGCTCATGACCGCTAGCTCTGGTGCTGCAACGCTCCAGGGTCGACCCGGCACTCCACCTTGCCAGCGTCCACCTTGAACTCGAAGCCATTGAAGCCGAGATCCTTCATGTCGGCATCGTGCTGCGAGAAGTTCGGTGTGCCACTGAACGTCACCTCGACCTTGCTGGGGTCGATGTACTTGTCGGTGGCCTGCTGCTTGTAGGCAGCGACGATGGCTTGCTGGGTGGGGGTCCACGCCGCCTTCATGCAGCTGCTGCCGCCGATGATGGTCTGCGCATACGCGTAGGCCGCCGGCGTCAGGCCATTGTTGTCGTCGACCCATGGGAACACATCGGTGAACTTTCCGACCCATCCTTTCTCGAAGTCGACACTCTTGGCCGTGGCCACCGCATCCACACGCGGACGCACGAACTCCACCGACTCGGCAGGTACGTTGACCGCCCAACCACCGTTCTTGAGCTCCTGCACGGTAGCGCCGTCGCGAACACAGGTGTCCACGTCGCCGACTGCCGCCAACTTGAGCGTGTCCGTCCGGTAGACGAAGTCGTGAACCGGGTTGTGGTTGGTGTAGTCCTTCTTGCCCTTCAACGGCACCGTGGCATTGATGCGCGCCCGGCAGTCCAGCACCTCCGGCTCGATACGAGTCACGGTGGCTGCACCGGCAGGGGCGATCGTGGCCTTGCTGCTGTTGCCGAACGGCCACTGCCAGTGGAAGACCAGGTTGTTGAGGGCGTACGCCAGCAACAGCCCGACCACCGCAATGACTGCGAGGGAGCCGATTCGCTTGGCACGCTGAATGGTTTGCACAATGATCCTCCAGGGGACCGGAACCGGAGCGGGGTTCTTGGATGATATGCTCCGATCATGCAATTACACACTTAAAGTACTGTCATCTGTTACCAGACAACATCTTCCATATAGCTCTCACTACATGGGCGTCGGCTGCGACCAGCAGTGACGATGCTCATATAACCAAAGCCAAATTAGTAAAGTACGACCACCCAGATCATGCAGTGAGAGCGGCTGATCTTGCCTGCTTCCACCGTTTTGCATCAAGACAGTAGCAACGCTTGGTGCAAAAGCAAGAAGGCGTATGGCCGCCGCACTGGTCGCGCTTAATGTTTTAAAGCTGCGACGAATAGACCAGTCGGCTCACTGCATGAATTGACTGGTTTTTATGCGGCCGGGAGGGCCCTCATTAAATTGTGTATGTGTAACAAATAAGCTCGACTTGGTGACAAGCCGAGCTCCTTTTTCAAGAAACTACGGCTGTCCGGTTACGCTAGTGGCTCCATGTAATCCAAGCGTCCAAATACGGATTACACTTCACGGCCTACAGCCTATTTGTACCTTTATCATAGTACCGTTTTGCGAAATGTCAAGAAAATTGCCTGCCAACAAAAAAGCACCAGATTGCTCTGATGCGTTTTTGGTGGAGCTGCCGGATACTGCCTCCGGGTCCATCGGTTTACGTAGTTAGCCGTCTACAAGCGTAGGTCATTTATTTAAAGACACATGGCCGTTAAACGACCAAAAAGTCATGTGTCTGTGATCCGAAAATCTTAACGCAACTGTCGAATCAGCCAGATACGCGCATCAGAAAATATGACACGCCGATTGACTCTATCTGAGTCGAGCCAGGCATGGCTTACACCGTAGCGTAAGCTGGTGCTGGCTGAGCAATGAAAGCTACGAGAGCGTTCTTTGCAGCAGCTAGCCGTTGACTAAGTTTTGCACTTATTCAAGATATCTATAACGCTGAAAAGCGACTTGCAGACTAACATGTAAAGGTCCAATGTCGAGCTTAAAATTCAGCCCCGTAACGGTTATTTTACCAAATTTTGCCAAATATTGCAAGATGCTTGTGTTTATGGCGAAATAGGCAAAAACACCTTGCTTTTTCGTCGGTGGTGTGGCATTCATGAAATGGACATGGAGCCTGCAGACATTGCTGTAAAGCAAAATCGTAACAACCAACAAGTTATGGCTGATATCCATCACGTCATAGATGAAGTTGTGGAACGATTTTCTCCCGGTGTCTTAGAAGAACTTTTTGAAGCGGGCCTAAACCACACATTTATCCCCGTTGAATCCGCCAAACAATCCTAGGTGCTTTTCATGTATACTTACCTTAAAAGGAGGGTAGTACATGAAACTAATCGGAACATTTTTGATCATTACGGGGTGCTTCGTCGCAATTGACGCACTCTGGCTGGGCCTCGTAGCGCCAGGCTTTTATAAAAAATACATTGGTAGCCTGATGACCGATAAGCCAAACTTTCTGGCAGCGGCGCTGTTTTACCTCATCTTTATTGCAGGATTACAATATTTTGTTTTGCGCCCACTCGCAGCAACAAGTGAGTTACTGACTGTATTCCTGACGGGTGCTTTCTTTGGGCTTGTGGCTTACGCAACATACGATCTCACCAACCTTGCCACCCTGAAAAACTGGCCATTAACCGTGACTGTGGTCGACCTGATGTGGGGCACAGCGCTGTCCGGGAGTGTTAGTACGGTAGCGACCTTTCTCCTTCGAAGCCTGAAACTAGTCTAGTTTTCTTGATGCAGGATGTGTTGGGGTGGACGATAAATAGCCAAGAAGAGTACACCACCAATCAAAACAGAAATTCCACCGGCCAGCACTGGCGTACTGACACCAATGCTTGCCAAATATCCACTCAAGACAGCCGGGATAGTTTGGGCTAGCGACTGGACAGAGGCGTTGATGCCAAGCACTTCACCTTGGATTTTTTGATCAGCCGATATACTCACCAGTGCCACACTGTTGGCAATAGAATTACCCAAGAATAGTGCAAAGATAGGTGTTATCCAGAGTAGGTCGGTCGTGTTCGCTGCTAACAGATACATGAACAACGTTGCGCCAGAACCGATGAAGCTGTAACGCAGCACCTGGTACGGGCGTAACCTCTTGGCAAGTGCCGGTGTCACCACTGCCTGCACAAAAGCTATCCAAATACCTACGTAGGCAAAGAAGTCACCAATATTGTTTTGGCTAAAATGCAGTTTTTCAATAAGCAGCACCTGGAAGAACGTCTGGAAGAACGCAAATCCACCCCAGAACAGAAAGACTGACGGGAATACTACTCGCAAACCCGGATAGGACATCGCGGTAATGATGTTCTGCACCGACTGCGTGATCTTTACCTTTACGTGACGAAGCTGCTTGTGCGTCTCTGGCAGCATAAAGATGACAAACAGAAAGTTAATAAAGCTAAGTGCTGCCGTAAACCAAAAAGGTGTAGCCGGGTTAAACCAGTGGGGTGAGCGGAATAGACCAAAGAAACTGACACCAGGGGTGCCTAACTTGGCCCCAAGATATGGGCCAAGAACAAACCCCGTGCCAAATGCCGCCCCAATGAGCGCAAAGCGTTTGGCGCGGTCTTTTAGTGTTGTTACATCTGCGATAACCGCCTGCGCGACACTCAAGTTCCCTCCAGTGACCCCATCAAGCGCACGAGAGAAAAACAATAGAGGGAGGTTACGTGTCAGTATACCAATGGCAAACAAAACGTACCCAACGGCTGTACCAAAGATACTAAATCCAAGCACAGGTTTACGGCCAAACCTGTCTGACAGTTGACCAAGTATTGGTGTAGCTAAGAACTGCATAAACGGATAGATGGCTAATAGCCAGCCGAGTAAGATAAGGCCACCTTTGAAATCCCATCCAGCAGGGAGGAGATAATACGGCGAACGCGGATTGGCGAGTAGCTGCGGTATGATTGGTATTAATATACCGACACCCAGAATATCCAAAAATATAGTGAGTATAACAACTGGTAATGCTTTCCCGCTTAGTTTTGCCTTGATCCGTTCCATTAAAAGCCTCCGTTATTTAGTTAGACGATTATCGTGATTCTCGGTACATGCATGATCGTGCATCACGCCTAATATTTCTTGTAGTTGTTGTTGCTGCTTGTCGCTCAAGCGGGCAAACATAGGCGCGTGATAATTATTGAGCACCTCCATTGCCTTGTCCGTAAAGCGCTCCCCGCGAGTTGTCGGCCGCGTGAGATGTTCCCGGCGGTTTTGTGGGTTCACATTTGCAGTCAGCAAGCCCTGGTCTTGCAGTAACTTGATTTGGCGGCTAATGCTAGCCTCCGTTTGTCCCAAGCGCTCTGCTATCTGCTTTTGCTGAATGTCTGGGTGCCACTGTAACGCCATAAGTATTTTGAATTGCGAGAACCCTATTCCAAGTTGCTCCTGCAAAACTTGATCGGATTGACGAGCAAGCACAAAAGAGAGGTGCTGGAGCAGAAAACCGATATTGTTTGTATGACTCACGGCAATAAAACCTTACAAAATTATAGTACGTTTTTAATACTTAACAAGTCAAGTATTAAAAGGGCGGGGGACTTACGAGACATTAGCGGGCTTCTGGTGCGCCACAACCACTAAGTACAGACTATGCCAGTCCTCCAAGGAAAGCGTTTGTGCGCGGGCCTCTGGGTTGAGTCCGGCAGACTCAATCGCCCCCTTCACCTCTGTTTTATCCATGGCCAGTCCCCCACTTAGTGAATTTAAAAGAGTTTTGCGGCGGTTACTAAAGCCAGCTTTTACAACCCGGAAAAAGTTTGGCACATCAACATCTGGAAATAACGGCTGTGGGTGGCGCACCAACTTGAGTATCTGTGAATCTACTTTTGGTGGTGGCACAAACATGTCGGCAGTCACTACATTACCTAGCTCGGCCTGGTAATAAAACTGGACGCTCACTGCCAGAATAGACATGTCTCCTGGCTCGGCTGCTACACGCTCAGCAACTTCTTTCTGAACCAATAGAGACATTTGTACAGGTGGGTTCGGTGATTCGCACAGTAGTCGAAGTAAATTACTGGTCAGATAATATGGAATATTGGCAACCACTTTATAGCCAGCTGGCAAAACCCGTAAATCAAACTTCATGATATCTGCCGATATAGCTTCGAGGTTGTCGGCGGCTACGCGATTTGGCAATTCGTCGGCGAGCTGTTCGTCAAACTCCACTGCAAATACCTTCTTGGCGCTCAAGGTAATAAGCTCCGTCAGGTTCCCGAGACCTGGTCCAATCTCGAACACAACATCTTGCGGAGTAATATCGGCGGCGTCCGCTACCGCCTGTAGCGCAGACTGGTCTGTTAACCAGTGTTGGCCAAGTTGTTTCTTTGGTACTGGGGCATCTGCCATAGCCTTAGTATACCTGAACTATGGGTTAGGTTACTGGTTATGAAGTGCGTCCAGATACTGTCCGTATCCTGATGCTGATGACCAATCTTGCGCTGCCTCTGTTGCAGTGCCCTCGCCCCATTCGTTGAATGTTGTAACGAGTTGCCATGGAGCCTTCGATGCAACCATACTTCCAACATTTGATTGCCAGCGGGTGAGATCTCGTGCGAGTCGAGGTGCAGCCTCATCCGCACGCCAAAACCCTGGACTAATTGCGTAGGAGTAACCAGCCTGGCTGTCAGCAGCTTGAGAAGGAGCATACTGATGCCAAGAATCTGGCTGAGAAGTACACGTTTTGTAGCCAGTAAATACCTTAAGGGCAATGTAGAAATTATAGCCTTGGTTAGCCTGCTTCCATCTATCGGCGACTTCGCATGTCGTATCATCTGCGTTGTATACGAATATTACAGGTTTGCCGCCCACGCGAGCAAACGCAGGATTAGAAGCATAGGTATCTCGTATATACGCCAGATCAGCCTGAATTTCTGCAACTGTCGGATTGGTGGAACCCTCCTTTTCGTAATAGAAACCCCATTTCAGCGAAGAACCAAGTGCTTGAGTTCGTGACAGGATTTGTGGAATCCTCGTGTTTTCACTATGTGTACTTTTGCCCCACCACGAAGCAATCGCAACATTAATCTTCGCATAATCCATGGCCTTGATGTGCGAATCTACTACCGATTGCGCTGACGAATCGTAGTAACCGAGTAGCGGGTTATAGAACACGTGTGCACCGTTTACGGTCCATGTTTCTGGGAACCATGGGTAATAGAAAGCGGCCCTGGCAGGGAGTGTTATGCTCGATGCGGTCGTTCCGGTAAACTTAAGATATTGGCCGCCTGATGCGTTTGCGTCACTTGCCTTCATTGCCGGAGTCACAATTGTGCCATTCTCTGCCTCAATTGATGCGTCGCCAGTCGCAGCACGACTTCGAATGAGCAACCCCACACCAACCAGTGCGAAGATGACCATTACTACTATGAGTCGTTTTGTGTTGCTCTTTGGTATGCGTAGTTTTTTATTCATAGTTCTACTCAACAATTATTGTTCCGTTTTGGTCAGGCTCCAGCTCATTGTGATAGCGATACGTCCCTGCTTTGTCGAATCGGTATGAGTACGTGGCCCCCTTGCTGATGTTTGTTTTTGAATCTAGTCCTTTCAGATCCGAGTGTTCGGGATGAGGATTGGACACGATACGCATTTGTTCTGCGCCATCACTCTTCCAAACAACTGTTGTGCCGACTTTTACTTTTAGAGTCTCAGGGAGGAACCCACCTTCACCGTATGACACAACTGCGGTTATCGCTGGCGTGATGTTTGGCGATTTTGGTTTTGATGGCCTGTTCATGAGCCATGTAACGCCCACGAGTACAAGCACGACAATACTGATTGCAATGACTGGTTTTTTTCTAAGTGCTATCTTCATGTTTTTTGCCTCCTTATAGACCCAAGAATTGTGAACTTACCCAAAGTGACGATCCTTTACTGCTTTCGCGGCTGCCGTACTTTACGATGTCCTTATTGTTAGTATTGATGCGGATGGTGTATGTCCCATCACCACGAATCAGGTTGGTTACGTCGACTTGTATCTGTGTTCCATTCTTGACGGTACCCAGGGTTGCTATGGGCTGTGCGCCCGAAGGAATTGCTGGGGCGTTGTTCCAGGTAACTCCAGTCTCTGTCCAGGCGTTGGAAACACTGTAGAATTGGCCACCAACATAGGATGAATCGGTTACATTAAGCACCAGTGTGGCTTTTGTGACAGTACGTCCGTTGACACCACTCACGTTAAACCGTATGAGTCCACTCTCAATTGGGTTGCCGTTATTGGCGTCGGCGCCCACATTTGGTCTCGTGCCATAGTTACGATTTGGATACCCTTTCAGTACGAACGAATCGGCCTCGGGAGTGAGTACTGTTAGTACTGGTGCCGTATTTTGCGTCACCTTGACGTCGTCAAAGTTTGCGTACGCGTTGTAGGTACCTAATCCAATTTGACCCTGCGTAATCGATGAGTCGTTAGCACTCAACACTTCCTGACCATTGAGTGAAACACGCAGGTCAGATCCTAGCATCGAGAGTTTAACTGTGTACCATGTCCCTGGGGTTACAGTCGTTTGCTTGCTAGCCAGCACCGTATAGACATTCCCAACGTTCTTTTTGAGCTCAATAACGCCACTGCTGCGCAGTACAACGTAGTACCAGTGTGAGCCGTCCTGCCAACGACCATACACTGCGGCAAATTGACTTGGGCTCGCATCGGTAATGAACTGGGTTGGCTTGATGTTTGCTTCGACAGCGTAGTCTTTCATGGTGCTAACACCAGCTGTGGACCACGCATCTCCACTCGCACCTTGTCGGTAAACATTTCCTTGTGCTCCATCACCAGCGACTGACCAACTCCCCTTCACTGGGGTCCATAGGGCTGAGCCGCCTTCAAAGTTGTCACTCAAGATTGTCGTGCTGTCTGCATTCGGAACCGTTACGCTTGCAGCGGAGCTTTGGGCACTTTCGTTATTGGAGCCATCCACTGCACTCACTGTGTAACTATACGTCTGACCAGGGCTAACAGTAGCGTCACCGAACGAAGTAGTCGTGATAGTTGCTACAAGCGAGCCGTTACGGAATACCTTGTAGCCGGCAACTCCTACGTTATCAGTGCTTGCTGACCATGCCACATTAACCTGATATGCCGATGGCGCAACAGCCGTTACACCACCCGGAACACTAGGCTTTTCAGTATCTTGCGCTGCAGGTGTTGTAATCGATGCCGTGTTGCTAGCTCCACTTGACTGACCAATAGTATCCTGGGCGATTACCGCATACTGGTATGTTGTGGATGGAAGTAGACCAGTATTATGGTAAGTGGTGTCTGTTGTTGTTCCCACTACAATACCATTTCGGCGTATTGAATACTCTTTAATGCCCTTGTCGTCGGTGCTGGCCGTCCAGCTGAGATCTGCAGAATAATCCGCATTGGCTTTGGCGGTGAGACTGCTCGGGGTAGTTGGTGGATTATCCACTTCCGGGAGAGTCGTTACGCCCAACGAAGCTTTTGTACTCTTGTTGCCAGCCGCGTCAAATGCTTCTACTTGATACGTATAGCTGGTATTTGGTGTTGCATTCGTGTCGTCAAACGTCGTACCCGTTACCGTCGCGTATGGGCTGGCGCTGCCATTGAGATAGACATTGTACCCAGCTACACCTTTATTGTCGGTGCTGGCATCCCATGCAAGACTGACTTTTGTCGTGGTGACGCTTGTTGTTCGGAAATTGCCTGGTTGTGATGGATTAGACGTATCGAGGTTTTGCACAGTAACCGTGCTACTTGAAGCGGCACTCTTTTGGCCCAAGGAATCGGTTGCGATGGCAGAAATAGTATACGTGCCGTTCCCTACACCAGTGGTATTCCAACTTGCTGAGTATGGTGAGGAGGTATCTTTACCGAGCGATGTCAGACCCTGGAAGAATTCTACGTTCGTGATGGACGCCCCACTAGAAGCAGTCGCATTGGCGGTGAGAGTCTCAGTGTCATGCAACACTTGACCACTTGGCGGATAGGTCAGCGTAGCTGTTGGTGGTGCAGGCGGAGGAGTCAGACAGTTATCTCCTGTTGCAGTCGGAACACAGGTGTCACTTAGGAACATAACACGATCAAGACCAACGTTTGGCTCATTACCAATCAGTTTTACCGAGTGGGCGCCAGCTTTCAATGTCACATCTGTTTTGCTAGCAGAATTACCATTCTGGTAATCAACCCACGTCCATGAATTTGCGGCCAACACTGCGTTACCGATCAGGATAGGACAGTCATTGTCTATCTGCAATATGTAGGAATTGTTGGTTGTGTCCGGTGCCATCAAACGGCTCCAGGCGTGGTACACACCATCGGCGGGCACATTCAGACTCATGGTCGCAGACCCATAGCTTGTGCTCGGTAAGGTCACTGAGCACGTTGGGCTCGTCACGATACTGACAGTAATCGACGTCTCACTTGTATTTGCTGGGCTTGCAGTGTCAGTAGCGATCGCCTTGATGGTGTAGCTTCCTCCACTCAGACCAGTGGTATCCCATGAAAAACTATACGGACTGGTCGTGTCGACACTCTTTGATGTGCCGTTCACAAAGAACTCAACTTGTTTTACGCCAACATTATCGCTGACATTTGCACTAACTGTTATCGGGCTCCCTATTACAGTTGCACCGTTAGTAGGAGAAGTGACTGCAACGGTCGGAGGAGTTGTATCTCCCGCACTTGGTGTACACGTGGTGGCACAACCATTGAATACTGATAACAAACTAGGTGCTTTGGCCGTATCGCCAATGAGCGGAAGCCCGAGCATTTCTTCCCATGTACGCAAAGCAGCAAAATGACTAATAGGATTGATATTTGTTACCGAGTAGACCGGGTCATTGGCCTTGTGCGTCGCAGCTGCAGTGCCATTTACACCCCTTGTAACTGTCCATGTGTCGGAATTTTGACCACCAGTTACTGTCATTTCTTCTGAGCCTACTTTTACATTGAACTGACCTGATGTCGGGAAACCAATTCGGATAAGACTGCTGCTTAACTGTAGCGTTGTGGCCGTAGCGGTCACGTCGGCACTCAGTTTTCCATTTGTCTCGAAGGAACTACCAGGAGCAACCGAAGGAGAAATCATCACATTTGGTATTGGAGAGTCTTCGTCCCAGACGTAGAATATCGCCGTGTCACCAGATTTATACTGCTGGCTGTCAAGTAATTGAGGCAGGAAGTTCTTGATCCAGTTATCGCCATTCTGGACAACGTTACTAACACTCGAACAACTGTGCATGTTTTGACAGTTGGTAGGCAACACCATCGAGAACTCTGGTAGGTTGCCATTGTTCACATCAGTCATGAACTGTGAAATATTTAAGTCATGTGAATTACAATAGGTGGAATCGATGTTTGAATAGTACCGAATGGCGTCATGATAGTCTCCACTCCCGGTCGCCGAACAGCCGGTACCACTCCAGCTAAAGTAATTCTTGCCATTCTTCCCTTTAAGTCGGAGTTGATTATAAATATTATCTGCACTCGTTTTTGTGCTGTACGTGTCGTCTTTCAAACCATGCACACTTGGAGACAATCCATTTGTAAGAGTCGCGTAGCTCGGCTTGGATACATATGACCCGTCGGACGTACCGTCTACCTTATAATTAGAGTCTTTCCAGTTTTTGCTGGTTGCACATTTACTCGCCAAGCTACTTATATATGGGGCATCAGCCGAGCCAATCACATTACTATATGATTGGTTTTCAAACATAATGAGCACGACGTGCTTCCACGTTGACGGCGCCGACGAACCAACACAAGGTGTTGTCGAGCTGGCATCTGATGCCACCGCGGCTTGTGCTTGTTGCGGCTTTGTTGCCGTGAGCGGAATTGCCACCGCCGCCACAAACAATGCTGCGACAACGAGCAATCGTACTGGTAATTTTTTGATAGTATGTAGTCTTTTCATAGCCTAAAATCCATCCGGGTTAAATAATTTTGTACAAGTGTTGCTTGTAGCCTTGATTCCGGGGGTTGTTGCGCAACCGTGGCGCGTCAACCATTTTGTGCGTGCAGCATCCCACACCGCCTTGTCATATACAACAGTAAGTCCAGGTATCTTCGTAGGATCGCCCCATTTGCTTGTGTTCCATTTGGAAGCACCAGGGCCGTATACAAGTGTCACATTTGTCAGCTGAGATCCGGCAGGAAACGGGAAATTGGCATCTTCAAGAGGAACTCCTTCGGAGTAGAAAACCGAATCCCGTACTACCACCTTGTTACTTGCAGGAGACGACCATTTTTTAAAGAACTGCGCATGCCCCGTTCCAGACGGATTTGCATTGGGACCCGGCATGATCTGCAGACGGATTGCAACGTGATCAATAAAGAACTGTTCTGAGGGGTCTGCTGGAGAGTTATCATACAGGCTACCGGCATTATCCTGCTCTGAGAAACCTTGGTAACAGCCGTCGAAGAGTGAATCGTACACGGTTCCGGCAGCAAAGTAATCGTTCTCTATGCAATCGTCTCGGGTATATGTCTCGTATGCATTCCGAACGAAAAAGCCGTCGCCGTCCGGAGGAGTTAGACTCTCGGTGCCAGCGGGCCGGATGCCATCTTCTACATTGTGTGAGCGGAATCCATCAATAATAGACCATGTTGTGCCTGCGCCACGTCGGTTAGCAGCCAGACGGATACCAGTACCATCGGTATTTTTAACCTCTTGCCACGTGTACGATTCGGGCTGCGTACCGGCAACTGCCCCGCCGACCACACAGACCCGATTAGGGATAGACGTACTTTTCCCTAAATTGAGCGGGTACGTGTTAACGCTTGGGAAAGCGGTCGAGTTAAAGCTACGCGCATCGATAGTCGAGTCGTCGCCAGGAGTGTTGTTGCGGTACGTCTGCACATCGCCAGTCACCAACATCTTGGCACCAGTTCGCGACAAGCACTGATCAAAACTGTACGGTCCGGGGTTATAGTAGCCAGTGCTGCCACCACCACAAGTTGTGGTACCAAACCGTATGTAGTTACCCTTCGAAGCGCTCGCATCGGCACACGTTGCAATCCCGGACTTTGCCGTGTCCTCCGCCTCAAATGTTGCATTTGAGGTTGCGGCACGAGTAATCAGTAAAAAAGCAGTGCCAATACCTGCAAACAGCACAATTATGCTTACAAACGTAAATCTATTTAAACCTAGTTTATTCCTCAATTTGATTAGCATTCTGCACAACCCAGCTCACCAAATACTATTAGCTCTAGCATAAACCCATCACAACGCTTATGCAAACCTAACCGTTAGCAGTGTGTGGATAAATTTACCAGTTGTTGTAGGCTATCCAGTGCTCGTATGCTGCTGCCCAACCACCGTACCTACTCTTCGCATATCCTGAGCACCATTTGAGCTGCGTGACAGCATTCACACGCCAGTCGGCACCAGCAGTAGACATTTTTGAACCGGGCGTTGATTGGCAAAGGCCGTAACCAATACCTGCATTTTCAGCACCTGGGTAAATTTCTTCATAAAACGCTGGGCATGTTCGCTGTCCTTGCCACCGAGTTGGGCACCACAGCGCGTTTTCATGATTGATAATGTACTGCACGTACGGATAATCGCCCGTTGATATCCCTGCCGCGGCCATCCATGCCGATTTGTCCGCTGGCACATAGACAGCCTTACCCCGTGCAATAATCTGTTTGACTACTGGTGTTGCCGTAATTTCCTGGATAACTTTCCGTGATACTTCCTTGCCGTCTTTCGACTCTATCAAATACGTCGTAACCTTCTTACCTGCTGACCCCTTCTGGCGTAAAGCGGTCGTCCCGAAACTCAAATTAGCATCGTCTACGTACTCTATGGGCATAGGGATGTTTTCTTCTATCGATGCAATCTGGCTCCCGCTACGTAGCACAAATATCTGTGCGTTGGAGGTGAGCGGTGTAGTCAGTGCTGGCTGTACTGTCTCGCCGGCCGCCAGGTTAATATTCTTTTCTTTTATTAGCTGCTCAACCGTCCTGGCGTGTGTACGCAGTGAAATAGCCGTTCCATAGAGGTTCAAGTACACCGGGGTGGCCCGATCAATGACCACCTTTTGACCCAACACGCCCTCTCGGAGAATACTGTCGCTACCAGAAACAGA
The DNA here is from genome assembly GCA_900299395.1 of bacterium. Taxonomy (GTDB): domain Bacteria; phylum Patescibacteriota; class Saccharimonadia; order Saccharimonadales; family OMJO01; genus OMJO01. The sequence continues at coordinate 25,241 of OMJO01000007.1, forward strand.
CACGTTATCTTCCGGGTACACCTGAAACCCAGCTTGAGCCACCACGCTTCTCGGGGACGTCGCGGCACTCAGCGTTTGCACCCGTTTGTCGCCATCAACGATAGTAACGGGCCACGCCCGGTAGATGTTTACCCGGAAATTATCGTCTAGTATCTCCGTATCCTGTGCAGGCTCGACAATATCACCTTCATTGAGGGTGATCTTCGTGCGCTGCAATAAGTCGCCGACGGTCTTGGCGCGGGTTGGGACTATCTGCAATTTGCCGCCAATACTCAGCCGAACCACGTGAGAATCTGTCGCAGTCA
>OMJO01000008.1 GCA_900299395.1 bacterium
AAGTTATGAAGCCAATTACCCCCTGCCGCCAGTGCCACAACCGGCTCAGTTTGGCGTGCATGGTGATGACCCTGCTCGAAGGGCTCCTTGCCATGGTGATGAAACCAGTGGAGCCACCCTTCCAGTATAAAAAACCCAACCACACCGATGAGGGCTGCGTTTAATACAAGGAGTGGATCATAGTGTTCTACTCCGTCATGTAAAAAGTCCAGGAATGCTGCAGACAACAGCGCTCCCGCCGCAAATGGCGTAGCATATTCTGCAAGAATATTGACCATACGCTTCTTGACAAGCAAAAAGCTACTCGATATAAACACCAAGATATCACCAGCGAGCGATACCAATAATACTGTTAGTAGTGGTGTTCTCATGCTCACAGCTTACGCCAACCAAACTATTTATTGCAAATTTGTCGCAATTTGTTATAGTTTTGCATCATGGACGACGCACTACACAGATTCACTACCACACTAAAGGAAGCTGGCTACTCTGTAACCAAGACCCGTCAGATGGTCTTTCGGGGTCTACTTTCCGAAGAGCCTGTTACTTTGCATGAGTTGGTGAACAGGTGCGCTGAAATTAATCGCTCAAGTGTGTATCGTACGTTACCACTATTTGAACGGCTTGGCATTGTAAACCGTATCCAGCAAGGTTGGAAGTACACCTTAGAATTATCAGAAGCGTACAACACACATCACCATCATCTGACCTGTATACGTTGTGGTGCGACCATACCCATAATCGAGAGCGAAGAAATTGAACACGCCATTCACACTCTGGCTTCAGATTCAGGTTATTCTATTGCCTCCCATCTGTTGGAGATTCGGGGTATTTGCCCCAAATGTGCCACGAACTAACAGGGGTCATGATGCACAAAAACTATTGCTTTTTTATAACGTTTATGGTAATATATATCACTTGAGAGAACACCTCTCACCTGCTAGGACAGGACCAATCCTAGATGTACCTCTGGAGTTACAGACATGTTCCGTCGCCCCAACCGCATCAACCGCAAGACTGCAGATCGCGAGATCCTGCACGCCTACGAAGACACCCGTAACGAGCGCCGTGCCAGCAGCTACTTGATGCCGATGGCATTGCTCGGGAAGGCCGTGTTCTTCGGATCCTTCTTGCTGGCCATGGTGGTTGCCGACACGGGCATGGCGCGCGCCTACATCATGCTGTCATTTGTCGGGCTCTACTTGCTCGTCTGCTTCGGCCTGATGATCCGCTGGACGCCTCACGGCCGCCGGTGGCGCTCGGTCGGCATCATCGCTGGCTTCTTGATCCTCATCGGGGGTCTCGTCGCCGTGATACAGTTGGCCATGAGCAGTGCGATTTCGTAGCGCACAGACGTACGCCCGGAGGGGAACACGCCCCTCCGGAAGAGGACTTGAGCATCGTGATTTATCACGACTTTCGCCATCCGCGAACCCTACTCAAGTCCTTTTTTCATGCCTAAAAAACATAGGACCCCGAGGGATACTCGGGGTCAGCGGAAGCCTCACACTTCCATGTTCAGCTTATGCCTATTTACGCTTCTTGGCAAGCCGCTTACGGTGGCTGGTGAGCTTCAGCGCCTCAATAACACCACCCCAGTACTGGCGAAAAAGTTCATACATCATAAAGCCCAACGCTAGACCACCGACAATATCTAGCGGCGCATGTACTCCCAGATACATGCGGGATATACTGACCAAACCCAGCCATAGTACAAGCAACCATCGATATCGCGGAGGTACATGCTTCCACAAAAGTAACACTACTACGGCGGTAACAGCCGTGTGCCCAGACGGGAAACCTAGCCCATCAACGAATCGCTCCCGTGATTGCACACCGCTGAGGATAACAAAGGGACGAGGGCGGCCCACCATAACTTTCGTCATTTCTACCATAAAGAATGTAGCCAGACTGGCCGCCAATATCTGCAATGCTACCAAACGCTTGCGCAAAGCCAACAAGACACAGGTCACTATCACCACCATCCAAGTACTTCCCGCCTGGGTTATCAGCAGCATTGGTAAGCGTAGCTGGGCTGGCAAGTCATAAAACCAGTGAAAAATGGTCGCTTCCCTTGTACCAATCACTCCATTACTGGCAAAACCCGCCAATAGTACAAACAGTACCACTAACACAATTACTATTGCCGTCCTTGTATGCACGGCTGCTGATTGCAGCTTCATGATGTAACTGTAGCACAGCATAAGCAGTACTATCTATTATTGCTGAGACTGGTTCCGGGCAAGATGTACAAAAACCCCATTGGTCCACCCGAAACCGGTTTGACTTGGGTACACTCCTTCGAGTGGATGTTTTCGAGGGTTTACCACGTTGTATTTCTCCATAAATACACCATGTCGTTTGAACCAAACAAGGTTAGTGTGGAGCCATTTAGCAGTAATGCGATCAGCTTCTTCGTGATACCCATAGCAGCGAAGTCCTTCGATAACCATGTAGTGAAGTGGTGCCCAACCATTTGGATACGCCCATTGCGTTTTTAGCGAACCAAACATACTCATGTCTATCAGTGGTTTTGTCGTAGTAGTCAAACCACCTTTCTTCTCAAATTTTGATAGATTTTTGACCATTCTAGCGGCTTGTTCTGGCGTGGCTAGCCCTGCCCACATGGTGTAGTAGCCAGCGAGAGACCATACACCACCCAGTTCTTTTTTTTGATAGTTGTAGTCGAAGAAAAAGCCGCGTAACTTTCCCCACATCAGCTCGTTGATCGCACGTTTGCGCGCAACTGCCGCGACCCGCCACTTTTTCGCCTCAGCAGCCTCATTGGCAATATCTGCAGCCCGAGCAAAATCGAGTTCATATTTGTACAGCAATGCATTGAGGTCAATCGGCAAATAGTCTAAGCACTTACGCTCAAACCGCGGTGTCATATCCCAGCCGCTCTCCGCCTCGGCAAGATCGTGCAGTACATCGATCTGATAGTAGCGGCTCAGGCCTTTATGCACTTTGTGCCACTGAGGGTGGCGGGCATTCATCCATACCTGCTCGTACTCGGCTTGGGCAATTTTCATATGTTCTAGCAGCCATTCTTTATCCTTGCCAAATGTCTCATATACATGAAAAATCATGCTTGTCAGCAGCGGCGGTTGTGAGCGACTGGTAAAGTACATGCGACTGGCATTAGGGATGAGCCCAAACCGCTTAAAGAGCACTATAAGGTTCTCGACCATACCGGTGGCCAACTGCTCATACTTTGGCTCAACCAACCCAAGTAACGTAAAGTAGGTATCCCAGTAATACTGCTCTTCAAAGTTATAGTGATCATGGTCATCACGTGATGGAATAATGTACGGGTTTGGCAGACCAATTAAGGTACCCCTGTCCTCCGTATTGGTGCGAACAAGTTGTTCCCAGTAGGTATCAATATAAGCAAGTGGGGAGTCAACCGACGCCGCTTCTGCCCGCTTGCGGAGCGTTGTGATGATTGGCAACTTCATATGTACTATTAAACCAAACGAATCGGGTGACAACTAATTGCTCACCAAATTAAAAGCCAGTCCGTTGTTTTGTTGGACTGGCTTCGTGACGTCTTACATAGGTGCGCCAGCTGCTGGTGGAGGTGTCGTGTCACCTTCTGGAGCTGGTGCTACGCCTGGGTCTGCAGGTGCAGCTGGGTCAGCTGGAGCTGGTGCTACGCTTGGGTCTGCAGGTGCAGGTGCTGCTGGATCAGCTGGAGCTGGTGCTACGCCTGGGTCTGCTACTGGGTTTACTTGTGGTTGTTCGTCCATGGTATTTCTCCATATTTATGTTATGAATACCACATAATAGTAATGTTTATTCGCTAACTTTGCAAACTTTATTGTGCAGTTAGTTTTACAACTGCTTGCAGTGACTACTTGCAGTAGTCGCTTGTCTTGCCGGCAGCATTGTCGGCTGCAGGGAGCCCTTTCACTATGGCGGCATCTTTAGTGGGGAGCATATCAAACCAGCACACACCATATGCAGCCTGGCTGAGTTCGCTCTGATGCTTCGCGCTATAGCTTGCACTACTCGCGGCAGTGTTTCGTTGGCGCAGATCGTATACACCAAAGTCGAAGCTAATGTTATCCATCTTGGAGAATCCGACAGCCGTGGCCACCACATCACCCGCCTTGAAGCTTACTGGATTATCGAAGTTTGTTGTCCGTGAGTCATCAGGTTTTGCGGCAGGAAGTTTTTCGGCGAGCGCTTGGAACTTAGCATCGAGAGTTAATAGGTGATCAAACCGAAACGCCAAGCCACAAGATGTCTCAAAGAAAAACATATACTGCGTCTCGCCAGCCTCAATGTAGCGACTGCCTGAAACAATAAAGGCATCGATGGGCACCTTGACGGTAATCTGGTCCGTGGTCGTGAATCTGAAGCCACCATGCGGTTTGTAGCCAGACGAGCGCTGCTGCCCAGGGTAAAGGACTGCACTGGCTTTTGTCACATCAGTTGGGGATTGCTTGAAAGCGAGTGGACTATCACAGGTTGGCGCTGTTTTACTTGGTGCCCATTTTTCTCCACTCCACATCCACACAATTGGCGTCTCACTTATCTTTGTCTCCTTGCTCTCGCTAGCTTGCTGCGAGGATACATTATTATTCTTACCGTTTTTGTTGGTATATACTCGCCAGCCAGCTAGCCCGGCCGCAGCCATTACAACGATAACAACAAGTCCTGCTACAAGATGTGAACCAACTTGATTGATTTTTTTTCATACTGGTGCTCTGTTTATGCTTATTTATCCAATATACCAGTACCGTTCGTAAAACAAAAAGACCCCTTGCAGGGTCTTTTTGTTCGCTTCTTCCCTACAAGTAGGGGTTCGGCTAATCACCTCACGATGACTATGCAAAACTATAAAGTAAGCAGCGATGCCTTGTCAAATAGTTTGTTATATTTTGTAATATGCTAATGCTTTCTCCTGTGGATAAGTATATGTGTGACAAGGGTGGTGCGAAAGTATGAAAGCAGGATGGGGACGTCGCGAGCGACGAATGGCTGACGCGTCCCCACCGCCCTGCTTCTTGGTTCTTGTATGTATCACGCCCCACGCTGGCGGTGCAGTGCGTTCGCTTGGGCGCGAAGCTGGCTGATGCCGTTTGCGCTGTAGAGCACGACAGCGACGAATGCCAACGCGAGGATGAGACATCCCCACACGTACACGGCCCTCTCGCGGGTGATGATGCAGCCGATGATGGCCAGCACCGCCCCGAACAGAGCGAGGGCTCGCGCCGTCTTGAGTCCGCGAATCTCTTTGCGGATCTTCTCGCGCGTCATGGGCTGAGTTGCCACGTTGACCCCCTTGTCACACAGCCAGGAATTTCCTAGCACATAAATTATACAATTTATTGTCTTTTTTGCAACGCTGTCTGTTCGCGTACTGTTTTGGTGGTGGTATAGTGGACGCATGAACGACGATCAGTCGCCTATCGGCGGCCCCCTCGAATTACCACCGTCAGATGAGTCACAAAAAACATTACGGAAGGGGCGCTCATTGAAGCCTGGAAAATGGCTAAAGCGCCTTGCAATCGCTCTGCTAGTCCTGCTCCTCATAACGGGCATCGGTTTTGGTGCAGGTAAATTATTTAGCAAAAAAGAGTCTCAACCGCAGACACAGACGCAAACTCCTTCCACTACAGCCGCAACACCAAAAACAAGTGATGTCCCTGCTGTTTCTGGATCTAAAACATTCACCAGCAGCTCACTAGGGCTCGAGATTACATACCCGACCGGTTGGACAGCTACAGAAGCAAGCAGCGGTGTACGTATAGAATCCCCTGACTTTACGTACACAAGCTCCTCTGCTATGACTATTGCTGGCAACTTCCGAGTTTACATACGAAAAGGGGCCCGCGATGTTGACAGTAAATATATCGGCCGCGGCGTTGCCGTTAAGTCATCTGAAAAACTGATATATGCCAGCCCGACCTCCGTGCAACGAAAAGAAACCAACCTTTCATTCTTCGGCCTAGACAACTCAGATGCCTTTGCATTCTTCTTAGTAGCTGGCAACTTCACACTAAATAAGGGCGACACGCTCGGCCCCAACTATGGCAAAGAGCCTGACACTGTTTTGGTTACCGGTGGCTACTCTTCGAAAGACCTTAAAGATGACTTCGCCACCAACCTTGTGCCTGCTGCAACGTTTCAAGACTCCAATGCCTATAAACAAGCTGTAGATATCCTCAAATCGCTAAAACTGCAATAAACATAGACATAAGCGTTTCCTGTGGTACACTAGAGGTAAAATAAGGAAACAACAATGAAACATCATAATCCCCTTGGTTCGTATGAGCCGCAACAGCCTATAAACCCTGCACAACCATCAACGCCACCAGCACCACCAGCCCCTCCAACGGCACCGACACCAACTACCCCACCGGCATCCGCAGGCATCATCATTCTGCAATGGCTCACCTACGCGTTCTGGGGTTGGACGGTTCTCGCTCTTTCTGCCTTGACCGCAGCAGTACTTTCAAACATGATTGCAGACGCCGATACGGGCGGGTTTACTCCTTATGCGATCGCCGCCGTCTTAGTATTGCTCCCTATCGCGCTCGTGTGCGACCATCTTTACAGCAAGCATGAACCAGAGAAAAAGATGGGTGGAGCAATGATCGTTATGGTCATTCACGCCGTTATTTTTGGGTTGCTTGGTGTTGGTTCGCTCATATGGTCTGCCTTCAATATTGTCGCCCTGATGACAAGCAGCACTGATCATCCCGGGCTTCAGGTTAGTTTGTATAGTTCACTTATTGTTACCGTGTACTTTGCCGTTACATTTGTTCGTACACTTAGCCCAGTGCGTTTCAAATGGATACGCCGGGCTTTCCAGATCTTCATGCTTACCAGTATTACAATCATCGCCATTTTAGGCATAGTAGGTCCTGTTGCGTCCGCTAATAAAACAAAGGACGATAAGCTAATTCAGAACAATATTTACAGTGTAACCACGGCTATCAGTAGCTATTCTCGTACCAACAAGAAACTGCCGGAAAGCCTAAACGACCTTAGCCTTAATGGCGACTCTAAAAAACTTGTCGAAAAAAACTTGCTCCGCTACACACCAAACACCTACCAAGCGCCCACTCCTCTCAATTCAACCAAGAACACCACAACGACAAAACCTACGACGACCTCTACTACCTATAGCTCGCTCTCAACCACCAGTACCTACTACTACACCCTCTGCGCTACCTTCAAACAGAAATCGTCAGGCTATTCAGACAATGACAACTACTCCTATGGTCAAGATGAGTACAGCACGACCGTCTCTGTCTACCGTCATCCCGCCGGTGAAGTTTGTTACAAACTTAAAACTACTGACTACAGTTACGATTACTAGGATATGGCTCACGCGCAAGCAGCCGTCAATGTTTACCGCTCTGCGCAGGAAGTATTCGACTTCCTTGCTGACGGTACAAACAACCCAAAGTGGCACCCGGGCATCCTGAACGTTCAAAAGGTAACCGATGGTGACGTCGGCGTCGGTACACGCTTCGCCCAAACCATACAAGGCAAGGGTCGGTTCAGCCGCCCTGTTCGTGCCGATTACGAGATAACGGTCTTTGAACCTGGTCAAATACTCGGATTCAAACTCACTGCTGGGCCGCTTCGAGCAGAGGGGCGATACATGATTGGCAGTGACGAAGGAACCACGACGGTACAATTTGACCTTCAACTACCACCAATTACCTTGTTTCAGAAATTCAAGGACAAAAGCATGCAAAAAGCACTGGAGCAGGACGTTCTTTCTATTAGAAATCTACCTCAACTACTTGGTGGCACGCCGCCAGAAGAAGACGGGCAGTAGTTTCGGTACGCGTTTTTTATACGCCTGATACGCCTTGTCTTTACCCCACCGCTCATCAGCAGATTTTTCGAGTAATGGTATACCGCTCACAAATAGTAGTAACGTCATGATAAATAGTGGACTCGCCAGGCCAATGAGCCACTCCTTGCCTTCAAAAACAGTAAGACCATAGATATATAAACCAATCCATACGAGCATTTCACCAAGGTAGTTGGGGTGTCTACTCTTGGACCAAACCCCGGAGTCTATCCACTTACCTTTATTTTTTGGATCTTGGTTAAACGTAAACTTCTGGGCATCCGCTACAGTTTCTAAACATAGACCTACACCAAATATCAGCACACCCACCACCGATAAGGTGCTCACCACAGCATGGGGGTGACGCCAGTATAGAAGTGATGCCAACAAAATGATGAAGACGCTGATTCCTTGCAGGAGCCAGAAGCGCAGAAAGGCAAAAAAATTCTCACGCATCCCGTCAAATCGCTTATCGCGCTTCATGTTCCAGATCCTCATCAGCAGAAAGCCACCCAGACGCGCAGCCCACAACAAGACAGCAAGTAACAGTACGGTGTGCGCAGCGTTATGACTACTTTTCGCGTAGGCAAAAACAGAGAGTATGACAAACGACAAAGCGTAAGAGACATCGGTGAGTCTGTCTGTTTTATAAAGATATGCCGGGATGAATAGCGCGAGATTGAAGCCAACAGTTATGAGGAAAAGTGTCAGAAGTATGTCCATATTGGATAGTATGCCACACATGTTGCGCAGTTCACAGCCACATTACGAGTCAGTGCTACAATGTCTATGAAATAAGGAGGATTAATGGAATATTTTGCCCACCATACGGTACAACACAGTACCGAAATGAATATACAAATGGTCGTTGTAGGAGCTGCCATACTATTAGCCTTAGCGGTAGTTGCCGTCTGGAGGCGTGAGCGATGAGCGTACAACTACATGCCGATAACCAGATAGTGACCGCTAAAGCCAAAGCAGAAGTGAACGGACCCGACATGACTGGCACGGCAGTGTTTACCGAATACGACGTCGACGGGTGGAAGTATGTGCATATTAGACTAGAGCTCAGTGGCAAGCCCGAGACGCTAAAGCCTGGCAAGCACGCAGTGCACATTCACGAAAAGGGTGATTGTGAATGCGAAGGATTCAAATGCGCTGGCGGCCACTTCGACCCAGGCCCTAGCGGCAACAGCGACCCAGACGCCAACCACGGCTATCACGCTGGCGACCTGCCCAACATTGTTGTTGATGAATCAGGCAAAGGCGTTCTAGAGACGATCACCACACGAGTGACATTATCTGATGGGCCGGTTTCTATTCTGCAACCAGAAGAGGGTACCTCACTAATGGTGCACGCCAATGAAGATCCTCACACACCCGGCGAAACTGGTTCAGGCCACAGCGGTGGGCCACGTCTGGCTTGCGGCAAGATCGAGAAGGCCTAGACCTTCTCGACTTTTTCCCATGGCAAATCTTCTTTGCCAAAGTGACCATACGCACTGGTCTGGCTATAGATAGGTCGACGCAAATCGAGTTTTTCAATAATACCTTTTACTGAGGTATCAATAAGCTTGTCTTTGAAAGCGTGGAGCTCTTCCTCGCTCACAGTAGCCGTACCAAATGTATCGATAGTCTGCATCAGTGGCTTCGGCTGACCGATCACGTATGCTAGGCCCACTTCACAGCGTTCTGCCAAGCCCGCAGCCACAATATTCTTGGCAATGTAACGTGCCGCGTACGCACCGGAGCGGTCGACCTTACTTGGGTCTTTACCGCTAAAAGCGCCGCCGCCAACACGTGCGTAACCACCATACCCATCAACAACTATCTTTCGTCCCGTTAGCCCAGCATCACTCTCTGGTCCTGGTATGTACCAAGCGCCCGTACCATTTATGACAATGTCGCTGTCCTGCGGCAGCTCAAATCCATACTTTTTCAATACTGGAGTAATGACGGCTTCAATGACTCCTGCCCGAACTTGTTCTGGTGTAGTCTTTTCATCGTGCGCCACTGCTGCCACTACTTTTACAACTCGTACTGGCTTACCGTCTTCGTACTCAACAGTTACCTGAGCTTTGCCATCTGGCCGTAGCCAGGCAACCTCGCCCTTTTCTCTCGCCTCATCTATGCGTTTGGTAAGCGAGTGAGCGAGTGTGATAGGTAGGGGCATAAGCTCGGGTGTCTCTTTGCACGCGTAACCAAACATCATACCCTGGTCGCCTGCACCGTCCACATCTACACCTTGGGCAATCTCAGGCGACTGCTCATGCAGGTAGTTACTGAACGTTGATTCTGTCGAGAATCCCCACTTTGGTTCGGTGTAACCCAGCTTTTCAATCAAATCAAAAACTGTTTTTTTGAAGTCTAGTTTTGCGGTTGTTTTGACCTCGCCAAAAAGACTAATCTGGTCGGCTCCGGCAACGGCTTCGATACCTCCGCGGCCGTGCGGATCTTGGCGCAAGATTTCATCCAGCAAGGCGTCACTAATGGCGTCACATATTTTGTCCGGATGTCCCGCACAAACAGACTCGCTGGTAAAGAGGTTTTTTGACATAAAAATATCCTTTCTGTTGCCAGGAAGGATTGCTTGTATAAAACATATCTTTCCCGGACGGGCTAGATGGAGCACCTTGCCAAATGGTAGGTTGCTGGCGGATCAACGAGCTAGTTCTCTCCCCGCGCTCTTCATACTTTTAACTTGTTAATGGTTTCTATTGTAGCATACTGGCGTTTTGTGCAAATTATTGCTACAATCACCCCTGTCGTTGGGGATTGGCCAAGCGGTAAGGCACTGGGTTCTGGTCCCAGGATCGGGGGTTCGAATCCCTCATCCCCAGCCAAGATGGTCACCAAAGGTGACCGTAATGCCTCTTTGAATCTGTAAGTATGTCGTAAATTGGTTCCAAAGTAAGCCAGAATTAGGGGGTTTTTATTTCCCTATATTTTTAGCTAACAGTAGTGAATCGGTTCGAATCCTCTTTGGTCTAGCAAGCTGTACGCATCAAAACTCTAGATCGGTCTCTATGACCATTCTCTTTAGTTTTATCCCTAAGGCTCTCTTGAACAATATGCTTGAAAAAATCTGACAATAAGCTTATGCTTATGGCGTAAAGTATTAATAACAACAAAAGGAACTATTATGAAAATGAATTTAGCAGACAAACTGGCCTGGGTACTAATTATTATTGGCGGACTAAACTGGGGTTTCGTAGGTTGGTGGAACAAAAACCTTGTCGATAAAGTAGTTGGTAGCAGCCACTACAACATATCTCGAATTATCTATGCCATTGTTGGTGCGGCAGCTCTATATTCGCTTGTGCGCATGGTTATGATGATGAGTAGCTCAAGCAACAAAGCCTAGTACTCACTGTTAGATATGACCAAAAAAATTACTACTAAAGGTTTAGTTAGGTTTAACCTTATTATGGCCGGCTTGAGTAAATCCGAGGGAAAGACCACCTGCTCCCGCGAATAGATCGACATACGTAAGCGGTGCGTCGTTTTTTAACTTGTTTCCTACAGTGTCTACTTTTACCCAGTTTTGATTCAGTGGATCGTTATCTAAATTTTCCTTGAGTTTTACATATCGACTTGTAGCATTATGCGCACCATTGACCTTTTTCGTCTTGGTGAGTTTTATAGAATCTTCTTCATCCCCAATCATAGAACTTTGTTTCATTATTCTATTTTAACTAAGGTTTGAGTTATTGGACAATTCTTTTATGGTTATGAGTTTAAATAGTGAGTAGTGCTGGGGTATATTTAAAACATAGGAGGATGGTAATGGGTAATTGTGTTTGTTCAGTATGCGGTCATGATGAGTCTAAATGCTCAAGTGATGAGACATATAGGCGTGCGAAAGAGATTATTGGCTTTAAGAAAAAGGCTTCAGCAGCATTACTGCAACGCGATCTTAAGATAAGTTACGCTAAATCAGCCCATCATTAAAGGGCAGCCAGGAAGTTTTCAGATATCCTGTGGTGATCAATATAAAAGTCAAGTTCCGAACGGATACGATTGTCACTAACGTTTCTTACCGGGTAACTTCGAGCATGTGGAAGGTAGTGTCTGAACCATTGGATGTCAGGCCAAAATCAAAGCCGGAAACGGTTCGATTTATCTGACTCTTCGTCACGTTAAAAGTGGCTATTTTCCACTTGCCGGTATTGGTCTTGGTTACTGTAGCATTACCACCACCCCAGTCAAACTTGAACGAGTTTGTACCAGAATCTAGATAGGTCACATTTGCTTTTACCGTGACAGGCAGGCTGGATTTGAATGTGTCGTCTAGGCTTAGTCGGATGGTGGGCTTTCCGCCCGCCACGTTTGTACGACGGGCCCAACGACCAAACCTTTGCGTGGCGTCACCAATGATATTTACCCCAGGGCATTTCCCCGTTCCGTCATCCATGCCCAAGAAGCACGATTTGCCCGCTGCAGGCGCACCGAAAGAGTCAAGGCCGACTGATCCATCTGCTGCGTCTTCGGACATAAACATTGTAAAGTTGCCGTGTGTCATAGTTTTATCCCCCGGTGTCCCCGGCGCAAAAGCCACCCAAGCTCCTGGACTTTTCGTGGCCAGCTGTGGCTGATTGTAACCGGCATAAGCATTAGCAAAATCATACGCCGCCCGATATTCCGTGTTCGTAAGTGCCAGCTGCACATCGGCACCCCAAGCCGTTATATAGGAAGTACCTTTATCAAGGTTCATGAGCTGGTTCCAGTAGTTCCAGGAGACGGGACTGTTTATGGGCGCGTTGCGGTTTTGATTCACACTGGCATCAACAGCGTCAGCATAGTATATGGCCTTGCCGCTGTTACGGACCAATGAATATACTTGTCCATTTTTGCTTTCATAGTCAGCATCTGGATTAGACGACGTAGCGAAAAACCATGACTGCACTTTACCCGGCTGCACCGTCAAGTACGTGTTTGGATCAAGGTTGTAGTCATGCCCATTCCGTTTTAGCCCAGTAAAGGCGGTGGCCCGAAGGATAGTCCGTATGTTGGGCTGGAAGGTGTTGTAGTGCATAACCATGGTACGCGCATAGGCTTGGTCTGCTACATCGGTATTCCATGCTGAACTTTGGCAGGCTGGGGTCAGCTGCACTGCGTACAAATTGCTCGTCAAATCTCGGAACTCCGATCCAATAAGCTGAGGGGCCACACGCACACCAGCAACAGTGGACTGATACCCAGAATTCTGAATTGCCTGCTTAAAGGAGTCGAGCATTTCTTGCATTATGGTAAAGTACGCATTATTCAACGTGCCGCTGGATGTCCAGTACTGCGGAATATCAAACTGGTTGTTGGGGAAGATAGGGTCGCCGGCAGTGCCGCAATACGTTACTCCGTTGCCAGCATAGACCCACTGAGGTTTAACGCGAGCCTGAATTTGCACAATAGCAGTCTTATTATTGTCGTGAAGATTTTTGAGAAGTTGTGTCAGCCCATTGGTTTGCGACGTCCCACAACCAGTCTTGGTGGGATCGGTCTGGGGGTTATTCCAGCAAAACGTACCCCGAGCCGGTTCTATCTGGGTCCACTGCATGGGTACTTGGGCCCCCTGCATAAAAGAATTGAAAGCGAGGCTTTGCTGACC
>OMJO01000009.1 GCA_900299395.1 bacterium
CTGCTTAACACTATTTTTAAGCATAGCTTTGAGTGTAGATAATTTTCGATTGTCGCTCATTCCCGCCATTTTTTGAAAATTAGGCTAGTATTGTGGCCGCCAAACCCGAAAGAGTTGGACAGAACCACATTAAGCTCTTTGTTGACTCCTTGGTTAACAACAAGATTTAGATTGCAATCAGGGTCTGGTTTTTTGTAGTTAATGGTTGCCGGTGCGAAGTTATCCTGAAGAGACTTTACGCAAATAATCGCCTCTATGGCACCACTAGCTCCCAGTGTGTGACCAGTCATTGATTTGGTAGAAGATACCAGTACATCTTTGGCGTACTTGCCAAACACATTTTTGATTGCGCGTGTTTCGGTCTTGTCGTTTAAAATTGTTGCGGTTCCGTGAGCGTTTATATAGTTTATGTCTGTGGCCTTAATTCCAGCATCGGCAACAGCTCTGTTTATGGCGTTGCTGATTGTTTTACCTTCTAATTCCGGCGAGGTAATGCTAAAGGCATCGCAATTGGTACCATAACCAATGATTTCGCCCAGTATTTTTGCCTTACGTTTTATTGCATGTTGAAACTCTTCGAGCACAAGAATGCCCGCACCTTCTCCCATAATCATGCCGCTTCGCTCCGCATCAAATGGGATACAAGCTCTCTGAGAGTTATCGCCAGTATGCATAGCACGCATGGCAGCAAAACCGGCGAGTGATAAAGGCGTAATGGCTGCATCGCTTGCTCCTGCTAAAATAACATCTTCAACGCCAAGCCTTATCTTGTGAAAAGCCTCTCCGATGGCATTAGAGCCGCTGGCGCAGGCCGTAACAACCGCAAGATTACTGCCTTTTGCCTGAACATCAATCGCAATAGTGCCCGAAGCTAGGTTGACTAATGTACTGGGTATAAGGTAAGGCGAAACTCTAATGGATGAAGAATCTGCAAATGACAATTGACTATTTTCAAGCACTTCTATGCCACCAATGCTCGATGAAACATATACCCCAAATCTATCTCGAGTGAGCCTAGCATTATCTAGGCCGCTATCACGGTAAGCTTGCTGGGCTGCGATTCGTGCCAAGACAATAAATCTAGCATTATGCTTGATGTCACGATTCTCGAAGTATTGTTCAGTATTTAGCTCCTTGATCTCGGCAGCCAGTTTTATTGGGTGATGGGTTGTATCGAAAGATTGAATAAGATCAATACCACAAACGCCGTTTTTAATGTTGTGCCAAAAGCCATTGACATCATTACCTATAGCTGACACCACCCCCATGCCAGTAATGACTACGCGGCGGTTAGACATGACTATCTTCTGTTTCTTTCAATTTGGCACTGAGCTTTTGTATATCATCAAATGACTCTATTTGATACAAATCAACGTTTAGGCCTTGGTCACGGGCAATGGTACGCACTGCGTCCCCAAAGAAGCCACCGGGTCCGATCTTAACAAAGTGGTTAAGGCCGTCACCTAGCATGTGGTTGATGATCTTAACGAGTTGAACTGGTCTAACCAGTTGTTCGGCTAGCATAACACCGATATCATCACAGTCGGTCGATCCATCACGATTGTAGTAAATAGGAAGCGATGGTTTATTGATAGTAAAACCTTCTAGTACTTTTGCAAATTCTTCTTCAGCTTGTTGCGCCAGAGGCGAATGAAAAGCGCGAGAGACTTTAACTGGCATAGTTCTAGCACCAGAGCTACGACAAAGCTCAGCACATCGTTCAACAGCTAAATCTGAGCCGGTAATAACATTCCTGTCAGGTGTACTATAGGTACCAACGGTGCATGGCTCTTGTGGTTTTGAAGCATCCACGCAATGTTGTTCTAGAGTTTTTGTGTCTAAGCCAAGAACTGCACTCATACCACTGTTAGAGGGGATTAGCTCAGTCATTATTCTGGCTCGTTGCTTTAACATTGGAATAGCATCCGTAGCCTCAAATGCTCCAGCATAACTTAGGGCTGCATATTCACCAAGGCTTTGTCCTGCCAGAGCCTGAGGTAAGATGTTTGCCTCCTTTAATGCCGCACTGATTGCTATCCAAGCTAGAAAGTTGGCAGCTTGATTATAGTAAGGGTTGTTGAGTCTTTCTTGCGGACCGTGAAAGCAGAGATCTCTCAATTCAGTATCCAGATCAAATACGTCTTTCGCAGCTTGGCTTTGCTCGTAGATATCTTGACCAAAACCTACCTGTAGCTCGCCTTGCCCTGGATATAAAAATACGGGCTGATTAGCTTTTTGCTGATACATTTTTAGATTCGAGTAAACTGACTATGTCTGCAACGGTGGTCAAGCTGGCTAGCTCTTCGTCGCTTATTTTAATATTGAACCGATCTTCGATTTCAAAAGACAAATTAACCGCTGCCATGCTATCGATATGCAGGTCATTTCGTAGGTTGGCTTCAGCTGTTATCTTATCCTCATCGATATCGAATTCTTTGTGAATAATTTCTTGTACTACATCTAGCATTGTCTTATAACTCCATAACAACAACATTGGCAGTTAAACCTGCAGCTGTTCCACATAATAACACTTTGTTGCCCATCTGTAAGCTGCTATCTTCAAGTAATTTACAGAGTATGAATGGAACCGACGCGGAAACCATATTGCCATATTTAGGAACCCAGTTTACATAACTGTCCTTGGGCGCTCCCATTCGCTTCATTATCATATCAAGTGCGCGACTGGCTTGATGGGGAATAATCAAATCGACATCGTCGAAACCTATGCCATACTCGGCCTTGAAATCATCAAACATCTTAGGCAAATGAGTTGCCGCTATGCGTAATACTGTCCGGCCGTCCATGTCGAACATATAGTCCTCTTTGTTTGCTTCACTGTAATTCTTTGGATGAAGACCCGTTAAACCACCTCTAATCTCGGTTGAGTGTGCTCCCTCCGACCAAGTGCGCTGCATACTAGCAACCACACCTTGAGATTCTTCGGCGCTTGACGAGAGAATTATAGCGGCAGCCCCATCTGAGAATAACTCGTAACTTTCGCGCTGCTTGGGGTTCAGACCCAGTGAACCTACATCACTTGAAACAATTAACACATTTCGATACCTACCGATACTAACAAGGTAAGACATAGTGTCTAGGGCTGTCATAAAGCTGGTACAAGTAGTATTAATGTCTAAAGCCGGAATCTCGCTACCAATAGCAATTTGTTCATGAATAAGCGCCGCCATACATGGAATAGGCTGCACGCCAACGGCGCTTGCTGAAACAATACAGTCGACATCTTCAATCTTTATTTTAGCGACCTTGATTGCCTGCCGACATGCTTCTACCGCCATTGAAAGCTGAGTTTCTTCTTCTGATATGCGATATCTAGTCTCTCCACCAAAAACTACAGACTTCTTGGGCAAATATGTCCCATAGCCTGAGATTCGACATCTCCGAATACTATTCATTACTTAAATTGTCTCTCAATTCGCTTTAATTTTCTACTCAAATCAAGCTGATAAAGTTCAAAACTTAACTTTGGCGAGTTAAACGAAAGTTTACGAGCAAGCTGTGCCAGTTCGTTAATGACAGCTTTTTGAACAGCCGCATCAATATTATCCAGATATATAGTTGCTCGGTTGTAGCCTGTTTGAACGACACGGTATTCTTTAATATTTTTGACGTATAACATACAGCGACTAATCATATCTGGGTAAACTTTTATAAGTTTTCCACTCGAATCTTTAAATAAGAAGATGTCATCTTCACGACCTTCAATGCGGTCTATTACTGTCATAGCGCTACCACACGAACACCTTACCTTTGATGCTACCAGTATATCGTTCAATCTATACCTAATAATTGGCTGGGATGTGCGCCGGAAGTCTGTCACGATTGGTACGAACCGTCTGTTATCTAGAAACTCTTTCTCTATATACACAATATCCTCATTCAAGTGTAAAGATCCCTCTTCACAGGTGTAAGCTAAGAATCCTTCCGTGCATTGATAAGCTTGAAAAATAATTTTTGTGCGAAAAACTTTCTTGAATCTCTTCTCATCCTTTACGCTTAATACTTCCGCTACGGAGATGACTTTTTGCGGTTTAATAGACAGCTCACCAGAGACTATTTTGTCTGCAATGACACCAAGTACCGATGGAGGTGCAACGAGTATTGTGGGGTTATAAATAGCAAGAATAGCTATGTTGTCTTCCATGGGCTTGTAAATGTCGAAGTATTTAAATTTTATGAGCGTTGATCCAACCGTTTCGTAGAGATTATTGTTAGCTCTAAGAAAAAAAGCGATACGATGCCCGAATAACTTACCTTTTGGCAAATACTTTGCAAGTACTGCTCCAGCCCAGGCGCTACGCTCTTCATTGCTCACAAGGAATAAGCCACGGTGACCACTCGTTCCAGAAGACAGACCGACCGATACACCGTTATAAGTTGGTGTGAAGTTTCGTGACTTCTCACTTTTGATAGCAATTTTTAAGGCTTTCTCTTTGTCTAGCCCCAGCGTGTTCATGGCATTAAAGTGTCCCATCATCACAGACTTATCCATAATGGGAAGTTGTTTAAACTTATCCATATTCGTAATGGCGGGGAGCTTAGCAAAATAAGGCGAATGCTCTTTAAGAAATGCCATATGTTGTATGACCATTTTTTCTTGAAAGACCTGAAGCTTTTTGGCGGACTTGAACTTTTTGAACCAGCGGGTTTCAACAAAATAACGGAGTGTTGTGAGTTTATTTTGCACGCAGAAGCTCCTTCTGCTCATATTGGTCGTGGCTAAAGCACAGCCTAATTCCTTGTTGATTAAGACGGCTCAGTGTCTGGAGTGTCTTTAAGAACGCTTTGTGGTCATGATGAATCAGGTTAATAATTCGGCGCATGTTTCTTGACGGCTTCATAAGATCTTCGCCCCAACAAGCATCGCCGGCTAACAATAATTCGCCCGGGATAAATGCCCCTAAATGACCATGCGTGTGACCTTCGAGCGGGGTGAGAATTAGGCTGCCGTCGCCGAATAAATCGTAGCCGTTCAACCCAGTATGCGTCGCCTGTTTTAGCGGCATATCTTCTAGCTTCAAAGCGTGTGACTCAAACCAACTTGGCAGCAGTGCTGGAAATAGCAGATCTGTGGTGTTGGGATGTTGATATGTGCGGTAGCTATCTTTAGTGATAATAATCCGGCTCTGGTTAAAGAATTTTAAACCGCCAATGTGGTCTGGGTGGAGATGAGATAAGACTACATAGCGAATGTCTTTTGGGGTAACGCCATCTTTTTTAAGCTGGATGACAATCTCTTCCTCCCGGCTGATATGAGTCGGGTTTAGTAGTCGGTAAAGCCAACCACGCCAACCCGTTTTGTAGATATTGAGCGAATAGCCTGTATCAAATAATACATAGCCGTGCTCAGAATGCTTAATCAAAAATACCCCTGAGGGGAACACACGTTTCCGAAAGCTCTGATCACGATATACAAAGCCAAGCCTGTTCACGCAATTTCCGCAATTGTAGTAATGTACGCTAGTTATTTTTTTTGTAGTTGTCGGCATATTTCTTAAGTCCTGCATCAAGGCTAATTATCGGTGCATAGCCTAAGTCTTTCCTTGCACTCGATATGTCAAGTGTCTGCGAATAACCCAGCGTACACACAGTATATCTTGTTATGGCTGGTTCGTTAGGTATACGCAACAAACTATAGATATGCTCCAAAACTGTAGCCATGGTATAGAGACTGTTTGGAGATAAGCGTTTGTAGTGAGGTTCTTGATTGATCTCTTTAAAGAGCGTTCCAGTAATGTCCTTAAAGGGACGCGGTTCACCATTAGTAATATTGTAGGTGTGTCCGTTTGCTTTTTTAGACTCTACGGCTAGGCGTATGGCGTGGGCGACATTTTCAACACAAGTCATATCAACCTGGTTTTGACCATTATTAATAAGTGGCAGACCGATAGTGTTATTTGCTTTGATCAAACGAGGAACGATGCTAGTGTCTCCAATCCCAAAAATACCACGTGGTCTTAGAATGACGGTGTGCAAGTTATTATTATTGGCTGCTTGCACCAATTTCTCGGCAGCAATTTTTGAGCGAATGTAGTTATTGAGCTTATTTTTGGGGTTATAGGCCGACTCGTGAATATTAAGGCGATGCTGTCTGCCCGAGTAGATACTTGGTGAAGATATAAATACCAACTTTTTGATATCGTTTTTCTGGCAAAACTGAATAACCTGCTGAGTGCCAAGAACGTTCGCATTATAAAAATCGGCCCAACTGCCCCAGATAGTAGACAACGCTGCTATATGCACGACCACGTCTGCCTCTAGGTGTTTTTTAGCTAGATCGCTCAATGTACATGCGATCGTCTCGTTTGCAGAAGGTTTGAGCTTGGCAAGTTTTTCCTGATCGCGACCAGTCGCTATAACGTAATATCCGTGCTTACTAAATTCTGTAACAGTGTGACCACCCAAAAAACCTGTAGCGCCTGTTATGAGTATTCGCTTCATGATGTTTCCTCAAGTGTATGTTGCATCTCCACTGTTGTATTTGGGTTCTCATAAAAAACTGCACAAGTATACACTTTGCTCGGTACCATAAAGTGTGGCCGTTTACCCAGTATTGTGTCAATGGATATTGAAGCAAAACCAAGTGCCAATCCTTCACCGAGTAATTTGCCGTACGCTTCCTTCATAACCCATGCCTGCAGTGGATCTACGCCATCACTAATTTCCTCTGGAGTTAGTATTTTGGGTAACAGTTTAGGGCTAAGTTCTCTCGGCTGCTCGATGTCTACACCAATCTCTTGCTGGCCGACCGCGCAAGCTACGTAATCCTGACAGTATGAAATGTTAAAACAAATCAAACTATCTTTTAAATATGGCTTGCCATTTGGCTTTGTGAGTATATTTGTAGCATGATAGGTGACTTCAAACTTGGTTTTTAATATATGTGAAAGAATTGCAAAGCCCATTTTTGATTCATCTCGAATCGTACCTGCGTAATGAGCAGGCATGGAAGTAGAGGTATAGTTATGCGCTTCGTTCTTCGGAATAACATAGAGATAAATAACCGGCGTGCTAGCGGACATCAATAACGTCCGGTTTATGTTTACGGCTCCAGTACCACAACAATATACCGACATAACCCATGGCTCGCGCTTTACGAACAGATCCATAGACAATAGCTTTCTTGTTGAGAATCGCCTGATGCCCTGGGATTATTTGACATACCTTAAGATGTATCTCTAAATCTTCATCAGTGTCATCAATACTTGAGCGAGGAAACCCATCTACCTCTATATAGAGCTTTGAGTCTATTGCCATGTTCAATCCAGGAATCATGAACATTGGGTATTTCTGACCCGGTCGGCGATAAAATATACGTGGTGCATATTCCATCATACGTATTAGCCACTTGCCGATTACTTTGTCGTACCATCGTGAACCTAGCTCGTCAGTTCGGGGCTCTAACCTTCCACCAACTATCCTAGCCCCATTGCGAAAATCTGCTTTTAGCAAACTTACCCAGTCCACGCAGGGTAGTGCGTCGGCGTCAGTACGAGCAACAACGGTAGCACCTTTGCTGATAGCATACCTAAACCCCGTATCAGAAGCTGCTCCTGTACCCTTTTGCGGTTCATTTATCATCTTGATATGTAATTGTAGGTTTGACTTAATATAATTTCGTACTATCTGTGGCGACTTATCTGTGCTCGCGTTATTAACGCACAAAATCGTAAAATCAGAATCGCTCTGTGATTTTAGTGCGTCTAACGTCTGCTCAATCAGCTTTTCTTCGTTATAAAAAGGTATGACAACCCAAAAACTATTTTTTAATTCTTTTCTTATCATCAGTCTTGATTTTTACATAGAAATATCTGAACATCAAAATTGAGACAATTAATATACAGACACCGCTTATTAAATGCACTATTTCTGTCATACCATGAAGGCTAATACTGCTGCTTAATAAGTAGCCAGCCGTAAAAAGCGCCACTGCTTTGACTACTGAAGTAAATATACTGACTGTAAGAAATGTGGAAATCGGCATTTTTATAACACCCGCCAGAATGATTGCGGGCATAGCCAATATGTCAGACATCTTTGCAAAGAAGAGTGTGACTTTACCATGTCTGTCGTAGTAACCTTTTACCAGGCCTAGCCGGCGTTTATTTACTCCGACAAGTTTAGCGTATTTAGTTTCAAATATACGGTTACTAAATCTACCGAGTGAATAGTAGAAGATATCACTAATAATATCCGCAGCTATCAGCACACTTAATGCTATCGGATAATTAAGTCCGGTAGTGGATACAGATAGGCCAGCTCCAAGTGTTATTATCGAACCTTCGAGAAAATTCAGTACAAAGAGAATTAGATAAGGATATGCCGAGCCAATCATTAAACTAATGTTATACCAATACGACTCAATATTTAAGTAAGGATAAGAGTATTGTTCTCAGGGGGTATATACTGAGACAGATTATATGAAAAGTTTGTCACTGGGTCCTAATACCGTTAAATATGTGGAAGCCGGATCCGGTCAACCGATGCTGTTTCTGCACAACGGCGGCAGTGGGCATTGGATCTGGCATTATCAGATAAAGCACTTCGCTAAGAAATATCATGTGTTTGCTTTTGACATGCTCGGCTGCGGCGCTTCGGATCGTCCGAACGTGACTTACGATTTAGATTTTTATAGTCAAATGACTGAGGAGATTTTAGAGCAACTCAGCCTTAAAAATATTATTTTGGTTGGAAACTGCGTGGGTGCGGCGGCTGCGCTAGAATATACCTCTCGAAATCCTTCAAGGCTGAAAGCTTTAATTTTATTTAATGTGTGCGGCGGTCATGACATGATGTCACCTCTGGTGCGTCGGGCTAGTTTACCGTTGCCTGGATTTTTAGAACCCTTCCACAGGTCTACTCTAAAAATATTTGAGAAAACTCCGGGAGTACTTAAGTCAGCTGTGCGTATCAACTATGCAGATTTACCAGATCCGAAAGATCCAGTTTTTCTGGCGGAGACTAAGGAAGCTCGAAATCCTGCCCAAACCCTATCGCGACTGAATCTAACCAAGGGCCTATCTACATTTAATAAGTTCAGTCACGATTTTGACAGGCCCTCGAAATTACCACCCACAATGGTTTTTTGGGGTAAACAAAATCGTGTTTTACCTCTTGCCAATGGCTTGCAATTTTGTGAGCGTCTCCAACCGGCTCGAACTCAAATCGTGGAAAATGCCGGTCATTTAGTGATGGCCGAAAAACCCGATTACATTAATTTGAAAATTGAAAATTTTCTGTCCAGCCTTAGCGGACATACCAACGCACACGATTCTGCCTAAATCGGTGATCTAAACTTTAGTTTTAGGTGCAGATTTCTTGAGCAACTGCATTGGCATTAACAAATGGTATTTCGTGACCGCCAGAAATTTCAACCGCCTGAATGTTTGGAAACTTTTTAATCAACTCGAGTGATTTCGGATCAAATAATGGATCACTATGAGAATAAATGTACTTTGTGGGTACAGCTATCTGTTCTAGATCGTCATACATTGAGTAGGTTAATAATGTATTTCTTATGCTTCGGATAAATGATCTACGGCTGTGATTAAAATAATCGTCAACTATATCACTACGATTGTTATCTTTAGTTAGTGATGACGAAATTAATTGTTTAATCAAGGGATTATTTCTCAATAGATAGATAGGGCTGCCCAGCTTACTGACATAGATCTTGTGAAAGAACGTTAAGTTATCTCTAATAACTTGCTTTGCGTGTTCTGGGCTTCTAAAGATTGGGGGGTTGATCAAAACTAGTTTATTGACTTTGCTTGGATGAAGTTTGGCAATTCGAAGTGCTATCATTGCGCCCATAGAGTGGCCAACCAAGATAATAGGTTCGTTGATATCTTTCAATATATCCTTGGCAAGCGGTATAGAGTGATCATCAATATCATAATTAAGTTTAGAGGGCTTGTCTGATATGCCAAAACCTATGCTATCAGGTGTAATAATGTGAAATTTATCCTGTGGAATGTTTATAATGACCTTGTTCCAATGTTGGTGTGAGCCAGCGAATCCATGTAGCAATAACACAGGCTGGCCCGACCCGTAAGATTTCTTAGCAATAGAGTGGCTTTTTTTGGGCATAATTTACATTTATACAGGAAATATATCTGGGTTATCGGACTTACATTGATAAAAATTATACGCTAACTCTGGACTTCGTACACCTTAAAGACCCACAGGGGTCTTTCGTGCATGTTTCGGACTTTTTTCCCTCTGAAAAAAGTTCCATAGTCTTTCTGGCGGAGAGAGAGGGATTCGAACCCTCGATACGGTTGCCCGCATACACGCGTTCCAGGCGTGCCAGTTCAACCACTCCTGCATCTCTCCATATGTGGTCGTAACAAGTATAATCGACAACGCGCAAAATAACACCTTGAATACTTCTGAAGGATAGCGGTACACTGTAGTGCAATGCCGATCATCAATTTGCAAGACGTCAGTAAACTGTACGGCTTCGGTGACGCTACGACCGTAGCGTTAGAAGAAGTCAATCTGAGTATTGAACGTGGCGAATTTGTCGCGGTGATGGGCCCAAGTGGTTCTGGTAAATCAACGCTCATGAATATCATTGGGTTGTTGGATCGTCCAACGCATGGCTCATATGTTTTGAATGGGCGTTCGGTTTCACGTCTACGATCGAATCAACGAGCAAAAGTACGGCGAGACACCGTAGGTTTTGTGTTTCAGTCGTTTAATCTTTTACCAAAACTAACTGTACTGGAAAATGTTGCACTGCCCCTTGCCTACAAAGGCATGACCCAAACGCGGAGACTCAAGCAGGCTGCGGCGGTGCTAGAGCGCGTGGGGCTAAGCGACAGAGAGTACTTTTATCCAAAACAACTCAGTGGTGGCCAGGCGCAGCGGGCCGCGATTGCTCGAGCATTAGTAAATAACCCACAAATCATTATCGCTGATGAGCCTACGGGAAACTTAGATAGTGCCGCCAGTAGATTAGTTATGGAGTTGCTGAGTGATATACACGCCATGGGCGGGACAATATTGATGGTTACTCATAACCCGGAATTGACTCGGTTTGCCAGCCGGGTTGTCTTTATGCACGACGGTGACATTGTGGGTGACAAACAATCAACTATAGGCCAAGTCCCTAAATCGCTGCGAAAGCGTATGTACTACCTGCCTAAGCTGACTGAAGAAGATCGTATTGCTGGGGTTTCAGCAATGATGAAAGCTTTTCCCGACAAGGAAGCGAAGTCCTCCAAACGGACAACTAAAGCCCGAAAAGCGAAAAAACCATCGACCAGAAAGGCCAAAAAATAATGCGTTTGAAGGCCAATATTAAGATGGCTTTTGCCAGCATTCGGAGTGCGCGTTGGCGCAGTTTTTTGACGATGCTGGGGATTATTGTCGGTGTTGCTAGTGTTGTCGTAACCATCAGCCTCGGTGAGGGTGTTCGGCAACAAGTAGAGGGGCAAATCAAACAACTTGGCAGCGACTTGATTATCGTAAAGCCCGGTAAGAACGTTGGGGCAAGTAGCTCACTTGGCGCACTCACAGCTAATAACGCACAGTCGTTTACTGATCAAGATCTACAGGCCATAAAGACAACGAAGGGTATTAAAACTGTCGTGCCCTTTAGCACAGTGAGTGGTGTGGCTCGTACCGACGATTCTGAATTGCCGGATGGATTTATCGTTGGCACTACTGAGTTACTCCCGGAAATACTGCGTCAACGCGTTAAGTATGGTTCCTTTTTTGCCGCCGACGACACAAATAGAAAAATCGCGGTAATCGGTAAACGTGTGGCCCAGGATTTATTTCATGAAACGGTACCCCTTGGCAAAAGCTTGCAAGTGCGTGGTGAGCGTTATGTGGTGAGTGGTGTTTTTGATCAATTTGCAACCAGCCCGTTGTCACCAACAAGCGACTACAATTCAGCAGTTTTTATCCCTTACGAATCGGCCCGAACACTAGTCGGTCAGTCACAGATTTACCAGGTATTAGTGCGTCCAATTGACCCGGAGCAAACCTCCCAAGTTGCCAAGAATATTACGGCAAACCTCAGTGACGCTCATGGGAAACAGACGGATTTTACAGTGCTGAAACAGGAGGAAAATCTGGCGGCGACCAACAAAATTCTGACACTACTAACTAGTATGATTGCTGGCATTGCCGCTATTTCGCTCCTGGTGGGTGGCATTGGGATTATGAACATCATGCTGGTTTCAGTCACCGAACGTACGAAAGAGATTGGGGTCCGAAAAGCCGTAGGAGCAACCAATAGGCAGATTCTTGACCAGTTTGTGACTGAAGCTGCAGTCATAAGTTTACTGGGTGGTGTGCTTGGCCTTTTGCTATCTTTGTTTGTGGACTATCTTTTCAGGCTTTTTACAGATATAAAGCCTGCTGTCACTGTGCCAATTATGGGTATTGCAGTACTGGTAGCACTGGTTGTGGGCATGTTCTTTGGTATATTGCCTGCCATCAAAGCAGCCAGTCGTGACCCTATTGAAGCGCTTCGTTACGAGTAGCTAGTAATTGCCAAGATATTTTTCGATCTCTTTGGCTATTTTGTGAGGATTGGCGATGTTTAGTAGTAAGATTCTTTCTTCGAAACCACGAGCGCCGAGGAGCATTTTTACACTTCCGTAGCCCATTCGCTTACCCATGCCGTCTTGAAATACGGAAATCTTCCGGACTTGCTTTAGCTCGTATAGCTTTTCATCATCAGTGACAATGCCACGGCTGACGATAAGGTGATGCTTGGTAATAAAGTACTGGGTGCTAAGGTAGCGGATGATAATATCGGCGATAAACATAGCCAGCAGGATGAATTTCAGTGTGTGCACAAACCATAGGCTGACAAGGAATGCGCGGTCAAAGACTTGGTCGGGTCGGACTAAGAAGTAGACGGCAAAGATAAGTGCATAACAAGTTTCTACTGCAAACAGTGTAAAAAGTATACGAAACAGCACGTAGCGTGCGCTTGGGCGGATAATAGTTACGTCATCCATGGCGTCCCTCCTCTTCTACTACTATTGTACGCCTATGTACCAGCTACTGCCACGTTACGTGTGGCTGATGATGTTCCCGTCGGCGATGTCGGATTTCACTAGCAAACCACAATACTCCCATGACTATGAGCAAAATCCAGAAAAATGGGATAAGGTATTCCTTCTGAGGTTTTGTGATGCTACAGCCTGCCGCCGCGGCGCCCGTTGTTGCCGTTGAGCAATCTTTACTGGTTGTAGTCACTAGCGGTGGCGTGCTTGCTGTCCCGTTTACTGTTACCGCTATTTGCAGCCTTGTTTTATTGCCGTCAGCATCCTGTACGCTGAACGTAATGACATATTTGCCGGCATTTTGATACGTGTGGTTTAGTTTGAATGAGTTGTTATCGGTGATTTGTTTGGTTTCAGTTGTTTTGTCACCCCATTGCACTACGAGTGTATACGATGGACGGCCATAGGTAATTTTGGCTTCCCAGCCTGCTGATTGATTTGGCTCAAGTTGGCGAAGATGATAATCAATCTCGAACAAAATGTTAGTCTCAACCGGTAATTTGTTATTTGATGTTGTGGTCGTAGTCGTAGTTTTTGGTGTATAGGTGACAGAGACCGTTGGCGAAGTCGGGCCTGCTTGATCAAGGGTGTCGTAATTGAGAGCACGCAGGTCATTTTTGCCAGTCGCTAAGCTCACCTCAATGGTAAAAGTTCCACTCGCGGAGCAATAAGTTGAACCCGCGAAGATATCGTTGCGGTAGATACGCACCAATAGGTCTGCGCCACATGTCCCCGAGACGATGATAGTCGCAGAAGTGGTCGTTATGCCTGTCGTTGGGCTGCTGATGGTGGCAGGTGTGGTTGGCGCAGGCCCTGGTACGGTAGCAGTGATGGGTATACTGCCACTGCTAGTCTGGACACCTTGGACGCCGCGATAAATTATTAACTGAGGTATAAGCAGGACTAGCAGCAAACATAAGGCGCCAAAGGATGTGTGTGTTGTGGGGAGTATCTTGCCTGTTTGCGAATTGGGGCTCAGATGCAGAACACGGTGAACGTGGTGATTGTGGAGTAGTTTTTTATGGACGGTTATTTTTTGCTTTTTCATCGAGGGCCTTCTGAATGATTTTAGCATTGTAGCGCCGTATGAAGAATCTGATAGTCAGGACAAGTGCCGCTAACACCAGGAGGATCAGGACTATAAGCTTGTATGGAACGACCCAGAATGACGTCGTGCCAAGGAGTACTTGCCCTTGAGTGCCATAGGCAAGACTGACCGATGCGGTGTATCGCCCAAAGAGCCACTTCTTATGGAGTGTTTGGTCAAAACGACGCGTGCTTGTGGGCAACACAATGTTTTTTTGCTCGTTAACTTTTAGGGTAGCTACGGTTTTGCCAAACATGTTGCTTATAGTCACCTCGCCCGTTGGTCGCATGTGTACATTGCCGGTGTTGTTAATACGCTCTACAAGTGTGATTGGTCCGTATTCAAACCAACTACTACGAGATTGACCTCGCATGGTAAAGAAATCTCGCAACTCCAGGCTTTCTGTTGCCTGTCCATTCACGCGAATGAATAAAAGCGTGCCTACACTCGCCTCGGCCGCTACTCCAGTTGACTCTAGTTCCGGCGCGCTCCCGCTAAATTGCAGGACGCCGTAATGGCCGCCCGGTTCTGCATTGGGCGGAATCGTAATCGTGACAGGAAAAGTTTTATTTTGTTTGCTTTTAATAGCGATATTTTGTGGAATAGATATCCAGCCGGCGACCGAGCTGGAAGCTGGCAAATTACTATTGAGTAAAACCTCTGGAGTGCCGGATTCGTCATGTGCTTTAAAGTCGCGAGCTGCTCCTTTATAAACAAGGTCAGCCGTTGTGACATTCATGAGGTTTACATTGATGGTGTAGGTTTTCCCTCGGTCAGCATTGAGGTCCACAATCAGTGGCCGTATCTGAAATCCTTGGGGGATATCAGCCGCTTTTACCGAAACCGGTAGTGCACAGCTAACGATAAGCAGCAATAGAAATAACGTCCTCTTACTCATATGGGTCAATGATAGCACAAGAGGTGGTTAAAAGTTGGCGGTGGCAATGTAGGTCAGTGTTGTCGAGTAGCTACCCGGAAGTGTTAAGCCGGCAATGTTGGCTATGTAGCTCACGGTATACGTGTTTGAGTTGGTGGGAGCCGAAGCTGAAGCCACGCTATCGCTGCTGACAAAGCGAAAGACATCGGCGGTCCCGTAGTTGGCGGTGGGGACACCTGAACCACTACCGCTGACGTTTGTACCGACTGATGGTGTGGTATTGGCCTTGAGGTTGATGCCGAACTGACTAGATCCTTGGCTGCTGGCTGTTTGCGACGCGAGCGCAGTAATACTATTGGCGCCCGATTGCAGGGTGTTGCCGTTTACTGTGATGCTGTAGCCACTCGCGGCGTTTGTGGACGCAGTCATGGTTGAGGTTCCACTACCAGTGCTGCTGGTGGTAAGCGTGCCTAATGCAACGGTAGCTGCGCTGATGGTAAACGTCAGTGTTTCATCTACAGAAGCTGTTACCGTTATCTGGCCGCCCGTGGAAGCGGCAACGGTGCCGGTATCAACGGAGTTAGTCCAAGCATCGTCAGAATAGGTAGTTATGCGGGCAAAAAAGGTGCTGTTGGTGGCACTGGGGTTGGTGACATTACCAAAAACAACCGTTTGACTGCCGGTTGGTGCGGCTGCGTTCGCTGTCTTTTTGATGCGCAGCTTGCCGGCGGTTGACGTGTTGACTGACCAGCCTGAGGCGTCACCGAGGTTGGTTGGTTGCGATGAGAGTGTCGATGAAGCGTTGGAAAAGCCACTGGGCGTAGAACAGGCGCCACTGGCTGACGTACATATAACTGCTTCAAATGACTGAAGAACGGTGGAAGATGGCACAGTGAATGTCAGTGTATAGGTAGTAGCAGCGGACGCGACAGAGCTGCCCAGTGTTAGGGTGCGGCCAGTAATTTGGGCTGCCGAGGCGTGACCGGCAAGGACCATCGAGGTTACAGACAGAAAAATACTCGCAACGAGAAACAGCGACGTCAGTCGCTGAACAAATCTTTGGCGCACGGCAGTTGTCATATTTGTTTAAGTAACTCTAACGTTATGATATATAGTAAGTATAGAGGATATGCTTAAACGTTGCAAGCAACAACTACTATACGGATCGCTCATAGTACTCGGATTATTGTCGGTAGCCGAGGTGGTCTATGCTAGTCCCTTTGGTGCCGGAAAATACGGCGCCAATGTACCCTATGGGGGTGAAACAAGCCTGACGATTGCTACCAATGGTGACGTCAGTATCCCCATTACCCCAAGTGATAGTGGCACATTAGCGAGTGGTACCAGTACGGTGACGGTCACTTCTACGGATGTGGTGGGGTATAAACTATATATACGCGCAAAAACATCGACGAACTTGGTGAATGGATCAAGTAATATCACGGCCAGTGCCAATGTATCTCCAGCAGCATTGGCTACCAATACGTGGGGCTATAACACCGATGGCAGTAGTAATTACGCGGGCATCACCCTGTCGGATGTGCTTATACGCACTGGCACGGGCCCATACTCTACTGGTGATCAGACCTCAGTAAAATACGGTGTCAAAGTAGACAATGCTGTACCCGCCGGTAATTACAGCAGCATTGTGGTCTATACCGCTGTTCCGCAAACGCAGTGACTAACTTTTTTGGCTCTTATGTATCCAGCGAGCTAGCTGTTTTGCCAATATCACGCAAACGATTGCCAGAAATACTGTTGGCACAATGGGCAGATACCAGGCCCATTTGGTTATGGAATAGGCTGGGCTGTCCCCAAGCCCTATAGTCACCTTGACGCGGTAAGGCCCAGGAAACTTCCCAAGTATGACTGGTTCATCGACGGAACGCACGGTATTTGGCAAGAGTAGGTGCTCCCCTTGGCTCCTGCTGACAAATCCTCCAAACACGGTATGTACTTCGGTAGTGATGCGGCTTTTGAAGTGAGTTGAACCCGTATTTCGAATTCTACCTTTTGCACTTGTCTGTCGCCGTGCATTGAGCGGGGCCACAGTCACGTCCACAACGTTCCCCTGTTTTGTGATACCTCCAGGGATGGTTATGTACAGCAGCGTCCCTGCACGCTCCAGTGAGGTGATGGCAGCAGATGACTCGTTATCTGTCGTGCTAAAGATCGCAATATATTTGCCGCCAGGCTCGGCATTTTGTGGTGCACTGACCGTGTAGGTAAAAAGATGGCTCCCCTTCCCGGCTAATGGGGCAGATGTTTCGTTAAAGCGTACCCAGCTTTTCAGGTCCTCTGCTTTAGAGAAACTATAGTCATATGATTCATTGATAACGCTGAATGATTCGGCTTCGAGGCTCACGGAAATGGGCTTATCGGTGCTGTTTCTAACGATCAGTTGATTCTCAATACTTTGGCCTGCTTTTAGGCTCAGTTCTTCACGAATTGGTTCAATTGACAAACTGCCAGCACTAGCAAGGGGGGCCTGCGTGAGGATTACGACGGGCACGACCAATACTAAGAGTTTGGGCAGCACATTGCTGAGCCGATCCATTGGTTAGCCGACCCCCATCAACGGGAACATACCACTACGTTTTGCACCGGTACTGGCATTGACTGTTGTGTAGACGATGCCGTATTTAACTGTTGCTGCGGTTGGTGTGCCGGATGGGGTCTGTGAAACGCAGACCAGATCATCGTTGGATATGGCGATAGTACCAGACCACGATCCCGATGTGGATGCACCACTAATTGCAACAGTCGCGGTCGTATCTTGGCCATTTACGCGAAGGGTGATGGTTCGTGACTTACTGGTTCCTGGGGAGGCAGAAAGGGTGACATATAGACCAGTGATTTTACAGGCTGCGCCCAAGGCCTGCACGTTTGCTTCGGTTGCATTCCATGCCCCTGCTCCATACCAATTATTATAGACCGTAGCGCTGTTGGAGGCACTTGTATTATTGCTTTGCAAAAGCAGGCCATTGCCAGAAGTTCCCGAAACATACTCCATTCCGATAGCGAGGGCTTTTGCGGCGTTCGGTGTTGCTGGCGTAATTTGAATGTAGGCTGTATCACCAGCCGCAAAGGTGACGGTATGTGTCGAGTCAAGCGCTGCTTGGTTGGCGTTGTCCAAAGTAACTTTGAGTCCGGAGGCAGCGGCATTTTTATAGACTTCGACCGTGTAGCTACCTGATGTCAGTGCACTGCTCATTTTGACATACAGATTCTGCAGTGTTCCACTTTCGGGCATGATCTGCGTTGCTGCGGCTGCTGTAGTCTGGAGGCCGCCATTATCTTGGACGCCCACGAACCGGTTTGCAGAGGTTGAGGATGTGCCGCCGCTGGCATTTAGAAACATCTGGTTTAACGCAGTAAATTGTATACGCCAACGATTGGGGGTGCTTGCTGCTGGTGTGCCAGAGGTGGTCAATCCCATCGTATTTGTGGCCCCAGCTAGCACCACATCATCGTAGTAACCACTGGCTCCGCTTGTTGCGGTATCGGCCACAGTGACAGTTACCGAATCAACACCATCGTTGACGTAGTTTGTGAGGGTGCGGGAGGTGCCAGCACCGGGGGCAGTTGTCTGTACAATCTTTAGATCTCGAAAGTCTGCAGAAGTGACTGGCACCAGTGCATCTTGGTTTACTAAGGTTGCGGACCACGCAGTATCATTCGCGGCCATGAATGGGATGTATCGACCGTTCGCGGTTGGCAGGGCGACACTTGACCCAACCATGATCGGGTACTGGACTCCGTAACTTGCGTATATAGAATATTGCCGACTCGACTGGGTTGAGGCGCCACTAAGGGTGTCCGGCCATCTATCCGTTACGTAGGTTGATGAAAGGCTGTACGACGTTTTCCCGACAGTTGAGTCGTATGCCAAGTTTCGAGTTGAACCATATCCGGCCGTACTAGTGCCCCATACAGCCAGAATATAGTTCGTGCCATTGGTTACCGATCTGAGATTGTTGGTGACCATAGTCATCCAGCTTGCCCCTAAAACTGTGTTTTCAGCGGTGTAGGTAATCCGGTTGAAGCTCCCAACGCTATCGTAGACTGCGCCTTCGTCATTTGCCGAACCACCTGCAGTTGTAGCGTAGTACGAAACAGACGTAAGATTGCCACTTGATGTCGGAGCTTGTTGCGTGGCAAGGATGGTATCGAGCAATGACTGTGAAGAGGCGCCAGCCGTCGAATACCCAAACGTTGGGTCGACCGTTACCGGGTAGGTCGCGGAATCAATGAAATCCTGGGGCAGTTTAATAGTTAAGCCCTTGGAGAGATCATATCTCTGGCCATCTTTCATCCCCTCTAGTTCTTTAAAATCACAGAACACCGAGTGCCCATTGGCATCGTGTGCAATAGGTCGGTAGATATGGGTTATCTTACCCGTTTGGTAGTCATTATCTCGTTTTGCATCATGATAGATAGCCAGTGACTTAAAAACACTATGTCGCCGTAGCATTTTTGTCTTGTACTGGGTGTCAAAGTCTATCTCGGCCTGGTAATAGGCCGACACATTTTTGGGGAGGTTGGTCGACAGTGCCACCTCATTACTTGCAGGTTTTTTGTCAAAGATAACTTCGAACTCGAAGCCATCAACACGCTCGTGGCGGCACCAGTTGGCATCGTTACGCTTGGCCGCTACGAGCCAATCGTAGTTGTCCTGTAATTTCTGGATAGTTTTCCAGTTGGTCAGTTCTTGACCTTCGTATGGCTCGTCTGAGATTGCTATACCCAGTAACTTGGCGAACTCATTCATGACGGTGTTGACGATGTCATGCTTGATATCGGGGTGTGCAGCTTGCAGCCCATATGCGTACTGGTCACGAATGTCTTTCTCGACGTCTGGCTTATAAAAATCATATGCTTTGTTGTACGCACAGTTGATGTTGATATATGAATACGCGCCACCGGTTTCTTCCTGACAAGAGAAAAACTTTACCCATCTATCTTTGTGCTTGAAGTACATTTTGTCTCGGACACTGTCTCTTTTGGTCTCGACCCCGAGTGGCTTGAGGACGTTATCGATGGCTGTCATGAGTTTGTCGGCTACTTTGGTAAGGTCGGTGCCATGCCACTGCAAGTCGATGTTGTGCAAGCCCTCATCCATATACATAGGGTTCACAAACACCGACACTGGCGTATAGTATCGAGTTACTTTAATGCCGTCAGGGTGTTTGGGTATTTTGATGTCGTTAGGGTGATATGTGGACTTGTCGGGGTAATCGAAGTCTTTAGCCATGCTGTCCTGGCTGGTCTCGGCATGCATGCTGGCTGGCATAAGGTCAAACAGTGCCAATGTCGGTTCGGGGACGATATAGTGCGCCATAAATAGTGTCCCGGGAGAGCCGATGAGGTTGAACATTTCGTATTCGGCTGTTGCCTCAACTGCATTCCAGGTGGCACTTTTTGCAACTCGTCTAATTTTAGCCAGTGGTTTTTTGCTGGCGTCGAGTTCATAAAATTTTGCCGTGACAGATGATTCTGTATACAAAACCTCGCTTCCCTTGGTACTCACTTTACCAGTGCCCTTTGCCCCAGCCAGTCCAATTGAAAAATTGGCTTCGTTGTGCCATTTTTTGATCTTAATCCGAGGCAGAAATTTTTTTTGTTTTTCATCGCCAATGACTGTTTGGACCAAGCCACGATGTTGTTCGTATGTTGTATCATCCAACTTCTGCATAGGCATCTATTTGTTTTTGGCGTAGAGAGCGCTGACACGTAGATCGGTAACGGACGCGGAGCTCTGGGCCGTCCAGTTATTCGCTGCGGTTGTTTGTGGCCATGGTGTGGTTAGGCTGAGTCCCCTGATGTCCCCGGCAGGAACATATATCTGGAAGATAACACTACCTCCTGCTGTAGCGTCGCGTATATCAACACGGGCTGCAGTAGCCGATGTATTGCTTATCATAACGGCAATGAGATCGTTAAACACACCTGTTGCTCCGGCATTGATGATGGGTGTTTCTGCAGTTGAAGCAGAGATTGTGGTGGTCTGTGCGCCTGTGAGATCACGGATGGTGTTATTGATCACAACCGGACGACCAAACTTGTCAACCATGTTACCGGTCAGGTTGCCGTCAGTGGCGGCGCTTGGCAAAGACGTTTTTGCGATCCCTGCGTTGTAGAACGCAGTACTTGGGACGGCAGAGCCTGTTGATGAGCTGGGGTTTACGAGTGTGGAAGATGTTAATGAGCTTGACTGCGTCTGTAAGTATAGGGTCGTTCGGGGGCTCGCAAAGAAGTCGATGATGCCAGAAACGGAAGTACCACTAAAAGAGACACGGAAATACCTGGCTGGTATCGGCCCGTGGTAGATGCCCGTTGCAGTACTGGTCGTAGCAGCGGCACCACCAGTACCCGTTGTGTTACCTGCAGTCTGCAAGGCAACACTAGACCAGTTTGTGTTATCGGCACTGCACTGGAAGGTGACCGTTCCAGAAGTAATGGCAGTAATTTGTACGCTGACCCAGGTGTAGTTAGAGCAGTCAACGCCAGTACTGGTCCCAGTAAAGGTGGTTTCTTTGCGGCCGCCGGCTGTCAATAACGCATTCTGCCCCGTATCGCTGGCTAGCGTGTTGGCGGTTTGTGTGCCGTCAGTAATTTTGACTGAACCCAAAGTATTGGAGCCAGTTTGGACGGTTACCGGCACGGAGCTCTGATCGCTTGCGATGACAACTGGCGCAGAGTTTGCGCTCGTTGCTTGGCCGTTAGGATTTACAGGATTATAAGACATTAATACCCCTCATGCTCGCTATATTATAAACCAGTTAGTGCCGTTACTGACAAGGTTTAGTGTGACATATTGCACGCTGATTACAGCAGATGTGCCGCCATCTATGGTATCTGCTCCTGTACGGGCGATAGTAACGGTGTTGGCGCTACTGTCGATTTTCTTCACATAAAACCGGTAGCCACTAACAGTACTAGCGGCTGGCAGCGTAATCGTTATTGCCCCTGATGTGGCGTCTCCCAATATGACTGTATCGGACGTCGCAATGGTGTAGTTTGCGGTTTTGGTGGCGGTCGAATAGGTTA
>OMJO01000010.1 GCA_900299395.1 bacterium
GCCGCCTACCCCGGCTTCGGGGATCATCCTACAGCTAACGACATCCGCCCAATCCTAAACATGGTGGTTGATATGTATGCAACTGCACAAGCAGATGACATCAAACTGCTCTATACAAACTTCCGCAGTAACTTGGTCCAGGAAGCAAAACAACTTAGTTTGTTACCGGCGGCACTTGATGAGAGTGAAGATGTGCCATCAGAGACACTCAACAATGCTACGTTTGAACCGTCAGTCCAGACCGTGCTCGACAACGTTACCGCCCGACTGCTAGAAGTGCAGTTGTGGCAGGCTATGCTCGAGAGCGTCGCGAGTGAACACAGCATGCGCATGATGGCCATGAAGAATGCTACCGATAACGCCTCTGACCTTATAGATGACCTGACATTAGCATTTAACACGGCACGTCAGGCGGCAATTACACAGGAGCTGGCAGAAATTACCGGTGGCGCGGAGGCGATCAGATGAGTCAGGTAGAACACGCAGGTCTGGCGGCAGAAATCGCCGCTGCTATTATGGATGCCCGCGGCCAATATTTTACCGATCGTCGCCCAGGACTATTTGAGATACCCAAGGCTGAATTGGAAGCCGACGGTGAGGTGGATGCCCCGGAATGGCAGCAACCGGTTGAAAGCCAGAGGGATTTTGTAGAGTCATTGGTAGTAGAAGGAATTTTAGCTGGCATGGAGGCGGGCAAAGGTCTCGCCACTATCGAAGCACGAGCAGCAGCTGAAGAACAAGCATTGCAAGGAGAGGAGCAATAATAATGGCAACAGCAACCAAAGAAAAGATAAAGAACGGAAAAGTAAGCCAGATTGTTGGTGTGGTGGTAGACGTCGAGTTTCAAGGTCATTTACCAGCAATTTATAATGCGTTAACGGTAAAAGTTGGTGATGGAGACCTCGTTTTGGAAGTCGCGCAGCATTTAAGCGAGTCTAGCGTTCGCGCCGTGGCACTTGGTTCTACCGACGGTCTCGAACGAGGAGCAGAAGTGAGTGATACCGGGAGCGCCATTAGTGTGCCAATTGGCGAAGAAACATTGGGGCGCATGTTCAATGTCGTTGGTGAGCCTATTGATGGCAAAGGCGGCAGTTTCAAGGAAACGGCACCGATTCACCGTACCCCACCTCCACTTACTGACCAGTCCGGTAACGTAGAAATTCTCGAAACCGGTATTAAGGTTATTGACCTGATTGCTCCGATTACCAAGGGTGGAAAAGTTGGTCTGTTCGGTGGTGCCGGTGTTGGCAAGACAGTACTTATTACTGAGCTAATTAATAACATTGCGAAGTTCCACAGTGGCTACTCAGTATTTGCTGGTGTTGGTGAGCGTACGCGTGAAGGTAACGACCTCTACCACGAGATGGCCGAATCAGGGGTTCTCGACAAGACATCGCTTGTTTTTGGCCAGATGAACGAACCGCCAGGTGCACGTTTACGTGTGGGTCTGAGTGGTCTAACGATTGCCGAAGGCTTCCGTGATAAAGGAAATGACGTGCTGTTATTTGTAGACAACATTTTCCGCTTTACCCAGGCCGGTGCTGAGGTTTCAGCTTTGCTTGGCCGTTTGCCATCAGCTGTAGGTTACCAGCCAAACCTCGCCCAAGAAATGGGTGCCCTGCAGGAGCGTATTACATCGACAAGAAAAGGCTCAATTACCTCTGTGCAGGCTGTATATGTGCCCGCCGACGACTTGACTGACCCTGCCCCTGCCACTACCTTTGCCCACCTTGACTCTACCATCGTGTTGAACCGTGCCTTGACCGAGCTTGGTCTGTACCCTGCTGTTGACCCGCTCGACAGTAGTTCAACGATTCTTGACCCCGAAATTGTTGGCGAAGAACACTATCAAGTGGCTCGTGAAGTGCAGCGTGTCTTGCAGCGTTACAAGGACCTACAGGATATTATTGCCATCCTTGGTATGGAAGAGCTTTCCGATGAGGACAAACAGACAGTTGCTCGTGCACGTCGTATCCAGCGTTTCTTGACCCAACCATTCCACGTTGCTGAAGTGTTTATCGGCAAGCCTGGTAAGTACGTACCGTTGGCCGATACCATCGCCGGCTTTAAAGAAATTCTTGAAGGTAAACACGACGACAAGAGCGAAAACGCCTTTTATATGAAGGGTGATATTACAGAAGTAAAGGACGAGAAATAATGACGTTTGGTGGTCCGGAAGCCGGTGGCTATCATCCTGAGCGCGATTTAAACGGCGTTCCCTCCCCTGAGCAGCTCGCTGCCCAACAGCACATAGTGCAAGAAGGATACGGAGATACGGTCTCTGAGGCTGAACGAACAGTCCTCAATCTGACACTAGAAGAAGAACGTGAACTGGCCCGCTTCTTACGTGAGGAGTTACTCTAGATGATTCGACTGGAACTCGTTACGCTCAGCGGATCCAAGTTTGCCGGTGACGTAAACGAAGTAATTTTACCGACGATGGATGGCCAAATTGGTGTTATGAGTGACCACATGCCGCTTGTGAGCGTCGCTACGCGGGGGGTGGTCAGTATACGTCGTAATGCGAGTGATCGTGACGACATGATGGAGCATTATGCGACTAACGGTGGTGTCATCGAGGTAAAAGACAATATTCTTCGGGTGCTGGTTGATGAAGCCGATCATGAATCCGAGATAAACGAAGCTGAAGTGCAAAAAGCTATCGACGAAGCAAAACGACTAAAAGCCCAAGCTAAAGACCAAGTATCGATCGAACACGCACAAAGCTTGATTGACCGTCATGAAGTACGATTGCAAGTAGCTGGGCTGCGTCGACACAAACGTCGTTAAGCGGCGCTGTTGCCGGGGTCATGGTCGACCTGTATATAGTGTTCCATTTCCCGAATCTCTGCGATTGTGCCACCGAGGTCACTCGCAACTTGTGCAGCACCTCGCAAGGCAGCTCTTGCTACCACGCCGCGTAGCTCATCTTCACTGAGGTGGTAGCCGTTACCCGTTTGGTCAGTATCGAGTTCATCTTGTAGTTCTTCGACCACTACTTCTACCTGTTCGTGGACGCGTTCACCAATCGATGGATCAATGGTAGAAAGATCGTGAATGATGGCCTGGGCTTTACGCCGAGGGACGAGAGGCGCATCGGAACCGACAATAGGCAAACTACGAATACGTTCGCGTATATCTGTAGATTCGGGTGAAGGCTCGGCCATATAGCGTCTCCTTATAGCTAAAGTATACCATATCTAGTGCTTGAAATAATGTCCTAAAGGGTATAAGATGGGCTGGTTTTTGATTGAACAGAAACAGTTATTATATGGAACAGAATAAAGACGAAGAGTTTATTGTTATGCACGGTGAGCAAGGAGAAAAGATGCCGGAAGTACACGTACAGCGCCTAGCGGATGGTCTTGGCTTTGGTGAAGGTCAAATATCACATGATGATCGAGTCGATGAAGTGGAGGGTGAGACGCGACAAGCAGTTGAATCTCTTATCGAGTCGCCTCGTATCCTTGTCAAAGTTGATGTCGATAAAGATGGCCAACGGCTCGATGATGATGGTTGTGGTGATGGCCGTGGTGTAAAGCGTATCTTTGAAGGCGTTACCGAAAAATTCAAGTCCCTACACCGCTCCAAAGTATTTGCTGGTGGTGCCGGTATGGCAGCTGCGACGCTTATCGGAATGGGCACGACAGCTGGACAGAGTTTACGAGATACATTTAGTGCGGCAATTCATAGACTGCAGGATAAAGAGATTGGTTTTGGGGCGCACACTGACGATCATGCCACAGAAGAAAACAGCGGTTGTGGCGCAATTGATAAGGCCCCAATCGTGGTGACAAATGCTGTGAAATACCGGGATAAAATCGAAGGCGTTATGACTGGTGTTCTAGGTGTTGATGATGAAGGACTCGATGGCATATTTGATAATTTTGGTGCATATGGCGAGACAGTCAAAGAGGAAGATTACAAAGGTAAAGAAGTGGTTGGCGAGATCATTGACAGTGGTAAAATCGTCAAAGAATTGACCGGCAAACATCTTGAAATGTACATCGTATTGAACGACGTCGAGGGCTACACGGTCAATCAGGAATTAGTCCGTGAAGTAAGTGGTGACCAGGTACAGGTTTTTGCTGTAGATGTGTGGCGTTTGAAAGAGCTTGCTGCTGAGCTATACGAACAGCCCGAAGAACAGGCCCTCGCACTAAAGAGCATGCTAGTCTACACCTTAGCTGTCGCAGCAACACTCACCAAGGGCGACCTGCCAGTTTATCTCGCCAGTGGTGTCGTGCAGCCAGTAGCCGCGTAAAAATCACAATTATATTTGCCTCTCTGCAAAAAAGTATTATGCTATAGGTATATTACTTTTTAAGTGGAGGGTTTGAACCTATGTTCGGACGACAAAAGATAGCCATGTTGGTGGCTGAGTTTCTTGGTACCGCAACGCTGACGGCGGCGGTCTATTCAATGGCAGTAAGGACGAGTTTCCCGTTTTTCTCGGGAGCGGCTGCCGCACTGACCATTGGTCTAATGGTAATGCTCGTTGATCGAGCTTCGGGTGCACACATTAACCCAGCAGTTACGCTTGGTTTGTGGACAATTCGTAAGATCGACACACTGAAAGCGATTGCGTACATCGCTGCTCAGCTTGTCGGTGCGCTTGCAGCTTGGCGCTTGATGGAGTACCTCATGGACTCTCCACTCAAAAATATTGCTGGCAAAAACGTCGATTGGCGCGTTATGGTAGCCGAAGGTGTCGGTGCCCTCGTCTTTGGATGGGGTGTCGCTGTTGCCGTTGATCGTGCCTACACTACAGCACAAAAAGCTGCTGTGCTTGGCGTATCGTTCTTTGTCGGCGTGCAGATTGCCGCTTTTGCATCAAACGGTGTAGTAAACCCTGCTGTCGCTGTGGGTATCCGTTCATGGAATGTTTCATACATTGTTGCCCCGCTCGTTGGTGCAATCGTGGGTATGAATCTCTATAGTCTTGTGTTTGCAGAAAAAACAGCTAAGCGTGCAAGTTCTACAAGCTCTGCAAGTAGTTCGCGCAAAACAGCCGCTTCTAAAGCAAAGAAGACCACCAAGCGTAAAAAATAAGTATACGCATAAATAATATAACCGCCTGGTTGTTACACCGGGCGTTTATATTTTGCCGTCGAGTAAATCTTGTTCAAACGCCGTAATACCCTTGAGCGTTTTGGGATACTGTGTGATATCGGGAAATGAAAGTGACTGAATGTGTTCCCAGACTACACCAATCAGCTTTGTGAATCGCAGTAAATCGTCGGTACTCAATTCCGCCTCAAGGTTTTCAATAAGTTTGCCAGCATCATTGGCCTCTACAAACTCTAACGCTCCATGGCGTACGCGGAGCTTC
The DNA here is from genome assembly GCA_900299395.1 of bacterium. Classification (GTDB taxonomy): domain Bacteria; phylum Patescibacteriota; class Saccharimonadia; order Saccharimonadales; family OMJO01; genus OMJO01. Next base: position 5,333 of record OMJO01000010.1, read on the forward strand.
ACATTGTAGCTTGCCGATCCTTCCACGAGTAACTTATAAAACATAAGTTGCTGTCGATACAGGTGAAGCTTAATTTTTTCGTACTCATCCCTCCCCTGCCATGAGCTCGCTGGCTTACCAGTCTTAAAATCAATAACACCTACTTCGTTCGGGCTCAAAAAGCGAATTTTATCAATCTTGCCGCTTAAATGAGCTTGCCCTACGATAACGCCTTCATTATTAAATCCTCGCTCGACTAAATCACTAGCAATGAATTCGTCTTTTCGATTCGCCATGTATAGACTGAGCGTACTTTTGCCGCGGGTAGTAAGGCGTTGCAGATCAGTGTGTCGCAGGTGTTTTCGTGACAATATATTCACGAAGTATTCGTGTATCTTTTTGGTAGGTGGCAGTTGGCCTGTTGTTCGCAAAGTTACGTGTATCCATTCCAGCGTTTTATGAATAGCATCACCATAAGCGGCTGGTGGTGTCAGTGCCGTAGGAAAACGCAATAAATGGTGTATGAAAAAGTATTGTGGGCCGGTGTTAACGACGTCAATGTAGTTATTTAAGTGCGTTATACTGAGTCTATAGTTTGCCAAAATTGGCTCGAATAACGTTGGTTTATCGGCAATAATTTGTCTAAATCTATATGACCAATCAGTGCTGAGAATTTCTACCGCTTGAATAGATGGAACAGTGCTGATGTTGTGGGCCTTGAATATTTCACGGGACACTGCAGTGGCATCATCCTCGACAATAAAACTGAGCGGAGGTGATAGTTTATTCTCGAGCGTATGCGTATAGCTTGTAATGTGCAAGGTATGCTTCGCGCGCGTCAGTGCAACGAAAAAGAGGCGTAATTTGTCATTATCACTACTTCCTGTTGGTGCTATTGGCACATTTTGCGGTAAAGAAATCTTCTGGTGATTGCTGCGCGCGGTTGGCCCCCATACCTCATCCTGCGCATTGATGACGAATACGATATCGAACTCCAGGCCTTTTGCTTTGTAAGCCGTCATCACTTGGACGGCATTAGTGCTTTGCGTGTGGGGGTTAGTGTCGATGATTTTTATGTGTGCTTCTCGGTGCAATTGTGCAAACGCAACCAGATCTTTTGCGTATAGCGTGCGGTCGGGTTGCCACTGACGTAGTTTATGCCGCAATGTCGAAAGTTGTCCGAGCAAGGCCAAATAGTGATCGGTGTGTTTTGTGTAGTTTGTCTCGCTAAAGTAATACTCCTTCATTGGTGAGATAAATGTTTTTCGTTTTTTTGCTTTATATGATTCGTCCAACGAACTGTCCCTACTGCTGTCAGTGTCGATACCGAACAGAGCGTCGAGCATATATTCTAGCGGCTCTGTTGTGCTTTTGCGTGCCAATGTCACCAACCACTGGGCGATGTCCGAAAACGTGGAATCTTGGTGGTTCAGTATTATATCAAGCCAATGTTTACCTGCGTTATAGCAATGCATGCTGAGCTCAACGAGTTTATTATTCGGTATTCCCCAGAACTCGTAACTCAACACTTCAGACAGAGCTTCGTCAGCAAAGCCATAGTCATTGCGCGCAATTGCATCGAGCAACTCAACCATTCGTACTAGTTGTTGGATAATGGGTGATTCCAGTAAGTTCTCGCGCCGTTCGTAAGATATCGGTATGTGGTGATTGTCTAAGTACGGAATCAATCGCTCAAGAGATTTATGCCGTGGTGCCAGTATAGCTATATGTTGTGGCGCCACGCCTGCTTTTATGTACTTCTCTACGGATGTTGCGATCCATTGATACTGTGCTAATTCACTTGATAAGACGGTGTGTTTTAATGCAGTTTGTGAGTGGTGCGCATGGGGCGTTAGATGCTTCTCTATATTTGAGAGTGTGGTGGTTAAGCGATCGGTAATTTGTTGAGCAACAAGTTCGCCTGCAGTCAAAATATCACGAGTCGAACGATAATTATCACGCAGCGTGATAAGTGATGCGTCGGGATAGAGTTGCAGGAACGCCATCATATTTGATACTTCGGCCCCCTGGAATGCATAGATGGCTTGATCGTCATCGCCTACGGCAAGAATATTAGGGTTTCCTACGTTCGCGGAGTTGTCTCCAAGCGCTTTGAGCATGCGTAACTGGGCTTTATTGGTGTCTTGAAATTCATCCACAAGGATATACATGTAGCGTTCTTGCAAATCTGCTCTCAATTCCTCGAATTGCTCCATGGCATGGACACTCTCTACGACCATGTCGTCAAAGTCGTACAAGCCGCGTTTACGCATAGCCTCCATAAAGTGTTGGTATATGGTGGCAACGGCGTGCAGTTTACGGATATTATTGCCCCCATCACGAAATGCATGCTCACCGTCTTTGTTTTTCTGACACCACTTGTTTCGCCACTCTGTTATTTTTGGCGCAAAACGACCTGTGCTCGTACTTTCAATCGCCAGCTCTAGCTCTTTTGTGCACTGACTTGCATAGTGAGGGAACCCATGCATGACACTACTGCTGTCGGTTTGCTTTAGTCGGGTCAACAGGTTCTGATACAGTGGGAGTAGTTTTGGACTGGGTGTTTGTTTGAAGGTTGTGGCTACGAGTTCATTGTGCTCCTCGAAGAAACTCTGATTTTGTGTGATGATCTCGTGTAGCTCACTCGGTTTCAGCGCGTTTTGCTTAAACCAGCCGATCATGGTCGAGACATCCTTCAGAAATATGTATTCATCTCCGACTTTAGCGCTTAGAGGGTTGTCGTGAGGCAATTTGTCAAAAAGTTCTCGCATTATTTGATATTTCCCGAGTTCGTCTATTTGCTGTAAGAGCTGGTTTTGCAAGAAGTAGTCGGGATACTGGCCAATTACATCAGACCCAAAACTATGGAACGTGTGAATGTTGACATGATACGCCGCTTGCCCAATGATCGACTCAAGACGTTCGCGCATGTTGCGTGCAGCATTGTCGGTAAATGTCAGGCAAAGTATATTCCGCGGAGAGGTGTCTGTCAGGCGTATTATATTTGCAACGCGTAGACTTAGCAGTTGTGTTTTTCCTGTGCCTGGTCCTGCGATAACGAGCACTGGCCCCTCGATAGAATCAACGGCCTTTTTCTGGGAAGGATTTAGGTGTTTGTACTCACTCTCAAAGCAAGCCATGCTTTTATTGTACCTGTCAAATGGCGCCAATGCTTGCATGTTGTAAAAGTTAGGCATATTCTAGGCCTATAAGCACTAATGGAGGTTCTCATGACATCTCTTAAATCAGTAGAAGTAAAATTACAAAAGGCGTTCAAAGATTTGCCGCCGTTGCCTGCAAA
>OMJO01000011.1 GCA_900299395.1 bacterium
ATGCTGGGACAACTGCACGTGGTGTTCGTTAACATCGGCTATAAGCAAGGGATAGCCAGCCTTTTCTGTCCAGGCACTCATAAACTGTTTTACGGGCTTACCAGAGATGGTTTCAAGGGCATCCCATAAATCGACGGTATCAGTATTGTTGTATTGGTGGCGGTCTAGGTACAAGCGTAGCCCATCACGAAAAGCTTCCTTACCCAAGTATTCGTGTAACATCTGTATGACACTAGCGCCTTTACCGTAACTAATCACGTCAAAAATGGTTCGAATATCACTTGGATTGTCGACAGGCACGACGACTGGATGAGTGTGCTCTAGAGCGTCAGACATGAGTGCTGGGTGTTGTTCATCCACCAAAAATTGCGTCCACATTTGCCATTCGGGGAATAACGTATCTACAGCTAGATATTCGATCCAACTTGCAAAACCTTCGTTGAGCCACAAGTCTGTCCACCAGCGCATAGTAACAAGGTTGCCAAACCACTGATGCGCCAGTTCATGTGCAACAACCATGGCAATGTATTGCTGGCCCTGGATACTGGTGTTTTGCGGGTCGAGCAAAAGCCCATGCTCGCGAAATGTAATGAGACCCCAGTTTTCCATAGCCCCTGCGGCAAAGTCGGGCAAGGCAACAAAATCACACTTTGGTAAGGGATAGGGTATGGCGAAATATTCATTGAAGAATTCAAGTATTTTGACTGCTGTATCAAGTGCAAAATCTAAAAACTCAACATTGCCAGGTGTAGCGTAGGCGCGCACCACAACACCACTATTGGTGCGTGACTCTTTAAACCCGAGCTCACCAGTAATAAATGCCAGTAAATACGTGGACATGTGTGGCGTTGTTTCAAACGAAGTAATAAGCGCCCCATCTTTTTCTGTTTGCTCTTTGATGGGCATATTAGAGAGGGCGACTTCACCAGGCATTGTTCGAAGTGTGAGATCAAATGTTGCTTTGGCAGCCGGTTCATCTATGCAGGGAAAAACTTCACGAGCGTGATGGCTTTCAAACTGCGTTGCCAATAACTGTTTATCCTTGCCATCATGGGTAAAGTAACATGGGTAGAGTCCATTCATTGGGCGGGTTATTTTGCCACTAAACTCCAGAGTAACAGTGTACTTGCCGGGGTAAAGCATCTCCTTGGTATGAATGCGTACTTCATCAAAATTGTCGTGGGTATTAATACGATCAACGGTCATTACCTGGTCAACTTTTTTGTCATGTCGTGTAACATGCACTTTGGTTATTTTGAGGCCAGATTGATGGAACGTTAGGCGATGGCTTGGTTTGTATACGTTCTCACCCGAAATAATCACCGTTCCTTTAAAGGTTTGTTTTTCCCTATTTGGTTCAACATCAAGGATATAGTGGATCGGCTTAAACCGTTCAATGAGATGGGTAACTCCTTTTGCCATAGACTACATTCTAGCATGACATTGACCAATTCTCAGATTGACAGAAGCAGTATTATGCACTACAATTTGTGTATTCGAGTCCGGCCAGCAGGTCGGATTTTTTCATGCAAAAGAAAGGAATGTCATGGAATTAGATATCAAACAACTGGCACTTGCAGTCAAGAGCATTGCCGAAGAAAAAAACTTACCAGAAGATGCTGTACAGGAAGTTGTCGAGCAGGCATTGGCTGCCGCTTACCGACGAGATTATGGTGACCGCGAACAAGAAGTGCGCGTTAGCATGAATCTTAACACTGGTGATGTCGATGTGTATGTCACTAAAGAAGTAGTGGAAGAAGTCGGAGATAATCACTTTGAAATAAGCATCAAAGAAGCGCAGGTGATGAAAAAGAACGCCAAGCTGGGTGACATGATTGAAATTCACGAGAAAATCGAGAACTTTGGTCGCGTGGCTGCCCAAACTGCCAAGCAAGTCATTTTACAGCGCTTGCGTGAAGCAGAACGCGAAATCATCATGAACGAGTATGAAGACAAAATCGGGACCGTTATCAACGGGATTGTTGCTCGTGTAGAAGGTCGATTGGTTCGTGTTGACCTCGGTAAAGCGCAAGGCATTATGCCAATGAGTGAACAAATTCAGGGTGAACGCTACTATCCTGGTCAGCGTCTGAAGGTATTTTTGAAGGATGTTGAGCGAGGCTTTCGTGGCCCACAACTGATTGTGTCTCGAGGTAGTAAGGAGTTTATTGAGTGGCTCTTTCGTGCAGAAGTACCTGAAATGGAGACTGGTGCAGTTGAAATAAAGGGTATCGCTCGTGAAGCGGGTGTTCGCAGCAAGATCGCAGTACACAGTACAGTTCCCGGCGTTGACCCGGTGGGTACATTCGTTGGTGGTCATGGTACTCGCGTCAATGCTGTCATGAGTGAAGTGGGCGAACAAGAAAAGATCGATATCGTTGTGTGGGTAGAAGGTATAACTGAGTACATTACCAACGCACTGAGCCCAACAAAGGTCAGTCGTGTTGAGCTAAACGAAAAAGAACAGAAGGCAAAAGTGGTTGTACCGGAAGATCAACTGAGTATTGCAATCGGTAAGAGCGGACAAAATGTCCGACTTGCCAGCAAGTTGACTGGTTACGATCTTGATATTGCTGCAGAGGAAGGCGCAAGTGCTCCTGCCGATGTGGTCGCTAAGCCTGTCGCTGCACCAAAACTCAAAAAGAAAGAGCAGCTTGAGAGCAGCCTCTTAGAGGCGATAGAAGAGCACGGCCAAGACGTTAAAGAAGAGAATTAGCACTCTTGACGTTCGAGTGCTAATTGGTATCATAGTAGTACGATAGTTGTATCGTTAAAGGATGGGTCGCAATAACAATGATGCCAAACAGCTCAGAACACGATTTTTTTAATCACCTTACAGAAAATGCCAAGCAAAGTCTTGGTCATGCTGGTGCTATTGCGCAAAGCTTTGGTAGTAACTACGTGGGCACCGAGCATTTACTGTTGGGCGTGCTTGCCCAAGAAACAAGCATGGGCGCAAAGATTCTGGAAAGTGCAGGGGTTACATTGGATCGTGCACGTCTGGCGCTTAATCTAACGCCTAAGACATTGGTGATCAATATGGGCGCAAAAGGGTTAAGCGAGACTGCCAAGCTAACACTGAAAATGGCCTATGATATTGCCCTCGATTTTACGCAAGAATACTGCGGTACCGAACATATCTTGTACAGCATTCTGAGTCAAAAGAACGCGCGCGCAACGGTGCTCCTGAGGGATATGAATGTCGACGTTGATGCGCTTATGAACGAGCTCGAGAACTTCCTTAATCGACAGCAATATGACAGCGAGGATGTGGTTGAAGGACAGCGACGTCGCGGCGGCAAAAAGCCCCGAAAAACAGCGTTGGACTATTACGGCAGCGACTTAACATCAATGGCAAAAGCCGCGAAACTCGATCCTGTGGTAGGGCGCGAGGCTCAAATACGTCGCCTTATTACCATATTGAACCGACGAACAAAGAATAACCCCGTCCTTATTGGTGAGCCGGGCGTCGGTAAGACCGCCATTGTAGAAGGACTAGCTCAACGAATTGTTAGTGAGGATGTCCCTGACAGCCTCATTGATAAGCGCATTGTCATGCTGGATCTAGCGGGCATGATCGCGGGCACAAAATATCGTGGAGAGTTCGAGGAGCGCCTTAAGAAAGTAATGGGGGAACTCGAAGACGACAAAAAAACAATTGTTTTTATTGATGAGATACACTTGATTGTTGGCGCGGGTGCGGCTGAAGGCGCAATGGATGCAGGGAATATTTTGAAACCGGCACTAGCCCGTGGCAAAATCCAGCTCATCGGGGCTACTACAACTGATGAATATACCAAGCACATCGAGAAAGATGCTGCGCTTGAGCGTCGTTTGCAACCAATCCAAGTACCCGAGGCAACGGTACCAGAAACGCTGGCAATCCTAAAGGGCCTCAGAAAACACTATGAACAATTTCATAATGTGACAATCAGTGATGAAGTGTTGGACGACACAGTGACGCTCGCAAAACGCTACATTAACGATCGTTACATGCCAGACAAGGCTATTGATCTGCTTGATGAAACGGCGGCACATCTCCGTGTA
>OMJO01000012.1 GCA_900299395.1 bacterium
GTTTATGTTACGTGCTCGTAAACCGGTGCATTTTCGCCAAATTTAGGTTATAGTTAGTGGCTGAAGATGCAGCAAGGAATTAGTATACAAGGACCTAGTCAACCGCTCAACCCCTCACCCGTCCAACCCCCTGTTGAGCCAATACAGAACGAACCGGAAATACTGGTGGGCGGTACTGAAGACCCCAAAAAAGAAGGGTGGAAGAGTGTTATTTCCACTGTACTTATTTTAGTTGCGGCGCCTGTCGTTGCATTATTACTGATCAATTTTGTATTCCAATCATACGAGGTAGATGGCCCCAGTATGGAGACCACCCTACAAAATCACGACCGCCTTATTGTTGATAAGGTCCCCCGTACCATGGCCCGGATCACGAGGAAAAACTACATCCCCAAACGCGGTGATATCGTAATCTTTGTCAAAAAAGGCCTCTTCGAGTTTGGTAGCTCACAAGAAAAACAACTTATCAAACGTGTAATTGGTCTCCCCGGCGATCGTATTGTTGTCGCTAACGACAAAATCACTCTATATAACAAAGAGCACCCGAACGGATATAACCCAGATAGCGGCACAAGTTATACATCTGCCATCAAAACAACTCCTGGCAGTGTCGACCTTACAGTACCCGATGGTGAAGTTTTTGTCTGCGGCGACAACCGCACTAACTCTCTTGATTCGCGTTATTTTGGGACTGTCCCGAGTTCTGATATTGTCGGGAAATTATCCTTCCGCATTTTCCCCATCAATAAAGCTGGCGGATTCTAGCTTTAGAGCTTACCAAGCTCATCTATTAATCTCTCTAACTCTTCGTCAGACTTGAAATGTAGCTCAATCTTTCCGCCCTTTGCCGTTCTTTTTATGGTCACTCTGGTTTTCAGGCGCTTGGCTACAGACTTAGTCTCTTCTGTTTCTGCCGCCATCTGCTTCTTTACTACCGCCGTATCAACAATGCCGCGCTTTTGTGTCTGCACAAATTGTTCTGCCTGCCGAACCGACCAACCCTCTTTGATGATGTTATCTAGCAGTGCCCTCTGTTTGGTGGACTGTCCTTTAAGTGCCAGTACCGCACGAGCATGTCCTTCAGTTATTTTCCCATCCTGCAATGCAACTCTCGCTTCTTCAGGTAGCTGCAAAAGTCGCACAATGTTATTTATAGTGGTCGCCGCTTTGCCTAACCGTACTGCGATATCGTTATAACTCATATTAAATTGTTGGTGCAATCGCTCAATCGAGATCGCTTGCTCGAGTGGCGAAAGATCAACACGCTGCACGTTTTCGATAAGAGATATTTCTAACTGCTCCAGCTCTTTTTCCTCCCTGACGATTGCTGGTACCTTAGTAAGCCCAGCTATTTGTGAGGCACGCCATCTCCGTTCACCCGCAACAAGTAGATAATTACCGTCCTTCCCTGGCGTAACTATGAGTGGCTGGAGTATACCGAATCTTTGAATAGATCGGCTAAGCTCTTCAAGTGCCTGAGTATCAAAATGTCTCCGAGGCTGTTCAGGATTTGGGTTGATGTCTTTAATGAACAAATTTTGTACTCGTTCACTTTTATCTACCAACAGCGACGAATCAAAGTTGTTCGGGATAAGAGAGTCCAGCCCCCTGCCTAGTCCTGATGGTTTAGACACGTTTGAGTACCTCCTTGGTTAACTGTTTATACGCCCTCGCCCCTTTTGACCACTTATCATGTTCAGCTATTGGTTTCCCATGACTTGGAGCTTCCGCAAGTCGAATATTTCTTGGTATAACTGCCTCAAAAACCTTATTCCCAAAATGCTTCTTTAGCTCGTTATGCACTTGTGATGATAAGCTCGTCCTGCTGTCATACATAGTTACTACGACCCCTAAAATCTCAAGTTCTGGATTCACATTTTGTTTCACTGTCTGGAAAACTTCCAGTAATTGGCCGAGTCCTTCGAGCGCATAGTATTCAGCCTGAACTGGTATAAGTAATAGATCTGCAGCTGCTAAGGCGTTTACCGTAAGAAGACCCAAGGCCGGCGGACAGTCAATAATAATAATGTCGTGGTCAAAAGCCTGAAGGCTATGCTTGAGCATTGACTCTCTTTTTTCCTTTTCAACAAGTTCAACTTCAGCAGTAGCAAGCGCAGCATTTGTGGGGAGTATGCTCAAATGTGGAACGTCTGTTTCCAGCAGAACCCTTTCAGCACCCATGCGCCCCATGAGTACGTCATAAACACCGCCTTCTATCCGATGTTTATCAATACCGAGTCCGCTCGTTGCATTACCCTGCGGATCAAAATCAACGAGGAGTACACGCTTGCCCGCTTTTGCAAGATACGCAGCAACATTAATAGCGGTAGTAGTTTTACCTACCCCGCCCTTTTGGTTGAGAACTGCTATAATCCGTTTCACGTTTTACTGATACCCCTGACGTTCTTATGTATAGATTACCATTTTGACTATCAAAGGTAAACGTTGCTAAATGTAGTGTTTCACCCTCGCCTAAAGACGGACATAGACATACCTATACGTCCGCAACACTACGTCGCACAATACTAGCTTATCTCTGAACAATGTGGTAGCTAAATGTGTACGTCTTCGATGCTGTCAGCGCATTGTACGAATTCAGGTCAAAGGTTGTAGTCGTAGACGTGTAGTAATACTGTGGGAAGTTTGATGAAGCGGGCACCGTATTTGGTGTAATAGCAATGGTTGGTGCCGAAACATACGCAACTGCAAATGTGACGGTTGCCTGCGCACCTGCTGCCGGTGTTGTACCAGTGTTAATGGTGATCAACCCAGCCGTGTCATTACCATTAATAGTGACTGTACAGCCAGTGCCACAGTTGGCGTTTAGTGCAACCGTGGTTGTCCCGCTGGCATTCGCAGACAAGATATGTCCAGCAGCTTTAAGTGTACCGTTGAATGTTGCGTCGCTATTAACGGTTAACGCACCCCCGGCTGCCGCTGAACCAATAGTCACATTAATGGTAGATCCCGCCAAACCGGCATTACCAATGTTGATATTTAGTGTCTTGCCACTGGCAACTGCGCCAGTACCAATATTGATAGTCTGATTCTGCGTAGACTGACCTATGGTAATCGTGCCCGTGCCTGTCGTGGTGCCAAGCGTCAGGGCGCCGGTGGTTGTATTAGCTGAAAGCAAGGCGGTACCAGCAGTGCTTTGTACCACGAAGGCCGTTGATGAGTCTGCCGAGACAACGACCGTATTGTCACTCGCTGCGGTTAATCCGTTACTTACCAAGTTACCTGCCTCGTCTAATGTCAGGTGAGACGAACCACTGTTAAGGTTTAAAGTTGTGAAGTACACGCTACGGAACTGCGTCGAAACATTACCCAAGTCAACACCAGACAATGCTGTACCCGCACCAGAACAACTTGCATCAGAACATTTTACCGTTCGTAAGTTGGCGCTTGTATTGTCGTAGTAGCTAATAAATGGCTGCCCGTCACTTGGCAAGACAATTGATGTGTACTGACCTACATCATTGGTTGTGTCGATGCTTGCAGCGGAACCACTCGTACATGTTGAGTTACTGCACTGGTAAACCTTCAGATCACCATTTGTAAGGTCATAGTAGCTTATGACCGGTTGACCACTTGTGCCAACGACCACCGAAGTATAATAACCAACAGAACCAGTTGAGTCTAGGGTTGTTTTTGTAGCACTTGTACAGGTAGTGTTACTACACTTCGCTATTCGTAAGTTACCGTTTTGAGCGTCGTAGTAGCTTATGACTGGCTTGTCATCACTTGGGATTGCCACAGAGTTATACTTTCCAATTATCGAAGATGAGTTGTCGATAGTCGTAGTCGTATTACCGCTAGCACAAGTTTTAGTACCACAGCTTACAGCAAGGAGATCGCCATTAGTGGAGTTGTACACCGAGAGGAATGGCAGGCCAGAGCTATCTACTTTAATGGCATGTTCAAGCCCTGATGCTACCGATAATGTGGTAGTGTTACCACTATTACAAGCCGTATTACCACATTTGATGATATCGATGCCCCCATAGCCATAAGATATGACAGGTAAACCATCTGAGCCAATAGCTATGTCTTGATAGCCCTTCCCGTGGAGAGAGTCGATCGCTACCGGCGACGAGTTACCACTTGAGCAAGCGGCGTTTCCACATCGTACGATATACAAGATATCATTATTGTTGTTACCACTGTCTGTTGAGTATACAACGTATGGTTTACCTGTTGGGTCCACTGCAATCGAGCCAGACAAGAAGTTAGAAGCTGGCGTCGTCAGGCCAGATGCAATTGTCGTTTTGGTAGAACTGCTACAGGTAGCGTTACTACACTTCGCCACTTTTATAGCGTTATTAGTTACATCCGTGTAAACAATTATCGGTAAGCCGTCAGAACCTATTGCAGTTTTAGTATATTGGCCGACGGTGCCCGTGGTATCTATATTAGTAAACGTGTTTGTCGTACTTGCCTGACTTGGCGCAAAGCCTGGTCGAATAACATTGTTGGCCGTATCAGCAACCAGCAAGGTGGTAGAACCGGCAGCATTCTGAATTTGGAAGGCAGTTGTACTCGTTCCCTGCAGATTTAGCACACCTGCGCTTGTGCCAGTATTAGAGTTTGTCATCTGATACTGGAAGCCGTTGATTGAACTTGTTGAAGTTTCGGCAGAAGTTGGGTTCTTGGCTAAGAAGCTACCACTAAGCCCACCGCCAATGGCATTGACACAGTTTGCCGAAGCCGCCGTAGTACATATGGTCCCCGTCTCTGCTGGTAGGGTTAGCGTAAAGTTACTTGCCGTAGAAGTAGGTGCAATGGTTATTGTGCCACCACCAGTGGTACCAAAGGCCAGCTGAGAACTTGCTGTTCCCGCCTGACCAATAACAACTTTCGAGTTAACAGTATCCACGTTGAGGATCTGCGTACCTGACGCATTTTGTACCTGGAAGGCGGTAGATGTGTCAGCAGTTGGTGCTACAGTACCATCACCAGTAATACCAGTATCATCAAAGGTGGTAGCAGCTGTTGTACCAATTAAACCTGTCGTGGCCGGACTTGTTGCAACCGCAGTTCGATAGATCTTGTAGCTAACGGCACCACTGACTGTACTCCAGGTAATACGTTGATAGTTTGCCGTAGTCAGCGTCGCAGCACCATTGGCGCTTGTTGTAGTACCTTGGCTAGATGCAGCCGTGGTAGCACCACTGGCGGTGACTGCTACTACTTTGTATCCCCAGGTAGATGCACCGGTTGTACCGACGGTCGTAACTGTCGGTGTGCCTGGTGTTGCAAGGTTTGCAATAGTAAGACCACCCTGCAAGCTACCAGCTACACTCAAATTATTAGCTCGCAGATTACCCTGCACCCACGCGTTACCCGCTACGCCAAGATCCGCGGCAGTTTGGATAGACCCGGCAGCATCGAAACCGCCTTGGACGCTAGCTGACCCGCTGAAAACGGTGTTGCCACTGACCTGCAAGCCACCAAGCTCGGCAGTGCCAGCCTCAAGAGACTGCGTATATGTACCGCCCATGTCATATATCTGCAGCAAGTTTGCACTAGCAGATGGGACATAGGCGTAGCGGCCATTAAGGACAATCGCGTACGGAATACTGCCCGTCGTTATTGTCCCGCCACTGAGTAACGTAGGATTTGCCGGGTTACTGACATCATATATGGTGATTGTATTTGAAGTCGCATTTGCCACATATGCATAGCGACCCTGTACGGTTAGACCTCGTGGGTTCGTTCCGGTATTCACCGACCCAACAACGAGTGGCGTCGCAGGATTCGATACATCAATGACCTGCATAGTGCTGGAGGTAAAGTTAGTAACATACGCGTAGCGTCCCTGGATGGCAACCCTATACGGTGTAGCTCCAACCGTTACGGTGCCTAACAGCGACGGGCTTGCGGCAGTTGCAATGTCGTAGATTTGCATAGTACTCGTGCCGGTATTCACAACATATGCATATCGTCCGGCAACATTTAAGCCAATAGGTGAACTTCCCGTACCCGTAGATATAACTCCTACGGCTATTGGGCTAGCCGGGTTAGAAATGTCGTAGACCTGGAGTGTATTGGAGGTTGTGCTAGACACATATGCGTAACGCCCCTGCACAGCTAATCCACGTGGGGCAGTACCCACCGCAACTGATCCAGACAATGATGGAGTTGAAGGCTTACTGATATCAAATACCTGTAAGGTGTTTGATGTTTGATTGATGACGTAGGCATATTTATCTGCAACACTCACTGCGGTAGGTGTGGTGCCGGTAGAAACACTACCAACTACTGCAGGATTGCTAGGACTACTCACATCTATCACCTGTAGTGTTGCGCTCGTCTGGTTGGTTACGTACGCATACCTGCCCTGAACTGCTACGGCGTTCGGGAACGACCCAGTCGCAACAGTGGCTGCCGCACTAGACGGGGTCGTACCACTAACATACAACTGACCTGTTGGCGTACCATTGCCCCCAATCACCAACTGCAATGCAGAATTCGAGTTGTTTGCGCTTGTGTATGCCGAGTTACTGCTCGGTGGTGATGTGGACCCAGCCGTTATACTCCCCACATCTGTAAAAGAGTTTGTCTGCACAGTAGTCAGGTAGACTTCTGTACCAGTTGCTGTACTTCTATAGACTTTATACGCAACAGCGCCAGAAACTGCACTCCAACTAACATCAATTGTCTTTAAGGTAGTATCTGTCGCCACTGATGTCTCCGTAGACGCCGCACTCTCTCCACCCGTCCCATCTATGGCCGTGATTTTGTAGTAATATGTCGTGCTTGCAGTAAGGTTGCCCCCGGCAGTAATAGATGCACCGTTACCCGTATAACCTGTATCGTTAAATGTCGTACCTGTTGTCGTTCCAACCAAACCGATAGTACTACCACCGACTGTTCTATATATCTTGTAGTAAAGTACCGATCCCGAGGAAGGTGTAAAGGCTGTCCACGAAAGTGCATTATAGTTAGTACTGCTGAGCGTCGCATTACCTGTTGCGGTTGTGCCCGCAGCAGATGCGGCAGAGTTACCAATTGTGCCTACCGCCTCAATGATATAGCTGTAGCTCGTTGCACCTGTCGTGCCTGTGGGTGTTACGGTTGGCGTTGCGTTCTGACTTGGTTTAGTGGCAGTTGGCGTAGGGGTCGTTACCGCGCTAAGTGCAGAGAATAAGTTTATCCTATTATTGGTACTGTCAACATTCATCAGTGAAGCACTGCTGGAGTTTTGGATTGCAAACTGACTTGTTGAGTTTGTGCTGTTGCGGAATAGGTTTGCATACGTAGACTGAAGACCATAGCCAGTTACACTGGTCCTAGTCCCAATGTTTACGGCGTTGTTTGCTGAGTCAACACTTAGTACGTAGTTGTTAGTGGTCGTATCAATAACCGTAAATGCCGTCGATGAAGGAGACTGAACAGATACGTTGTTACTGGAATCCGAACTAAGGGCGTTACTGGTAAATTTGCCCGAGGAATCAAGGTACAAATGCATCCCCGATTGCCCACTATTTATTTGAACTACATTGATATTAGCAAATGGATAGTTCCCGCCAAGGCTTACCCCGCCACTCCAGCTAGAGGTTGAGGCGGCATAACAGGTGTAATCAACACAGTTAAGGACGCCCATCCAGTCATTACTTCCGGTACTTGTACCAGCATAAAAGGCAATAGATGGGAAGCCAAGGTTATTAATAATAGGTGTGCCCTGTTGACCACCATTCGATTTTGCAGATAAAAACTCTGTTTGGGTGTTTGCCAACGAACCAGTCGTTGCAGGGTCACAAGATTGACTTCCACAATGATAGATACCTACACCGCCAGCACCAGTATTATCCTTATACACAAATACTGGCAACTGGTCACCACCAATCATACCATCTAGATTACTAGTTGCCACCTGGCCAACTGGACCGGCAATTTTAGGCGTGTTATAGGTAGCACAACTCGCAACCTTACACTTCACAATAAAGAGTTGATTGTTACTAGCAACCGCGCCAATAATCGGCAGTCCATCACCACCAATCATTATTACTGGTTTGATCAGGTCGTACGTGCCACCCAACGTTGCATAGTACGAGATGAGTGTATTGGTGTGTGAAGTACAGTTAGCATCATTACATTTTGAGATGAACAGGCCGTCTTTCCCGTTAGCGCCGTTTGTGTTGTTCTGAGCCGAAACCAAAATTGGATATTGATCTGATGGAGTAATCGCCACCGAAATCTGTCCAGTTAGTGAATGATTATTGAGCTCCGGCTCACTCGATGTCCAGGGCTGCACGCTGGTAGATGTCCTGCAAGTGTCGGCATTATTGCCTGTGTTGTTGGTGCAGCGAATCAGTTGAGGTCTGTTGTTAGTACTTGAGATATTGATAATGAGCGGCATCTGGTTAGGCCCCATAATCATATCCATATTACCGCCTGGAGTAGTAGTCGAGGCCAAAACAGTAAACGAGTTACCCGCTGTACAGTCGTACGAGCCACAGTTCCATGCAACAAGTTTGTTCGGGGTCACACTGTTGTCTTTGAACACTATCACCGGCAAACCGTTATTGGTCCCACCCGTCGCGGTTACAACACCAGTCGTGCTCACTTGAGTATAGGTGGGGATGTTTGAGGTACTCAACGTATCTATTTGTGATCCTGTAGTACTACAGTCCGTCTTATTGCACTTAGTGACCACCAACCAGTTACTGGGTCCGTTTGTCGCTACAGCAACCACCACCGGTAAGCCATCGTTAGGGAACACCTGGCTAAAGGCCCCGTTATTCATACTAAGTGTAGGGAATTTTTGATATTGGAAGTAACTTGCACCTTTTGTGGGCTGCACAACAACAGGACTAGCAGCAGCCTGAAGCACTCCGTTGTAACCATACTGAGAAGAGTTATCGATCGTATTAAGCTGTATGAGATTAGCGCCAGAAGCACTTTGTAGTATAAACGCCCCCGCGTTGTCAGTTTGCGCGCGAAAGGCAACATCACCCATGACCTGCATCCCATTGCGTATTGAAACTCCCTGCAAAAAGTCAGACTGTCCTGTAACACTGAAGCGGCCTACGATATTAGTATTGCCAGCTGTCAGACTACCGCCTAGCCCATTATCATTCATGTTCTGACCAGACACTCCCACGAGATCAAGAGAAGCGCCCACCTTAATTCGTGCCGTAGACGTATATTGAGTTGTACTGACTGCACTGCTTGTGTAACCGCCAAGGACATACATGTAGCCGTTAGCAGCTGCATAACCAAAGTTTGAAACACTGTTTGTGAGTGCGTTGGTGGAAGTAGTAAAACTGGCCGATCCAACGCTACCATTTGAATTGAATGGCGCATAGTAAACAGTGTTATTACCCGATGTAGCAGAGCTACCGCCACCAAAAACGTACAGATTGCCACTTAGTGCAGCAAGACCATGGTATGCCCTCCCAGCTGGAAGAGAAACCGCGTTGGTTGACCAACTACCTATTGTGCCATCATCATTAACTGTTGCGTAATAGATGCTTGTTTGTGCAGCGCCTGATGTATTCAGTCCACCTACGTAGTAAATACGACCATTGGCATATATTGCCCTTCCGCCAACCAAACCAGCACCCACAGGTAGCGTGTTCGAGGAAGCGGTGAACGAGCCGATGGTGCCATCTGGGTAGATTTTAGCGTATTGGACAACTGTAGTTCCGGTAGAAGCTGCGGGGGTCTGGGTTGCACAACTGTTACTAGCACAGGTGCTCCCCCCAAGAATATAAATGTAGCCCTTTGCAGTTATAACTGAACCTCCTGCAACCGCGGTGTTAAGCCGGTATGAAGTGGTGTACCAAGATGTTATATCACCGTTGCTTCCAAGTTTACCAATCTTTGTCGAGTAGCTTGGTGTATACGGGCCAGTGCCGCTAGTATCATCAAAGCCACCGCTAATATATACATAGTTTCCGAATGATGCAGCTCCAGGATAATATGCTCTACTACCATATAATGACAAGCTAGCTGAAGTGTTCGACCAGGTACCAATTGTCCCGTTTGCCTGTAGCGTAGCAAATGATACTATCGAATCGTCCGACCCACTTACTCCCCCGACAGAATATATGTATGGGCCACTTACAAATGTGCTCGAACCATAGCGTGTCTGCAATAATGCCTGTGTAGTTGCCCAGGCCTGGGTCTCCGCATATCCTGCGCCGTTCACGGTAAGCACTGCGTTCGACGTGTCTAGATTAAATAACTGAGCACCGCTGGAATTCTGTATTTGGAATCCATTTGCACCATTTGCCGGCTGTATCAAAACACCACTGGTTCCGGCCTTAATCGTGGTTTGCGATGTCCCGATAGATGAACCGATATTAACCGTTGTGCTCGAACTAGCGGTGGTGTTGTTGCCGATGTTGATTGTTTGCGCAACTGCGCCTGTCGTGTTACCGATTTGCACAGTGGAAGCGATCCCGGTATTGCCTAAACTCACAGCTGCACCACTGGTATTTACAAGCAAGTAGTTGTTGCCGGCTGCATTTTGTATCTGGAAGGCGGTGGTTGAATCAGTACTATTTTTTGCTAATACGGCGCCGGTAGCACTAACACCAAGAACGCTGGTGCCGCTGCTGTTTTGTACTTCAAAGACGTTGGCAGTACTCTGATTTGTCTGTGCTTTGGCGATAAGTGTTGCGACGGTATTGAGGTTCGAGGTGTCTGTTGTTTGGAAGAAACCCGAGGCATTAGAGGCACTCTGTCCAAGTACACCATAGCCACCACCACCAACACCCTTTACACCACCACCGACACCAGCATACTGCGTACCAATCACTCCGTACGAACTACTGTTCGAGGTTGTACCAACAATAGCGTTACCACTCAAGTTAGTTGCGTTCGTCGTACCGCCCTGTGTATCTACGTTGAATATAGTAGTCCCGCCCGCATTGTTTATATTAAACGCTGCTGAGGAATCTGCAGAATTTTGCGATGTTACGGCACCCGTCGCCCCTATTCGGAACATGTTTGAAGCACTGGAGTTTTGTACCTGGAAGATGTCTGCCGTTTGTCCAGAGGCACCACGTATCAAGCCGCCCACATACCCAATGTTTGCACTCTGGATTGCGAAGTTACCGTTTGTCTGGATGCCATTGCCGTTTTGGATGTAATTACCTGAACCACTCGATGCCGAACAACCACTAAGACTACACACGACATTACCATTTATTCTGAGCGATCCCGAGTTGTCCAAGTTCACATCCCCGTTAACATCCAGGGCATAACCAGTTGGGTATTGGTTTATTCCAACCCGCTTATTGACAGTATCTACAACTAGAACGTGACTTGTACCTGCAGAATCATTAACGCTAAAGGCACTTGTTGAGTCTGATGAATTTTGCAAAGTAAGAGCGCCTGTTGCGGAAACTCCAAAGAGATTTGCACCCGCACTGTTCCGTAGATTCAACAGGTCTGCCGTCTGCCCGACTGCACCCTTTATGACTCCACCTACATACGTTGCATTTGCAGACTGTATCGAGAAGTTGGCGTTCGACTGAACACCAGTTGTGTTCTGTATGAAATTATTTGCACTACTGCTTGTTCCAACACAACCGTCAATGGTACAAATTACGGTACCACCTATCCTAAGCGCCGAACTTGCCTCAATATTGGCATCACCGTTGATGTCTAACTTGTAGTTAGGGACTATCCCTATACCTATTCGATTGTTCACAGTATCCGCAGTGAACAAATTTGATGTTCCCGCAGCATCTTGAATCTGGAAGGCTGTTGTAGAGTTGGAAGAGTTTTGTGCCAAAACTGAACCCGTTGCACCCACAGCTAAAACGTTTGTCCCATTGGATACTTGTAGGTTCAAAAGGTTAGCGGTCTGCCCGACAGCACCACGTATGAGACCAGCAACGTATCCGGCGTTGGCACTCTGAATCGCAAAGTTGGCGTTCGACTGAACACCAGTTGAGTTCTGTATGTAAAACCCGCTGGACCCGCTGGCTGCACAACCAGAAGCAGTACAAATAACAGCCCCGCCGATACGCAAAGCACTAGTACCGACTATGTTCACATCGCCATTTACGTCCAGTTTGTACGATGGGTTCGAATACCCAATACCAATGCGCTGATTAGTGGTATCAACATTGAGCACCGACGTCCCTGATGCGTTTTGAACTTGGAATCCAGTCGTGGAGTTAGTCCCAGTTCGGAAGGCACTTACCCCGTTGCCACCGACCGTAAATAGCGCTGAGCCATTGTAGTCCTGTGCTTCAATCAAACTACCTGTTTGTGCAAATTCACCTTGGATAACAATACCCTTATTGGTTGAAGTGTTCGTTGCTACCAGCAGTTGGGCAGCGTTATCCACTGTAGTTGGTACATTTATGGCAAGTTTATTGTCTGAGCTTGTGTTATTAATACCGATGTTGCCAGTGGCCGTGATGGTCATTCGAGCAGTGTTGTTGGTCAAGAAGTTGAGGCTATTGGCGTCTGTTGTGCCAAGGTTTGCTGCGGTTGCAAAGGCGTTGCCGCCTTGTAAAAAGGCATTGCCACTTCCGCTGGCACACGATGCAAAACTAAGAGTTCCGGCACCATCTGTCGTTAGACACTGGTTGGCACTCCCTGTGTTTGAAGGCAGCGTGAAGGTACTTGACCCGCCGTTGGCTCCTTGTAGAATTGTGCCGCCAATCTTCAAAACACTTGTCAATGTCATGCCAGTAAACTGTGGTGATGCAGTTTTTGACAAATCTTGTGGCAGCGCTAAAGCGTTGGCGCCAATCAGATTCAGAACATCCTGAGTTGAAAGTGTACTTCCTGTCGTGGCGACCGTCTGATAGCCCTCACCGTTATAAAATCGCAATTCTCGAGTGGCAGAATCGACATACAGCTGACCTAAGATGGCGGTTGTGGGCTGGCCGGTTGGGTTGATTACCAACCCTTGGTTTGTCTCGAGCACCCCATTGATAACTACTTTATCGGTATTGTCGACCTTTAGTGGCGTGGCCACATCGGACAAGCTTCCAAGATCGACGTCTTGTGATTTAGTTGTAGCACCACTCTTTCCAGAGGTAGACTTCTTTCCTACTACGCTGCGAAGCAGCAATAAACCGATGATAAGGCTGAGAATAAAGGCAACTACAATAATAACCCACTTCCAGGGGATACGCCTCCGAGGTGGTTTAACAGGGGCGGGCTGGGTGGTGGAAGTTTGTACCGTTGGTGGTGCGTCTAGCGCAACAAATTCGTTGCGCCACTGCTGTTCTTCCATTTGATTTTTTGTATGTATCTTGGTGCTTTTTTATTTTGGTCTGCACCTCTGGAAATTATACCTGCCTATATATGACAAGCACAACCAGTTTTCCACAGCTTTTGCACGTTTTTTACAGAAGTAGTATGACGTAGGCCAACGCGAGCCCCATGGCAGTGATTACGACAGACAATAATGAGGCTCGCAATAAACTATTCACGATGCTATCCCTCGATAATGGATTACGCCCAAGTGAGATGAAACTACCCTTGATAGAGCCGTTCAAAATCAGGCCCGCAAGGGCAAATGTACTGACCGCGATAACACTAGATGCTACTAATTTGAGGGGGCTCGTTGGTTTACCTGTTAGCTTTTGCCCTACTGTAGCGAGAATATTACTTTGGGCGGAGGCCTTTTTGTCACTTCGGTCATTGAGCAGTAACTTGGCGGTTATCCTTCCCACAACAACGCTCTTTTTAGACCCATCAGGCATAGATACTTCAACTTTCTTGGTATTTGTTGAGCTTTTAGTGAATTTTTCCCCTGCTGCTGCAACTACTTTTTTTGTTGAAGCCTCATCACTTATTTTGGTGGCAATTCCCGATAATGGGGAGATAACAAGTTGGTCACCTGGACTGATGTCACCATTTAAATCAGTCACCAGTAGTGAGGTATCACCACTGACAGCTACACGAATAATACTACCAGCAGGTTGAAGATCAATGAGCGCATCTTTGGCGGCAGCCGAAACTCCTATAAGGGATCCCTCGTTTTCGTACGTTGTCTTCTCAACAGTATCACTACTTCCTTTCGCCAAACTCACAATTGCCCCCGTGGGCATAGCAATATTTGTTTTAAAGCCCTGCGTTACTGCACCAGCAAACACAATCCCGTCAGCGGAAACAACTGCGAGAAACACAATAACAGATAGCACGACAGATACTGTTCGTTTCAACGCCCTACTCTTGTACCTCCCCATTAGATCAACATTCTTATGCTATTCTAACACCGTACTATCACTAGTAAAAGAAAAACGGACCTCTCGGTCCGTTAGTTTTTTGAATGGCTATATCTGTTAACTGATCTTTTTGATAGTTATGTGGGCATGACGCTGGCGATGTCCACGGACTTTTCGAACACGTTTCTTTGACTTGTATCGGATTGCGGTGACCTTGTCTGCCTTAACGTCAGGTTCGTTCACATCAGCAGTCACAGTAGACCCGCTCACAGTTGGCGCTCCCACCGTAACCTTACCGTCTATGATGGTAAGAAGCGGCTCAAAGGAAACTGTCTTTTTGTCGTCTGCAAGTAGTTCAACAGCAATACTGTCGCCTTCTTGTACGACATATTGCTTTCCACCAGTTGTAATAACAGCTTTGTTCATGGGTATGTATTTACACCTTCGATTTTGTTACCGACGAATTTTAACAGAGATGATTGAATCTGTAAAGTGTTACTTTTCTGCTTTCTCAAGGCTAATGTCCAGCATCGAGCCATCGACTTTAGCACTTGTATTATATTTGTACTCACCTTTTGTATTGAGAGATACCGCGAGCGTTTCTTGCTTAATTTCTGTTTCAAATTTCACAACGACATTAGCCACTTTTTTGTCCGTTGTAGAAATTAACAGTTTAATTCTGTCGTCGACTTGCAGTTGAGCTTCCTTGCGAGCGTTTTGAACTAGTCTTACGATTTCACGCATTATTCCTTCTTCCCGCAATGTAGGAGTAATGTTTTTATCTAGCGAAACAGCGTCTCCCCACTCGACGTTTTTAACATTTAGCTCTTCTACGATTACCTCTTTGTACTCATCAGGTACCTTGGGAACTGTGGCGGTGGCAAGCGGTTGACGCACCTTAATGCCTGCTTTTGCTCTTTGAGCGAGTCCTTCAGTAATACTATCTCTGGTTTTTCGCATATCCTCTACAAGCAGCTCGTTAATGTGGCCAACCTCAGGCCAGTCGCGAAGGTGCACTGATTCTTCGCCCGTAAGCTTCATATAAAGCTCTTCAGCCATAAATGGAGCAAAAGGTGCTAAAACATGCGTTAGATTAACTAAAACGTAATGTAGGGCCTTATACGCGTTCTGCTTGTCCTTATTGTCGCCACTCTTCCAGAAGCGTCGACGTGAGCGGCGAACATACCAGTTACTTGCATCGTCAATAAAGGGGAGGATTGGCTTTATGGCATTCGGTAAGTCATATTTTTCCATGTGCTGTTCTACCTCTTGGATTAACTGGTGAACCCTCGAAATAATCCAGATATCCAGTGGATTTTCAAAGGACCCACAGGGGTCATCCATGCTTCCATCCCACTCCCAGCCATCCACCTCTGCATACAGCGTAAAGAAGTCGTACATGTTCCATACCATGCTCAATTTTCTCTGAACATCTGCGACATCTTTGTCTACCAGAGAGAAATCCTCTCCATTCAAAACTGGCGAACTTAAAAGTAGGAACCGTAGCGCATCAGCAGAATACTGGTCCATGAGTTCGTTTGGATCGGTATAATTTCCAAAGCTTTTACTCATCTTCCTACCGTCGTTACCAGCCAAAGTTCCTGTAACAATGACATTGTTAAAGGAATTCTTGCCGAATAGACCCGTACTAACAGCGTGCAGATAATAAAACCATGCCCTCACCTGTCCTACGTATTCGGCAATAAAGTCCCCTGGGAAATTTTCTTCAAACTTCTCAACATTCTCGAACGGGTAGTGGAACTGTGCGAATGGCATGCTGCCACTTTCAAACCAACAATCCAACACCTTATCAATGCGCTTGTATGTTACGCCATCCATAGTGAAGGTTACATCGTCTACCCATGGTCGGTGATAGTCTTCAAGCTCCACCCCCGACAACTCTTTGAGTTCGGCGTAGCTACCCACAACTTTAATGTGCTCCGTGCCTTCCTGATCAACACCTTTCCAGACGGGCATAGCCGTTGCCCAAAAGCGATCGCGGCTAAGATTCCAGTCGGGGGCAGACTGAACTGTTTTAGCAAACCTACCCTGCTTTATATGTGGTGGGAACCAATTAATATCACTGTTCTGCTCCAGCATTTCTTGACGCTGACCTTCAATATCCATAAACCAGCTAGGATGTGCGCGGTAAATCAGCTTCGTGCCACAACGGTGACAGTGAGGATAGCTGTGCCGATAGTAGTGTATACGCCAGACCTTCCCCTGCACTAACAGGGTTTTGGCTATTTCCTTATCGACGTCCCAGACTTGCTTTCCCTTCCAATCACTTTCTGTCAGTATACCGCTGTCATCGATAACAGACACAACGGGGAATTTCTCTTGCTTCGCCAATTGATAGTCTTCTTCACCATAAGCAGGCGCTTGAGAAACAATGCCCGTGCCTTCTTCCAGGCTTACAAAATCAGCATGATGGACACGGTGAGCACCTTTACCCCAATCTTTGTAAAATGGTTCGTACTTTTTGCCTACGAGTTCGGCGCCTTTAAATTCTCGAACTGTTTCATATTCGACAGGTTGATTCTTTTCATTGCGTAAAGCGCTCTCTAGTAGTTCTTTTGCGACAATCAAGTGTTCATCATCTGCAGTAACCTCTACGTAGGTGGCGTCCTTATCGACAGCTAGGCCAGTGTTAGCCAGCAGCGTCCATGGAACAGTGGTCCAAACGAGAAGAAAACTATTTGTGCCTGTTAGCCGAAACTTGGCATAGACTGAAGGGTCAGTATCTTCTTGATAGCTGTTATCCATGGCCACTTCTGCCTTACTAATAGGAGTGGCGTCTCGCACACAATACATGAGGACTTTCTCACCCTCATAGATCTTGCCCGCATCGTAGAGCTGCTTAAAGGCCCACCAGACACTTTCCATGTAGTCTTTATCCATGGTTTTATAGGCACCCTTGAAGTCAACCCATCGACCAATCCGGTCAATAGTGTCTTCCCATTCGCTACCTGTCTGAACCATGTTGGCACGGCAGGTGGTAATGTACTCCTTGAGACTTATCTTGGTACCAATGTCGCGCTTATCATGAATGCCCAGCTTCTTTTCGGTAAATACCTCTGCAGGTAATCCGTGACAGTCCCAGCCCCATACCCGCTCAACCCGCTTACCCTTCATGGCCCAAAAACGAGGAACCGCATCCTTAACAATGCTACTCAGTAAAGTCCCATGGTGTGGTACACCCGTTATAAACGGTGGACCATCGTAAAAAACATATGCGTTCTTCTTTGGTCGATTCTCGACCGATTTTTCAAACGTCTTGTGTTCTTTCCAATAGCGAACGAGGTCTTTCTCATATTCGAGAGCTGACCGACGTGTTCCTGATTTGTACTTCATTGGGTGTCTCCTTTGTTGCAATAAAAATAGCCCCTGCTGACGCAGGAGCTCTGAGAATCAGGGCGGTACCATCCTGCTTGGGACTTAATTTGTGGGTGATAACGGACCCTGCCGGCGAGATCTACTCTCTATTACTAGATTTCTGCTCACTCCTCACGGTTGATAGCCGCTCAAACGGATTTCCCAAATTGTTACTCACTCATTGTAGTCTATCGTCGTGAATCTCGCAACGAGTTAACGATACCCGTCAACTTCATTCATGGTAGGTAGTGGTAGACCCTCCCAATGTTTTACTAGCACATGGTCGTCTTCTTTGACGGCAAGAATGGCTGGATACCGCTCTACTCCATACAAAGTGGCCATCGCCGCTCCATCCCGAGTCTCCAAGCTTACCGCTTTAATAGGTGTTCCCTTGATGTGCTCAAAGTCATGCACGAACTCCTCGACTATTCGGGCATGCTCAGAATTCGGATGATAAACGGCATACAGCTTCATATTCGTTAGTGTAGCATAAGGGCTTTACTCGCATTAAAAAAAGGGGCGTCTCGCCCCTTTTTTAGCCGTCTTAGCGTGTTCCTACGAACAGCCTGTCGTGCTGCCGCAACTGAGACAGACATAACAGCTTCCTGCTCGTTGGGTCTGGTTCCCACAGTTAAAGCAGAGTGGTGCTGCCGCATCCGCTACCGTTTTACTATCCTTTGAGGCTTTTGCCTGAGTCTCAACGCTTGTTGCCACTGAAGGCTGAGCAACCTTAGCTTCCGCTACTACAGGCTTTGACTGCTCTTTTGGAAGCTCTTCTTCAAGCAAGCTCGCTTGCTCAGATGGCATGTCGTCTATTGAAGCTAGCCCTAGCTCAAGACGATCATCGAAGCTTAAGTAGTTCAAGGCAAGTCGGCGGAACATGTAGTCAACCAAAGATGATGCCGTACGAATGTCTGGATCATCAGTTATACCTGACGGCGCAAACGACATGCTCGTGAATGACTTCACGTAGTCTTTAAGCGGCACACCAAACTGCAAACCATGACTCACACTGATAGCAAAGGCATCCATAACCCCTCGGAGCGTGGACCCTTGCTTCGCTATATTCAGGAAGACCTCACCAGGAGTACCATCATCGTACTCGCCTACCGTCACATACCCGTGACTATCTGCTACCTTGAAAGAGAATGTCTTTGCGGTACGAACTTTAGGAAGTTCACGACGAACAGCACCCTTGACGACAATCTTATCTTCGAGAATGTCGGCTATCTTTGGCTCTTCCTTTTCGGCTCCATCCTTCTTGGCCATTGAAAGGGGTTGCGCAACCTTACAGTTGTCTCGATAAATCGCTACTGCCTTCAACCCTAGCTTCCATGACTCAATGTGGAGCTGCTCTACATCCTCTACTGTTACATCCTCGGGCATATTCACCGTCTTACTGATAGCACCAGAAATGAAAGGTTGTACTGCTGACATCATTTTTACATGTCCCATGTAGTGAATAAAGTTGTCCCCCATGGAGCACGCGAAGACTGCTTCATGTTCTTTCTTGAGGTGAGGTGCACCAATTATAGTTTTTTCTACATCAATGTACTTCACGATATCATCGATCTCTGACTTGCTATAGCCGAGTGCTTTAAGTGCACGTGGTACGGTCTGGTTTACGATACTCATGGTGCCACCACCAACAAGCTTCTTAACTTTTACAAGACCAAGATCTGGCTCAATACCTGTCGTGTCACAATCCATCATGAGGCCGATTGTTCCAGTAGGTGCCAAAACACTTGCTTGAGAGTTTCGTACTCCGTAAAGTTCACCAAGTTCGACTGCTTCATCCCAAGCTGTTGCAGCAGCACTTAGTAATTCTTCAGAGACCAGGCTGGCATCAATGTTTGACACCTCTCCACGGTGCATCTTGAGAACGTTGAGCATTCCCTGGCGATCTTTGTGGAAACCCGCAAAAGGACCAACTCGACGCGCCAAGCGTGCGCTCGTAGCATACGCGTGACCAGTCATAAGGGCCGTAATGGCTGCAGCCTGCGCGCGACCCTCATCTGAATCATATGGTAAGCCCTGGGCCATCAAGAGGGCTCCCAGATTGGCATATCCTATGCCAAGCTCACGATACGCCTTGGCATTCTTTGTGATGTTTTCGGTTGGGTATTCACTGTATCCAACGAGGATTTCTTGAGCAGTAAAGATAAGCTCAACGGTGTGCTTGAAGGCTTCGATATCAAAGGTATTGTCCTCACGAAGGTACTTCAGTAAGTTAATTGATGCGAGGTTACACGCAGAGTTATCGAGGTGCATATACTCACTACACGGATTACTCGCGTTAATACGGCCTGCATTAGGCGCCGTGTGCCACTTGTTGATAGTCGTATCGAATTGCATACCCGGATCCGCACATTCCCATGCAGCCTCGGCAACCTGTCGAAACAGATCACGAGCCTTAACTGTTTTTACAGGTTTACCGTTCGTAACTGCCTTGAGGTTCCAGTTTTCATCATTTTCGACTGCTTGCATGAATTCATCTGTAACACGTACTGAGTTATTGGCATTCTGGTACTGCACCGAGAAGCCATCTTTTCCATCAAGCGTCATGTCAAAACCGGCTTGTTCAAGAACACGTGCCTTGCGCTCTTCAATAGCCTTTGCCCAGATAAACTCTTCAACATCTGGGTGATCAACATTCAGGATAACCATCTTTGCTGCCCGTCGGGTTTTTCCGCCACTCTTTATCGCACCAGCTGAAGCATCCGCACCACGCATGAAACTCAGGGGTCCTGAAGCCGTTCCAGCGCTCTTGCCAAGTTTCTCAACTGACGAACGAATGGTACTCAGGTTGAGCCCAGCACCAGAACCGCCCTTAAAGATCATTCCTTCTTCTTTGTACCAGTTTAGGATGGACGGCATAGTGTCTTCTACGGCCAAAATAAAGCAAGCACTCGCTTGTTGAGATCGACTGGGTGCACCGATGTTAAACCATACTGGTGAATTGAAAGCTGCTCGTTGAGTAGCCAAAATATACTTTAGCTCTTCCTTGAAATCAGTTGCTTCCGCCTCTGATTCAAAGTATCCCTCCTGGAGACCTTGTCGAGTCACCGTATCTACAACCCGGTCAATGAGGTGCTTCAAAGAACTCTCTCGCTCGGCAGTACCGGGGGTACCGGTGAAGTATTTCTGGGCCACGATATTAATAGCATTTAGTGACCAGCCCTCGGGAAACTCTACTCCGAGTTGCTCAAACACAGGCTTACCTGTCATTGGATTCATGATAACTGAGTCACGCTTGACCCATTTGAGCTGGTCGTAACCCTTAGATTTTGCGGGCGTTAGCAGCCGCCTGTGCCCCAGGATTGTTGTTTGTCCCATAATAGTACCCTCACTTGTAGTTATTATATTTATTGTTTTTGTTTAGAGTCGCGCTTCACCTCCCAGTTCGGCGCTTGGCTCCCCCCGAGCTTCAACACTCTGTGCTTTAGTATCATACCGCACGAGTTGTCTAAACCCCAAGGGCAGCCGTCAAAAGGCTCTATATTTTGACGGTGTCTGAGCTTTTACGCTCACGAATCTGTAGGAGCTCGCGCTCGAAGCCTGCAATGTCCTTGAAGCGTCTATAAACACTTGCAAATCTAACATATGCAACTTCGTTAAGTGCTGCGAGGCGATCCATCACCATATCACCAATCTTGGCCGAAGCAACTTCATCATCTCCACAAGCCTGAAGCTGTTGCTCGATATCTGCGACGACTCGTTGCAGCTGCAAATTGGTGACCGGTGTTTTTTCACATGCCCGGTACAAACCTGCCAGTAATTTATCACGCTCAAAGAGCTCACGCGTACCATTATTCTTTACTACTACCACTTGGGGTCTTTCCAACCTTTCGTATGTAGTAAAACGATGCTGGCAACTCATGCACTCACGGCGGCGGCGGATAGCCTCACCGTCAGTCACGTCACGCGATTCAATCACCTTGGTCTCACCTTTATGGCATTGGCTGCATTTCATGTGCACCCCTTCCTTGGTCAACTCCGACACACTACATTAGCTACTTAGTTTATGCAGCCCGTTCCGTAGTGTTCCGGAAATTTGTTCAGTTTGAACGTACGGACCCCATATATACTGAATACTACATATAGCGTCTATACGGCTTATGATAACTCTACTTATAGCGTTTTGCAATAAAATAACGCTGTATTATTTACTAGGATTTTTTATGCTTATCGTCGTCTTTTTGCTTGCGAGATTTGAGTCGACGAAGGAATGACGGTTTTTCAAGCTCATCGTCTTCAGCTGAGGTAACCTTATCGCCAACCTCATCCTTCACTTCAGGGCCATGGGGTTGATCGTCGTTAGTAGCGTCCTCTGTAGCATCAAGCGTCCAGATATTTGGCATGGGCCTGTCATTATGGAAGTCACTGTGGTCTTGTGTGCTTTCGGGTAGATCCATGTCCATGTCTTCAATTTTGGAAGGTGTATCATCCACCAATGGGCTCTGCTGATGTGGTTGATTTTTAGGTCGATTTGCATAGTAAGCGTCGTCAAACCCTGTGGCTACCACCGTTATAATGATCTCACCCTGTAATTCAGGATTAATCGTGGCTCCAAAAATGATGTTTGCCTCTGGATCAGCGGCTGTCGTGATGGCTTCAGCGGCTGTATTGATCTCATGCATAGACATGTCATGGCCACCAATAACGTTGAAGAGGATACCTCGCGCTCCATCAATAGATACTTCTAATAGAGGTGACTCGATCGCCTGCTGAGCTGCCTGTAGTGCCCGGTTATCGCCACTGGCACGGCCGATACCCATTAATGCAGAACCTGCGTCCTTCATAACTGTTTTTACGTCAGCGAAGTCCAGGTTAATCAAGCCATGAACAGTGATGAGATCTGAAATCCCCTGAACACCTTGTCGAAGCACATCATCAGCCACCTTGAATGCCTCAAGAAGTGGTGTTTGACGGTCTATAGTTTGTAGCAGTCGATCGTTTGGAATGATAATTAGAGTGTCTACACTCTTACGAAGGTTATCGATTGCGTCCTCGGCATTTCTA
This sequence comes from bacterium, assembly GCA_900299395.1. GTDB lineage: Bacteria > Patescibacteriota > Saccharimonadia > Saccharimonadales > OMJO01 > OMJO01. The sequence continues at coordinate 22,545 of OMJO01000012.1, forward strand.
CGTCGTTTCTCTCCTTCAAATGCAAAGGGTTTTGTTGCAAAACCTACAACCAAAGCGTCCGCTTCCTTCGCTGCTTTGGCGACAATGTGACCGGCACCACTCCCCGTACCACCACCGGCACCAATAGTGACAAATACCATGTCTGCGCCATCAACGGCTTTTTTGATTTCATCTATGGAGTCCTCGGCGGCCTTCTGCCCAACAGACGGATTAGCGCCCGCGCCAAGTCCTCGAGTTGTTTCACTACCAATATGAATTTTAGTTTTTGCTTTAGAGTGGTGAAGTGCTTGGGCGTCAGTATTAACAGCTATAAACTCGACCCCTTCAATGCCAGCCTCTACCATACGATTAACAGCGGCCCCACCGGCACCACCAACACCGACAACTTTTATCCGCGCAAACGTTTCTATAGCTGGTGCTACCTGTGGCATCTTCTACTCCATCCCTTCCTTACAGATGTTATAGCAGGAGTATACCCTATCTGTTCGGATGGTTCAAATGGCTGAACAGCTATGCCTTCTTGCCACTTATTTTCTTAAGAAGTCCTTCGACCAGACGAAAAGCGCCCTGGTTTGGCTGACCCATCTGTGGGTGCGAAGAAGGAACGAGCAGCATATCGAGGAGCATAAGCCCTACTGTCGTACTATAACTGGGGTCATTTACCGTATCTATCAGACCGCCCAATGACTGCAAATTTCCAACGCGCGCTGCTAGCTGGAGTTTCTCTTTCGCGAAATCTGCAATACCTGGCAAATTAGCCGTCCCGCCCACTATGACTACGCCCCCTGGCAATTTACGAGACTTTTGAATCTTGCGTAGCTCACGATCAACAAGTTCGAATAGCTCTTCAACGCGCGCCTCAGTGATCATGCGCACTTCCTCGGCATCAAACTGGTGCATCTTACCTTCATATTGGACTGCGTAGCGGCTTTTGTGAGCCGCGTCCGATAATGTAGCGTGCTGCGTTTTTACTAGCTCAGCAATATCTAAATCGGTCTTGAGGCCAATAGCTAAATCATTGGTTATATTGATCCCTCCTACCGGCAGAACTGCCACGTGCTGGATCTCTCCATCTTCGACCACGACGATGTTAGTTGTTCCTGCACCAATATCCAGCAATAAGGTTCCTGATTCCTTCTGTTGTCTATTCAGAACCGCCTCAGCCGCGGCCAAGCTGGCAACCGTATGGTTTGTAGCGCGAATACCTGCTTTTTCAAGTACCATGTCTAAACTTTTTAGGTTGGGGGTTGCTGCGGTTACTATATGGGTGTCTACCTCAAGACGAACCCCATGCATACCAACTGGATCTTTAATATTGTCTTGTCCGTCTAGCCTGTAATTCTTAGCAAAAACTTGAATAATCTCTCTGTTCGCTGGCAACTGAATAATGGTGGCTGCTTCTTCAACACGCAACCGATCGTCATCTGTTATCTCCCGATTGGCGGCACTTATTGCGATAACACCTCGGGAATTAATACCTGTGATATGTGAGCCGTTAATGTTAACGGTAGCCTGGATAATCTGCACACCCGACACGCGCTCTGCCTCAGTTAGTGCTTTAGTAATCGCATCGGCAACGTCATCAGCATGTACTACTATCCCTTTTCTCATACCCATGTTAGGTGCCGACCCATGCCCAATTATAGACATCTGCCCCCCTTCGGTTGATTCCATGATGCCAATAACGCACCGAACGGTGCTGGTCCCTATATCAAGGCCAACGTAGTGTGTTTGCGATTGTTCGCGCATGCAGGAAGTATAGCGCTTATCCTAAGAGGTTCGCAAGTTAGGCCTGTGTCAAGACCTCGCAGCCATTCGCTGTAACTAGTACCGAGTGCTCAAACTGAGCGGAGAGGCTTCCATCGGCCGTCCATAATGTCCACCCGTCGTGATCCCCCACAATTTCTTCATGGCCCAGATTTGCTATAGGTTCTATGGCTATGGTCATGCCGGCGCGAAGTACAGGGCCAGTACCCTTAGAACCATAGTTTGGGATCTCGGGATCCTCATGTAGTTCATAACCAACGCCATGGCCAACAAGTTCCCGAACTATTCCCAACTTATGTCTTTTGAGTACATCTTCAATGGCTGCAGACACATCTCCAACACGACAACCGTCCTTCACCACATCAAGTGCAGCCTGCAACGCACGCTCGGTGCCTTGCAGTAACCGTTGCTGGTCAGCCGTCGGCTTTTCACCCACGCAGAAAGTAATACCACCATCCGTAATCATGCCTTTGTGCTTTACGCCAAAGTCAAGATTAACGATATCACCTGGTTGCAGGGGCTTATCGGTGGGAATACTGTGCTGTACTTGGCTATTAACAGAGATACATATGACGTCTGGGTAGCCCTGATAGCCCAAAAAGGCTGGCTCACCGCCCAAAGCGCGCAACTCCTGTCGGGCTCGACGGGCTAAATCTTTAGGTGTTACGCCCGGCAACGTTTCTTTCCGGAGGATAGTTAGTACTGTCGCCAACATTGCTCCGCCCTCCCGCATCGCTTGAATTTGCGGATCAGTCTTAACTCGAATCACGGCTATACCGTCCTAATAGCTTCTTTAATTGCAAGATGTACTGCTTCGGGTTCTTGCTCCCCATCAATATCTATAACCCGCAACCCTGCATCTCTGAAGTGCTTGAGAAGTGGCAGTGTTGTCTCTTGGTATTCTTTGAATCGCTTTGCAATGGCACCATCATGATCGTCCTGACGACCGCGAGCAAGCAAACGTTCCCTGACAACTTCCTCTGAAGCTTTTACGTTGAGGACTGCCGTCAGCTTGAGCTGACCATGTTTGACTTGATTAATAAGCCAGTCAGCTTGTGCTTCGGTACGGGGAAACCCGTCCAATACAAATTCGTTATCTGTATCGACAATGTTGAATATTTTTCGAACGAGCCCAATAATTTGCTGGTCGTCTAGTAATTTGCCATTGCGCATATCTTTACGAACCTGCCCAGACACCAACATTCGCAAGAACTCTCCAGTTGAAAGCCACGGAAGGCCCATCTCATCAGCGAGTAGTTTGCCCTGCATACTCTTGCCAGCGCCAGCCACCCCCATAAATATAATCATCTTACGCTATCCTCTCTTTAATCAAGGCCGCGATACGTGAGCCGTCAGCCCGCCCAGCCGTTTGCTGCTTTACTTCACCAATAATTTTACCCATTGTCTGACTACTAACCGGGCCGCTTTTGGCAATGACTGTATCAATAAGCGTCGTGAGCTCAGTGTCATCCATTTGTTTAGGAAGATACTGTTCAATAATCTTCTTCTCGGTCAGTTCTGCCTGCTGCTTTTCTGCATTACCGCCCTGGGCGTACAAATCAGCACTTTCCTGGCGCTTTTTTGCCTCACGGGTGAATACTTCGATCACTTCCTGGTCTGGCAGTCCAGTTTCTCGCTTATTTTGCGCAACTTCTACATACAGAATGGCGCTCTTAAGACCCCTTAGTGTAGTAACCAGGTCTTTTTTGCCTGAGAGTAGTGCTTGTTTCAGGTCTTGATCAATTTGCTGCTTGATGGACATCTGAGATGTATTACTGACCGAGCTTGATTTTTTTGAGCTTCACATTCTTTCGGTCACGTCGAATGATAGCCTTGAGGCGACGCTCACGCTTGCTTGTAGGCTTCTCAAAATACTGATGCTGCTTAGCTGTTGCGATAACGCCAGACTGTTGAACTTTGCGGCTAAAACGACGCACCAGGCTCTCGAGAGATTCTTTTGAATCTTTACGGGTAACTTGTATCATGGCGTCATTGTACGATAACAGAGGGTATTCTGCAATACTCTAAGAGGTAATTTGTTTTTTTTGATTAGTGCGCTGTGATTTCAGGACAATGCTCTGCAGCTCTTTGAAGATAGCAAAATGCTTATTTGTATGATAGATCTTGGTATTCCCCTGTCGCTCTGAGATAAGAAAACCAATTTTTTCAAGACGTTTGAGCTCTCGTTGAATGTTACCGGCGTCCTCCTTAATGAGTTTTGCCAGCCCGCGTACGTGCGTTTTGAAGTCAGGGTACTTCGCGTATACAACGATAATCTTTCTACGAACTCGGGATGTAATAAAAACGTCTAACATAAGCCTTTTATTGTTATTCGAACAACGTAAAGTATACGGTAGGTCAATCCTGTTTTCAACATCTTTTTGTGAAGACGCCTATAATAGTGGCATGTACTACCGAGTTTTGGTTGCATCACAGAGGTATCATAAACCCGAGGCGCTCACCTATGAATCAGGGGAAACACTGCATACCGGAGACGTTATTAGTGTGCCCCTGCAGCAGCAGAATGTTGTAGGTGTTGTATTAGATAGTACAACCAAGCCTCGTTTTTCAGTTAAGCCCGTCACAACCATATTGCACCCGTCAGCAATTGATCGCCAGCACCTGGAGCTACTTTTGTGGCTACAACAGTACTACCCTGGCCCCAGTGGTATAACCACTGGGCTTTTCTTGCCCTCCTTCTTGTTGGGTAGCAGTAAGCAAATCCCCGACAATGACACCAAACTGTCTAGTTCTAGCATGTTCCCTGGTGCGCCTCCGCTAACTGCAGAACAACAGAAAGCCATTGCAACAATTCAGAAATCCGCTGGCCACAGTGTCCTTCTACATGGTTTAACAGGTAGCGGGAAGACGCGTGTTTACACAGAGTTAGCCGACACTGCCACAGCAAAAGGTCAGAGTGTTGTGGTGATGACACCAGAAATTGGTCTTACACCCCAACTTACTAAAAGTTTTGAGCAGCTTGGTAAAGCTATATCTGTCTTGCATTCAGGCATGACACCAAAAGAAAGACGGCAAATCTGGCATACTATCGCAGCATGCCGTGAGCCACAGATTATTATTGGACCACGATCTGCCTTGTTTGCCCCCGTAAAGAACGTTGGTCTCATTATCATTGACGAGATGCATGACACTTCCTACAAACAAGAACAATCTCCGCACTATTCCACACCACGTGTCGCCGCGAGATTAGCGCAGCTGTACGACGCCAAACTGGTGCTGGGGAGCGCAACCCCGCCCGTTGCCGACTATTATCTGTTCGAAGTACGAAAACTACCGATAGTAACTATGCAAAAGTCGGCCATAAAAAATACTCATCCGATTCAGACTGATGTGGTTGATCTCAAAGATCGAACCCTCTTCACAAGCTCGCCGTGGATTAGCAAACCACTGCTGCAAGCTATTGAGGGCGCACTACAAAGAAAGGAACAGAGTCTCATATTCCTCAATCGTCGCGGTACGGCTCGAGTTATCCTGTGTCAAAACTGCGGATGGCAAGCACTATGCCCTCGATGTGATTTACCGCTCACGTATCATGCAGACACCCATAAGGCCATCTGTCACACGTGTGGTTACTCACAGTCTAGCCCCACAAACTGCCCAGTCTGTCAGTCCACAGACATCCTCTTTAAAAGCGCAGGAACAAAGAGTATCGCCAGTGAATTGGCCAGACTCTTCCCATCGGCAAAAATTAAACGATTCGATAGTGACCTCAAAAAAACAGAACGTCTTGATCAGAATTACCAAGAAATACTAACTGGTGGGGCAGATATCCTTGTAGGTACCCAAATGCTTGGGAAAGGGCTCGATTTGCCAAAACTTGCCGTCGTGGGCGTGGTACTCGCCGACACAACTCTCAACTTCCCCGACTTTACTGCAGAGGAACGCACATTTCAGGCTCTCATCCAGGTCCTAGGTCGCGTTGGGCGCGGCCACACAGAAAGTAGCGTCATAGTCCAAACCCATCACCCTAAGTCCCTTCTAATCAACTACGCAATGACGAATAACTATCGTGCATTCTATGAAGAACAGTTACGAGAGCGACAAAAGTTTCACTTTCCTCCGTACTACCATCTTTTGAAATTAAGCTGTACACGTAAAACTAAGGTCTCGGCGCAGCGAGCAGCACAGGCTCTTGCCGAGCAACTGCAACTAAAGAGTCACGACACTGAGATTATCGGTCCTTCTCCTGCATTTATCGAAAAAGGTGTGAGTGGTTACACATGGCAAATAGTTATCAAGGCTCGTAAGCGAGCAGATTTACTACGCATCATCAAAGTTCTACCCTCAAACTGGCACTATGATCTTGACCCATCCCATCTGTTGTAGAGTTTGATGATAGAAGAACTTCAGATATACTCACTACTAATTAGCTATGAAAAAAGAAGACATTATCACCCTCCCCCATAAAAGCTTGCGCCAGCGTTCAATACGCATTGGGATTATCACAGATGATATATTAAAACTTATAACAGATATGAAGTCTGCGATGCTTGACTGGGAAGCTGCGCGAGATCACGAAATTACTGTTGGGTTGGCAGCTGTGCAAGTCAACAAACTACTGCGAATCTTCATTATTAGAGACAAGCCTGACCACAGCGCGTTTGCCGTGTTTATTAACCCGGAGATAACGAAATACGAGGGCAAGCTCATCGAGGATTACGAAGGATGTTTGAGCATCAAAGATATCTACGGGCTGGTTCCCCGGTACGAAAAAGTCCGAGTACGGGCAATGGGTGTCGACGGAAAAATATTCACTGTAAAAGCGAGCGGTGATATAGCCCGTATCTTGCAACATGAGACTGACCATACCAACGGTGTTGTTTTCATTGACCATATCAAAGATACCCCCGATGCCTTCTATCAGTTAACCGAAAAAGGTAACTTGCATAAACTAGACTATGAAAAAGACATCCGAAACAATCGTATTCTTTGGTAGTGGCCCCGTTGCCGCCGCCTCCTTGGGCCATCTCTCTGAGGTTTTCTCTATAGAAGCAGTGATTACAAAAGCCCGGGCAGCACACCACCGTGTTGCCGCCCCTGTTGAGATTTTAGCTTCTACTAAGGATCTACCGCTATTGTTTGCGAATACCCGACAAGAACTCGACGAACTTCTTGAGAAGACCAACTTGAAAAGCAGAGTCGGCGTTATTGTGGATTTCGGCGTTATTGTTTCACAAGGTGCAATCGACCATTTTGAACTGGGCATCATAAATAGTCACTTCAGCTTACTCCCAGAATGGCGTGGTGCGGATCCCATCACCTTTGCAGTACTGAGTGGCCAGCCCAAGACTGGCGTAAGTCTGATGCTTATAGAGCCCACCCTAGATACTGGGAAAATCCTTACTCAGAAGAGCTTGCCTATCACCCCTAAAGATACAACACCCACATTGACAGATAAGCTTATTAACCTGAGTAATCTGCTTCTGGCGGAATACTTACCTCAATATCTAGAGGGTAGTGTAAAACCACGCTCACAGCCCCATCCAGACCGTGCAACATACTCACGGAAGCTAACTAAAGAAGATGGCACCATCAACTGGGATAAAAGCGCTGCCGAGCTGGAGCGCGAGATTCGCGCGTATGCCGAATGGCCGCGCAGTCGGACAATGCTAGATAACAAAGAGGTCATCGTCGTAGCTGCGCACGTAGTGCCCGGCAATAATGATAAGCCTGGAGCTATTAGCATTGATGAGAAGCGCTCAAAAATCACCGTTGCAACTGGTAAAGACTCTTTGCAGATAGACATACTACAACCCGCCGGCAAGAAAGCAATGACGGCTCAAGCCTTTTTGCTTGGAAATCTGAAATAGGCCTACTGTTCTTGGCTAGCTGCGAGTATCTGTGGAGCTGCCTGTTTTATCTCTGCTTTAAGTTTTTCAAGCTGATCAGCAACCACCTGCTTATAGTCTGGAAAGTTTGTTTCAAGCCACTTTAGAGCACCAGGCTCGTCATTCTTATCGATGAACGCTTCGAATTCATCGAGCTGCTGATTCGACATCTGCTCCGCCAAGCGCATACCTACCCTCATTTCGAGTGTTTCATAGATGTGAGCTAGCATTTTGTTTTTATCAGCCACAGGCAATTCACCTAATCCGAGATCCTCTAACAATGCATTATCGAGTTTAAACATGCTGTACTTCCTCTTGTGTTCTGTTTATTCTACCAGATAGTCCCATTATGAGCATACACCTCTACCCCACTACCCTATACGCAATCAGACCAAGCACAATTAACACAATAGCTGACCAAAACCCCCACCTGACAGCACTCGCATAGAGTTCCCCCGTTTGATGAGGTTTTGTTTGCGCTGCCAGTTTTTCTGCCAATTCCCTGTTCGTCTGTTGTAGCGAAGGCTGCAGCTGCTCGGCATACTTCTGATACGTACTTGGCATAATGGCACCAATTGGCACTGGGCTAGAGGTAACTGAATCACTATCTTTGATCTCGTGTCTCTGTTCAAATCGTTTTTCAATCGGTTCACCGTGCTCCGCTGCCTCAACAACACGTTCTAGCACCTGCTCACTTGGACGCTCCTTTTCGACCGTAGTTTTTACTGTTTGCGTATCTTGTTCCTGTGCTGGCACAGCTTTCTCTACTTGTTTTTCAATACCTGCGGCGGAGTTCTCGGAAGTACTGCGAGTTTCTCGCGTAACCGTATCAATCTGACGGTCCGCAACAGGAGTTCGTTCTGCGATTTTCTCAGATTGAAGCACTGCTGGGGTATCAGGGATGGCGCGTTTAACTTCTTTTTTCAGTTCCTCAACGGTACGCTCCTGTCTTTTTTTGATCTGGTGCTTCAGTTTACGCGTCTGATCTTCGCGCTTTTCATCGGCGCGTCTCTGTACATCACGCTCGCGAATACGCTCTTCTGCAAGCCGTGCAGGAGTAGGCGTTAACTCGCTCACTTCTCGGTGTTGCATATCTTCATAGTGCAAGATAGGCGTAACCATCTCAGTAGCTGATACGGGAAATTGTCTATTATCGACAGATCCAAGTGGAGGCAAATCTTCTGTGGGACCTTCCCAGCGGGGAGGTATAATCGGAGCGACTTCTTGCTGTTCATGTGTCACCTGAAGAAAAGGTAATGGCTCTTCATCGTCGTGAGAAATAATAGTCTCCCCGTGATAACCCCCATCACTCTGGTCATCATGAGACGTTTCAGAAGTGCTATTTTGTTCATGCTGGGTTTCGTACACAAGGTCAGACTCTCTACTGTCAGGAGGTTCAGGCGCAACCGACTCTACTTCTCGATGCTCGGGCATCCCCGTAGAATCTTCTAGGCCCCGTTCAGAATTTTCATCAAAACCCAGAAACTGATCAAGTGAAGCAGTTTCTACCGGCAATTCGGTATCATTGCCCTGCTGTTCGATGAGTTCGGCACTTGCAATGCTACCGAACAACTTCCCCCATAGTCGACGGAAGCGACCTGTAGACGGATCTTTTTCTAGAGTAGTATCACCCTCTTTTTTACGGGCTTCATCTTTCTCTAGTTTCTCTGTTCCAAGAAGCTCGTGCAGACGATCTTGAAATGAAACCAAAAAACCCTGCTTTCGCTCGATAGCTGGTGAACTCTTTTCCTCGTTATTGGTAACGGGTGGTCGACTTTCTTCCATTGTGGGCCTCCTCTGGTCAGGAGTCTATAGTGAGCGCTCTACAACCTCACGTTTTATTAGTTCCAGCCTGTCATCTACCTGTAGATCAAGCTTAGATTCAGTCTTAAGCGACATCCCACACATCTCGCCCTCAACCACCTCTTTCGTATCCTGTGGACCACGCTTCAAATTAGTGACTTCTACCTCGGCAATTTGCTCATTACCCCGCATCACTTTGGCAAGAGCTGGAACTGTTAACTTGCCTTTGGTCACCTCGCCACCACAGATAACTTCTGATTTAGTTGTCTTAAACACCCCTTTTACGACTAAACGACCGAGTTCGGTTTCGACCACCTCTGGTGCCAGCAACTTACTCATCTCAGTTTTAGCATCATCTAGTAACTCATAAATAACATGATAGAGTCGGATACTAACTTTATCTCTGCTTGCCGACTGTTTAATGCTTGCCGGTAGTGTCACGTTAAAACCGTACACAATGGCTTTACTAGTGTGCGCCATATGAACATCATTCTCTGTAATCGCGCCAACACCTGAACCGACGACTCGTACAGCCACTTCTTCGGTATCAAGCGCTTTCAAACTGTCCACTACAGAAGTCAATGAACCTTGCACATCTGCCTTTACGATAACATTGAGCTCACTCAATTTATTTGTTCGGTTAATCATTCGGATAAGCTCGGTACTATTGATGTTTAATTTACTACCCGACTGTTGCTTATTGGCCTGCGAAGCAGCTTGATTACGGGCTGTTTTTTCATCTTTAACCGCGCCGAACTCGTCCCCGAACTCCGGTAGAGACTTGAACCCGGTTAGTACTACTGGCGTAGAGGGCAAAGCCTCTTTCAATTTCTTGCCATCAGTTGATTCTAGGTTTCGAATACGTGCGTATGTTGTACCAGCTACAATGAAATCCCCAGCTTTCAGGCGACCAGCTTCTACTAACGCAATCGCCACAGGCCCTCGCCCTTGCTCCATGTGAGCCTCAATGACAAGTCCCGCCGCAGGTACGTCTACATCTGCACGCAGGTCCTCGACATCAGCAACGAGTAAAATCATCTCTAGAAGTTCAGGTATTCCTTTACCTGTTTTCGCGGAAACCTCAACCACGACCGTGTCCCCACCCCATTCTTCAACCAGAAGATCATGCTCAGACAGTTGCTGCTTAATCCTGTTAACGTCGGCACCTTCTTTGTCGATCTTGTTAACGGCGACTATCATCTTGACCCCCGCTTTGCGGGCAAAACGAATTGCCTCAATAGTTTGCGGCTTGATGCCATCATCTGCAGCAATCACAATAATCACCACATCAGTCAGCTGTGCTCCATGCTCACGGAGCGCTGCAAACGCTTCGTGTCCAGGGGTATCAAGAAAAGTAATCAAACGCTCGCCGCTTTTTACCTGATACGCCGAGATATGCTGTGTGATACCACCAGCCTCGCCTTTAACAACGGCCGAGCCTCGTATTGCATCCAACAGGCTAGTCTTGCCATGATCAACATGCCCCATCACGGCTACTACTGGTGGACGGGTCGCAGCCTTATCGCTTGCCGCGTGTTTAACCCGGGATGAGACAACGAGCTGCTCGTCTTTCTTCTGTAGCTCTGTGTCCAAACCAAGTTCACCGACAATAATCTGAGCGGTATCAAAATCAATACGCTCGTTTACGGTAGCCATGACCCCGTTTTTCATTAGCTCAGCAATCAAACGGGTAACTGGTATCATCAATTTCTCGGCTAGGTCACCGACAGTGATTGAGCCTTCGATTTCGATGGTTGTAGCCATGATGATACGTCCTTTCCCGCAGATTGCTGCGCTTAATTCTCGATCTACTTGGCGTCTTTGAGGCTCAACGCAATCTTACGTCCCTCGGTATCGATGTCAAGAACCTTGAACTTCTTTTTTTCGTTTAGTTGGAAAATCTTCTCAGGGTCAACACCTTCGTCGTCGCTCATTTCTGATACATGAACAAGCGCCTCAACTGCTGAACTTAGCTGCACAAACGCACCAAACGGAGTGATGCGGGTTACTTTACCCTCTACGATGTCACCCTTCTTGAAGGCTTTTACTTCTTGTAGCCATGGGTCTTCGCTCATCTGCTTCAAGCTAAGGCTCAAGCGGTCTTTATCGATGGCGATTATCTTGGCTTTTACGGTTTGACCTGTTTTGACGTAGTCACGAGGGTCTTCGACACGTTCCCAAGAAATTTCAGAGATGTGAATAAGGCCTTCAATTCCGTCAACGTTTACAAACGCGCCAAAATCAATAACCCCAGTTACAACGCCTTCGACCTCATCGCCCACCTTGAGTTCAGAGAAGCGTGCCTGCATGTCGTCTTTAACTGCTTCCTTCTCAGAGAAGATAAGCTTATTGTCCTTGCGGCTGACGTCCAAAATACGAACGCGTAGAACCTTATTTACTAGCTGATTGAGCTTCTGCAGGATTTCATCCTTATCAGCGCCCGAAACGCGCGGATAGTGCCCTGCTGCGAGCTGTGAAACGGGCAAGAAACCACGGATTCCTTCAAGCTCAACGAGCAAACCACCACGGTTGGCGTCATACGGAGTAATCTCCACTATTTCCTGACTATCGAATAACCGTTGTAGCTCGTCCCAACCTCGGTCTTTGGCTGCACGACGCATACTCAGTAGTGCGTATCCTTCGTCCATTTCAGGATCCACAACGCTTGTGACAACTGCTTGCCCTTCTTCGAGCTGTTGACCGTGCCCAATCTCGCGACGCATCACGACACCGACACCCCTGGCTCCAAGGTCAATCCAGATCTCGTGCTTTCGCACAGAACTGACAACGCCTTCGACAACGTCTCCTGCTTTTAATTGTTGAATGTCACTGCTGGCCAATAAATCGTCCATAGTAACAGTAGTACTTTTTGACATGTTAATTCATGCCTCCTTCTGATGTATTCCTCGAAGCAGCTAAGCAAACTGCTTGTATGGTTAGCTGCATTATATCTGTTATTTCCCTGGAGGTCAAAGGGTTAATGGTTCGGTCTTATGCTACACTAAATGTTATGATTGGGGCTGTCGATATTGGGGGAACAAAGACGCTTATTGCCGCCTTTAACGGCAAGGGCGAGATATTGGAGCAGCGCAAGTTTGCGACTCCCCAAAACTACGAAGAATTTCTACACGTTTTACAGGAAAATGTTGCACAACTTACTACAAAAGACTTTTTGCGGGCTGCTGTGGCAGTACCTGGTCGCCTCGATCGCACCACTGGTATAGCGCTTGGCTACGGTACTCTGCACTGGGGTCGTGCCACTATTGAAGCCGATACTGAAAAAATTCTTGGCTGCCCTGTCCGTATCGAAAACGATGCAAAACTGGCAGGGTTGTATGAAGGACGACAACTCAAGCAATACAAAGACGTTTTATACGTCACGATCGGAACAGGAATTAGCTGTGCACTTATCACAAATGGTAATATTAATGACAGCTTAGCCGATAGTGAAGGTGGCCAAATACTTGTTGATTATCGCGGCTCCATGCGCCAGTGGGAAGATGTTGTTTCTGGTCGTGCAATTGTTGAACGGTTTCAAAAGCGCGCCAGCGATATCAATGATGCCCACACGTGGAAAATTATTGCGCATGATCTAGGCTTGGGATTAATTGACCTCATATCAGTCATTCAACCTGACATCATCGTTATGGGGGGCGGCGTTAATACCAACTTTGAAAAATATATTGGACATCTGGAAAAAGAACTCAAAAAATACGAAACCCCTTTGGTACCTATACCTCCAATCCACTGCGCGACCAAGCCAGAAGAAGCCGTCATTTATGGCTGTTATGAACTCGCGAAGGATCCATATGGACGAGCTCATTGATAAATTAAAAGATATCATACCTGGTATAAAGTTTGATAAAAGTGAGTCGTTCTGTTGGTCGCCTGCCAGTAGAACTATTACGTATACCGATTCGCCTAGTTCTGATAAAGAAAGTGCGTGGTCACTTCTGCATGAAGCTGGTCATGCCCTTCTGTCTCACCAAGACTACGACTCAGACATCCAACTGGTTCTCCTTGAAGTCGCTGCATGGGAAAAGGCCAAGAGTATAGGAAGCTCGGTAGGTATTACAATTGAGGAAGATCACATCCAAGACTGTCTGGACACCTACCGGGATTGGTTACACCAGAGAAGCACCTGCCCGCGGTGCGGCGTTGTCAGTCTTCAAGTAAATGCAGAACAGTACACGTGCCACAACTGCACCTGTGTCTGGGTTGTTTCAAGTGCGCGCTTCTGTAGGCCATACCGAAGAATGGCTACCATACAAACAAAAAAGTCGCTGAGTGAGCCTAAAACTCTTTCAGCGACCTTTTCGTAGTGAAGTCTGTTAAACAGTCTTCTTAGTGCGGCGAGAGATACGTCCACCCTTGGCGCCAGCAACACGAGCGAGCTCACGGTTGGCATAAAAACCACCGGTACGGCCCTTCTTGCCACCCATTGCGCCGATGCGAGCGTAAAAATCTGCACCGTACTTCTTCTTGTTGGTTGTAGCGGCAGCCTTGCCGCCAGGTACTGTTCCAGCCATGTTTTGGCCTCCCTTATCCTTACTACCTTCTCGAGCGGATACAAAAAGAGTTCTCCTTTGCAGGAAAACCCTCATGTATTCTTTCGAATATGCTTATGATACCACTACATAACCATTATGTCAACAGTCTCCACCTAGAAACTGAACTGCAGAGCGGGCTTGTTTTGAGTCTCAGAGCTAGCGTAGCCACCCACATCGCCACTATTACTCTTCAGACCGATACTATAGACGCCGTCCTTGGTAATCCAGGTTGGGTCAAGCGTGATCGTTACCCATTGCCCCGACTTTATGGCCCCAGCCCGACCTAACACAACACTGCTTATTGCGGGCGCATTGTTCCACGTAACTATACTGTCTGTCCAGTCGTTATTGTCGACCCTGTAAACTGTACCGCCATCAGCACTGGCGTCGGTTGCATATAACCTGAGACTTACGGTCTTGGGCGCAGCTTTAAGACCAGAAACTTTGAATTTAAGGTAGCTGTTGCGGTTAAATTGCGTACCGCAACTCTTGGCGCAGCCTGTAATATTACTTACACGCAGTCGATTGAGTGTATCAAAATTCTTACTGACGTAATTGCTGCCGTCTTTTACCATTGCGTCGTCAGACGGCACTACCGTTATGGGCGATAGCTGGTTTAGGGTACTGACAGTTACTGAGCTTGTTGCAGTTACCCCTGTTGCATCAAACGCTTTGGCGACAATGGTATGCTGCCCATCGGCAAATGTCTTACTATCGATAATCGTCCCATATGGGCTGATGTTTGCCTGGCCTACCATTGTTGCATCGACGTAGAACTCAACCCGGTTGATACCTGTCACCGAAGATGCATTGGCCGTAATACCGGCTATACCGGTCAGCGTCGCGTTATTCACTGGACTCGTAAGAGAAACTGTCGGTGGGTTCGCGACGTTTACAGTAGCCGAACTAGAGTTAGCCGCATTGCCAGATGTGTCGTAAGCACGAGCCGTTATCACGTAAGACTGGTTACTAAATGCAGCGGTATCCCATGAATACGAGTATGGTGACGTTGTATCACTGCCGAGAAGAGTCAGCCCTGCGTAAAATTCAACTTTGCCGATTCCTCTTGCATCAGTTGCATTTGCCGTCAGGTTAACAGTGACGGTTACGGTGCCCCCGACAGGGCTAGTCAAGCTAACAGTTGGTGGTGTCGTATCCGCCAAACAGTTACTGCCATCGCCTGTCGGCACACATGCAGTATCTGTTACAAGGAGCACCTTATCGACACTAACATCTGGCTCCCGCCCGTTTACTACTACCGAATATGTGCCAGCCGAGAGAGCGAGGTCAACTTTGCTAGTGGTAGTCCCATTTTTGTAATCTACCCACGTCCAGCTATTTGCCGAAATAGCGGTATTGTCACCCACGACAATACCACAATAGCCAGATCCTACATCGACAGTCACCGAATTGTTAGTCGTGTCTGGGGCATTCAAACGAACCCACAAACGATAGGTACCAGTTGCCGGAACACTGACGCTGCTAACAGTGCTAGCACCATAGGAGGTTGTTGGCGCAGCGCAGGCGGCGCGGGCAGACCTGCCCGACAGTAGTACAAATACAAATAAACCCACGGACATAACCGCAGCGGCATAAAAACGTATCGAACTTCTTTGTCTGGCTTTTGGCATACTGCTTATTCTTACTCTTACAGCGTAGCCTCTCGTAAATAGGCTGTCAAACCAAAAGAGCCCTGTCATAACACAAAACTGGGCTATACTGAGTAGCATGCAGAAACGTACGATGGACATTGGTAGCGTGGATGAATTTATTGCTGGTTATCCCCCAGCCGTGCAGGATATCTTGCAAAAAGTCCGCACTACTATCAGAAAATCCGCCCCTGACGCACAAGAGCGAATTTCGTACGGTATACCCACCTACACGCAAGGACGTAACCTAGTCCACTTCTCTGGTTATGAAAAACACCTGGGCTTCTACCCAGGTGCCCAAGCTATCGCTGACTTTGCCCCTGAACTGAAAAATACGAGACATCAAAGGGTACCGTACGCTTCCCACTAGATAAGCCGATCCCCTACGATCTCATCGATAAAATTACTCGTTACCGAGTCCAAGCCGAGCAAAATAGATAATTTTTAGAGATGTAGTAAGCCTAATACGTGATGCACGACGTAGGCTGGCCAGACGCAGGCTTTGAGGAAACCTACAATGACGCCCCAAAAGCCGCTCGCCTGTTCAACGAAGTACACGACAGCCCCAATCCAGGCTGCAAAAAACACAAATTCGGACATACCGCCGCTGTTCGTGACCTTAACTACTTTGTCTACATGCTTAACCATCGCATCCTCCTTGTTATACCTTTATTGTACGCCACAATTACAACTTTGGTTTTGAAGACAAGTGATACCCGCCACAAACTGTGCATTTGTAGACGCGTGAAGGGCCTCTGTGGGCTTTTCCGGGGTTGATCCGTTTCAGAGCCGCTTGGGCTTCGACGTCGTTGTTAAAACGCCGCTTACGCTTGCAGTTTAGTTTTTCAGCTTCGCTCGCCATAGGTACATTCTACTGTAAAAAGATAAAGGGAGTCCTAATTCGGACTCCCTTTATATAATTTGGCACCGTGCTATTTTCCCAGGGGTGGACCCCAAGTATTGTAACCGCAGAGAGGCTTAACTGCTGTGTTCGGCATGGGAACAGGTGTTTCCCTCTCGCCATGGGCACCAATTTGGCACTTTTGCCGAGTTGACCTGCTAACGAGCAAAGCTCATTACTCCGTCAACTCTCTTGGGAAAATGCGGTGTCGACTACATTCGTCTTTTTCAGTCATCGTACATTAGTACGCTCCCTTCAAAAACTCACTGTCTCCTTGCACTTTCCTCAAGCAAAATTCCCAAATCGGGTTTATTGCCTGATTGATGTCCATGTTTCGCACGGATTTGAGATGTTAACAAACGGTGTGTAACTATTCGTCACACCAATAACTAGTCAATGCACTTCTTCTCACAAGCCCTAAATGTTCTTGTGAGAAGACGTAAAAAGTCAATGCCTCTATTAGTACGCTTCGGCTCCATACGTTACCGCACTTCCACCTTGCGCCTATCAACCTGATCGTCTTTCAGGGAGGTCATAGGGAAATCTAATCTTGAAGTTAGTTTCGCGCTTAATATGCTTTCAGCGCTTATCTATTCCGCACATAGCTACCCAACGATGCTCTTGGTAGAACAATTGGTACACCAGCGGTGCGTTCAACCCGGTCCTCTCGTACTAGGGTCAAATCTCCTCAAATTTCCTATCGTCCACAGCGGATATAAACCGAACTGTCTCACGACGTTCTGAACCCAGCTCACGTACCTCTTTAACCGGCGAACAGCCGGACCCTTGGGACCTGCTTCAGCCCCAGGATGAGATGAGCCGACATCGAGGTGCCAAACAGCGCCGTCTATGTGAACTATTGGGCGCTATAAGCCTGTTATCCCCGGGGTAACTTTTATCCGTTTGCGTCGTCGATCCCACTTTCAGTGACCAATAAAGGTCGGTACGACGGATCACTTACTCCCACTTTCGTGCCTGCTCGGCTTGTTGGCCTCACAGTCAAGCTGGCTTATGCGTATGCACTATCAGTTCGATTTCCATCCGAACCTAGCCAACCTTTGAACGCCTCCGCTAC
Source organism: bacterium (assembly GCA_900299395.1). Classification (GTDB taxonomy): domain Bacteria; phylum Patescibacteriota; class Saccharimonadia; order Saccharimonadales; family OMJO01; genus OMJO01. The sequence continues at coordinate 40,139 of OMJO01000012.1, forward strand.
TCTTTAGGAGGCAACCGCCCCAGTTAAACTACCCATCAGACACGGTCCTCATACCGGATAACGGCACGAGTAAGGACCAAACTACAACAAGGGTGGTATTTCACCGGCGACTCCACCCCAGCTAGCGCTGAGGCTTCAAAGTCTCCCACCTATCCTACACATGTTGCAGCTCGGCCCAATGTCAAACTGTAGTAAAGCTCCACGGGGTCTTTTCGTCCTGCTGCGGACAGACGGCATCTTTACCGTCAATGCACTTTCACCGAGCTCTTCGTCGAGACAGTGCCCACATCATTACTCCATTCGTGCGGGTCAGAACTTACCTGACAAGGAATTTCGCTACCTTAGGACGGTTATAGTTACCGCCGCCGTTCACTGGGGCTTCAGTTCGCACCGTGAAGCGCTCCCCTTAACCTTCCAGCACCGGGCAGGAGTCAGCCCCTATACATCCACTTTCGTGTTAGCAGAGACCTGTGTTTTTGGTAAACAGTTGCGTGGGCTCCTTAGCTGCGGCCTCGCCACTATATCTATAAAGATGTAGTAGTTTATGAGGTCAGCCTCCCTTCAAATTTGTCTGGCATTATCTCGAAATTTTAAGGAAAACTGGCAAATAATCCACTAGTTTACAAACATAGTGGCGAGGCAGACCTTATCCCGAAGTTACGGTCGCTAAATTGCCGAGTTCCTTGACGAAGAATCACTCGTACACCTTGGTCTTCTCGACCTGAGCACCTGTGTCGGTTTGCGGTACGGATAGCCATGTACATAAGTTTGGAAGCTTTTCTAGTCACCACTCTCACAAGAATCAGCCCGTAAGGGCCTCTCATTCACAGTTGTTACGCTGCTTAGACGGGTATAACCATGAACCCGCTCCTGCTAACATGATGCGCACTCCAAACAATACAAGACTAGTACGGGAATATTAACCCGTTGTCCATCGCCTACGCTACGCGCCTCGGCTTAGGACCGACTAACCCTGGGACGATTACCGTGGCCCAGGAAACCTTGCTCTTTCGGTGGGCAGGATTCTCACCTGCCTTATGGTTACTCATTCCAGCATTCTCACTTCCTTACGCTCCACCAGATCTCGCGATCTGACTTCAGTGCCTAAGGAACGCTCCTCTACCGCGCATACATAAATGTACACACCCATGTCTTCGGTAATATGCTTTAGCCCCGTTACATTTTCCGCGCAAGATCTCTTGACGAGTGAGCTGTTACGCACTCTTTAAATGAATGGCTGCTTCTAAGCCAACATCCTCGTTGTTTAAGAAATCTCACCTCGTTTCCCACTGAGCATATATTTAGGGACCTTAGACGATGGTCTGGGCTGTTTCCCTTTTGAGCGCCGAGCTTAGCCCCGACGTTCTGACTGCTGTAGTTCCACAATCCGTATTCGTAGTTTGACAAGGGTGGGTACCATCACTGGCCCCAGTCCGAATCAGAGCTCTACCCCAGATTGCTACCGTACAACGCTAGCCCTAAAGCTATTTCGAGGAGAACCAGCTATCTCCGAGTTCGATTGGCATTTCACCGCTAACCACAGGTCATCCGGGCGTTTCGCAGGTCGCTACGGTTCGGCCCTCCACGCGGTTTTACCCGCGCTTCAGCCTGCCCATGGTTAGGTCACTCGGTTTCGGGTCTAATCGCCAGTACTATGTTCGGCCTATTCAGCCTCGCTTTCACTACGCCTCCGGCAAATGCCTTAGGCTCGCACTGACAATTAACTCGCTGGATCGTTCTACAAAAAGCACGCCGTCACCCCGAAGGGCTCCGACTCCTTGTACGCACACAATTTCAGGTTCTATTTCACTCCCCTCCCGGGGTTCTTTTAACCTTTCCCTCACGGTACTAGTTCACTATCGATCACAAGATATATTTAGCCTTGGGACGTGGTCGTCCCGGATTCAGTCAGGGTTTCTCGTGTCCCGACCTACTCGACAAAACAAATGATAAGGTTGCTTCGCTTGGCATACCGGGCTATCACCGTCTTTGGCCAGTCTTTCCAGACTGTTCTGCTCGCTCCGCAATTTTTTACCTTACTCGTGCTGGTGGTAGCACACGATGTCAGTACCCAAGAGCAGATAAATCTGATCTTAAGTACTGGAATCTGTAATGTCACAACCCCTTTTAGATATTCATCTACCAATTTATCCATCTATTACTAGATGGAAACCTAAAAAGTTTGGGCTATTCCGCATTCGCTCGCCACTACTAACGGAATCGTTGTTTACTTTCTCTTCCTCTGGGTACTAAGATGTTTCAGTTCCCCAGGTTCCCGCTACCTAGCCTATATATTCAGCTAAGAGTGACTAGACATGACTCTAGCCGGGTTTCCCCATTCGGATATCTTCGGATCAGAGCTTGTTGGCAGCTCCCCGAAGCTTTTCGCAGCCTACTACGTCCTTCATCGGTATCTTGTGTCAAGGCATCCCTTGTGTGCGCTTGAGTAACTTTTTACGATTAGTAAATCGCCCCGTAGGGACCTGAAAGGTCCTGCAAGGGTGGTTTACTAGTGCAATTGACTAGTTATTGGCAAAACCAATAACCAAGCGCAGTCAAGCTGCGCCGATATGCAGTAAAACTGCATATGCCGTTTGTCTTATTTAACATTCACACTTCCATATAGTGTGAATATCATCTCAAATTTCTTCTAGTTGTTAAGTTACAAAACCCAAGGCATCCCACAATGACAGATAACTATAACCCTGAGAGCTTGAGTTTACGCTAGAAGTTTTGTGCGACTTTTTCGCACGACCTCGTGCCTAAACTCAAGCAGCCAAGTCAGTATACGCGTTATAACAGAGGTAGTCAAGCCTATTACGCTGTAAAAGTTGCTACAATTTAACTGTTTAGAATTTTCGTGTTTTCAACTTGGTGGGGCTGGGAGGACTCGAACCACCGACCTCGTCATTATCAGTGACGCGCTCTAACCAGCTGAGCTACAGCCCCTCATCTTTCTTGGTGGAGCAACGGGGACTCGAACCCCGGACCCCCTGCTTGCAAAGCAGGTGCTCTAGCCAACTGAGCTATTGCCCCAAGCAAAGACCAGGCTATTGTACATAAAACCCCTGTTATTGGCAACTGTATAAAAAATGAGCCCTCTCGCAAATGGGCTCATTTTTCGGCTTCTCGGCTCTTTTGGTCTGGGAAGAGCAACCCGGTGTTAAAAACTGAATAGTGCATTCAACGTCAATTCGTTAAAGGTGAACTCTTTCCTTAGCGATAACCGACGAGTTCAGACTCGGTCATCAAGGATCGCCTAGCTCGAGTGATCAATTGAGTCACTCGGCTCATTTACTCCCTAGAAAGGAGGTAATCCATCCGCACCTTCCGGTACGGATACCTTGTTACGACTTAACCCCAATCATCCCCCCTACCTTAGGGCTAGGCAAGCTAGCACGTCAGGTATTGGTGACTTTCATGGTTTGACGGGCGGTGTGTACAAGACCCGGGAACGTATTCACGGTAGTGTGCTGACCTACCGTTACTAGCGATTCCGACTTCAAGCAGGCGAGTTTCAGCCTGCTATCCGAACTGGGACCGGCTTTGATGGGATTTGCTCCGTCTCGCGACTTGGCAGCCCTTTGTACCGGCCATTGTAGCGTGTTTCTAGCCCAGGATGTAAGGGAAATACTGACCTGACATCATCCCCTCCTTCCTCCCCGTTACCGGGGCAGTCTATTTAGAAAAATCCAACTAAATATAAGGGTTGCGCTCGTTGATGGACTTAACCAAACATCTCACGACACGAGCTGACGACGGCCATGCATCACCTGTCACTGCGTTCAATAAAGCACTCTCTCCTTTCGGAGAAATTCGCAGGATGTCAAACCCTGGTAAGGTTCTTCGCTTACCTTCGAATTAAAGAACACGCTCCACCGCTTGTGCGGGTCCCCGTCAATTCCTTTATGTTTTAGCCTTGCGGCCGTACTCCACAGGCGGGATGCTTAACGCGTTAGCTTCGCTACTACAAGGGTCGATACTCGTAACAGCTAGCATCCATCGTTTACGGCGTGGACTACCGGGGTATCTAATCCCGTTTGCTCCCCACGCTTTCGTGCCTTAGTGTCAAGAATGAGCCAGTCGCCTGCCTACGCCATCGGTATTCCTCCTAATATCTACGGATTTCACTCCTACACTAGGAATTCTAGCGACCTCTCTCATCTTCTAGCTGAGCAGTTTAGGTAATGGATACACGGTTGAGCCGTGTGCTTTCACTACCTACTTACTCTGCCACCTACGCAACTCTTTACGCCCAGTAATTCCGGATAACGCTTGGACCCTACGTATGACCGCGGCTGCTGGCACGTAGTTAGCCGGTCCTTATTCGTCTGCTACCGTCATAATCGTCACAGAAAAAAGCAGTTTACAACCCGAAGGCCTTCATCCTGCACGCGGCGTTGCTCCATCAGGCTTTCGCCCATTGTGGAAAATTCCCTACTGCTGCCTCCCGTAGGAGTCTGGGCCGTGTCTCAGTCCCAGTCTGGCTGATCATCCTCTCAGACCAGCTAAAGATCGTCGCCTTGGTAAGCCATTACCTCACCAACAAGCTAATCTTACGCAGGCCGTTCCCAAAGCGCCGAAGCTTTAATCCGAAGACCACATGCGGTATTAGCACACCTTTCGGTGCGTTATCCCTCACTTTGGGGTACGTTCCTACGCGTTACTCAGCCGTCCGCCGCTCGTGTACCTCCGAAGAGGCCTTACCGCTCGACTTGCATGTATTAGGCACGCCGCCAGCGTTCATCCTGAGCCAGGATCAAACTCTCCAAAAAAAGAATCTGTCTTAGCATTCAGTCGAACAGATTACCGAAGTAATCAAATTACTGACTTTTGTACTTTCAAAACAGTTCAAATGAACTGACGTTGATCGTTCGCCTTGGTTGGCGAACGGTTAACGCTTTGACCAAAGGTCAAAACATTAACTTGCACTATTCAATTTTTAACGTTCGTTATCGATTTCGAGGACACTAATACATACCCCACGAAATGACTCCGACTATCGTACCTCTTATATACACCTTAGTCAAGCGTTTTATATACCGTTTATGTTTTTACAACGATTATGTGCAGTTTAATCTGTTTTTTTGGTAGTTTTCTTCTCTTCAGGCTTCTCGTCGGCCACCGGCTCTTCGTCTTCGGCATCATCTGTCTTTTCTACTAGTGCCAATGAGGCGACTGTATCACCATCGTTCAGGCGCATAATACGTACGCCCTGGGTTGCACGACCGAGTTCTGGAATATCTTTGAGGCCGAGGCGAATAGTCTGGCCATGGGTCGAGATAATGATGATCTCGTGCGCATCATCCTTCAGGGTCTTTACGCCCATGAGGTTCCCTGTCTTGCTGTTAACAACCGCGGAACGGATACCAACACCACCACGAGCATGAGCCGTGAACTGCGCAATCTTAGTACGCTTACCGTAGCCATACTGGCTAATAACGAAGATACTGGAGCCCTCTTCGACCATGTCCATACCGATAACTTCGTCACCGGCACGGAGACGAATACCGCGCACTCCTCGAGAGACACGACCCATCGGACGCGCATCTTTCTCATGGAAACGAATGGCCTGGCCCTGCGAGGTAGAGATAACCACTTCGTTGTTGCCGTCGGTCATGCGAATCCACTTCAGCTCGTCACCATCGTCAAGATTGATAGCAATAAGACCGCTCTGTCGCACGTTCTGGTACTGCTCAAACGGCGTTTTCTTCACGACACCCCGCTTGGTACACATGAGCAAATTACCGCCGTTAGACTGCTTGCTAACGTTAATAACCGAACTAACGGTTTCTTCTGGCTGCAATTGTAGAAGGTTCACGATGGCAACACCCTTGGCATTCAAGCCCACAGCTGGCACTTCATAGGTCTTCAGGCGGAATACCCGACCCTTGTTGGTAAAGAATAGGAGGAAGTCGTGTGTGCTAGCGTAGACTACGTGCTCAATAACGTCTTCTTCCCTGGTCGCCATGCCGCGCTTACCCTTACCGCCACGACCTTGACGCTTGTAGTCGGCAATCGGGCTCCGTTTGATGTAATTGGCTGAGGTAAGCGTAACGACAACTTGCTCATCTGGCACAAAGTCTTCGTCGCTCATTTTGCCCAACTCTTGTGGCACTACTTTGGTGCGACGTTCGTCGCCAAATTGCTTTTTCATTTCGAGTAACTCGGTCTTGATGATCTTGAGAATCTTCTTTTCGTCGGCCAAGATGGCTTCGAGCTCACCGATGAGTTTAAGTAGTTCGGCCAGTTCATCCTCAATCTTCTTGCGCTCCAGACCAGCAAGTGTACGCAACTGCATGGCCAAGATAGCTTTTGCCTGGATCTCGGTCAGCTTAAACTTCTTCATGAGGTTCACTTGGGCTTCATCGGTGGTTTGGCTTGAACGAATGGTCGCAATCACTTCGTCGATGTGATCGAGCGCAGTCTTCAGCCCTTCTAAGATATGTGCACGCTCTTTCGCTTTTCGCAGCTCATATTCGGTACGACGACGAACAACAACCTGACGATGCTTGATGTATTCCTGCAAGATATCCTGCAAGCCAAGCACACGTGGCTGGATACCATCTACCAGCGCCAGCATGTTGTAGTGCACCGTCATCTGTAGTGGCGTCAGCTTGTACAGGTGGTTCAATAGCTTCTTTGGGTAGGCATCTTTCTTGAGGTCAATCACCAGTCGAACATTACCGCGGGCGCTCTCATCACGTAGGTCGCTAATACCAGAGATCTTCTTGTCTTTATATAAGTCAGCTATCTTCTCGAGAAGTCCAGCCTTGTTTACACCATAAGGAATCTCGGTAATAACAATGCGCTGTTTGCCCTTCACCCCTTCTTCAATCATGGCTACACCACGGACAACAACGCCACCACGACCAGTTGCGAACGCAGTGCGGATAGATTCTTTACCGTAAACGATACCGCCGGTTGGGAAATCAGGCCCCTGTACATGCTCGAGCAAATCATCCAATGTGGATTCTGGCTTATCAATAAGTGTGACTGTTGCGTCGATAATTTCTGAAACGTTGTGCGTTGGGATATTGGTGGCCATACCAACGGCGATACCAATCTGTCCATTCAATAGTAAGTTTGGCAACTTAGCGGGCAGTACTTCTGGCTCCTGCTCGGACCCATCATAGTTTTCGCGGAATGGCACTGTTTCTTTGTCGATGTCTTCAAGTAAAGCTGCGCCAGCTTTGGCCATGCGAGCCTCTGTATAACGCTGAGCGGCTGGCGGGTCGCCATCCATAGAACCAAAGTTACCCTGACCGTCCACTAGCAGGTAACGAGTAGACCAATCTTGTGCCAAACGCACCATAGCGTCATAGATGGCAACGTCACCGTGCGGGTGGTATTTACCCATGACGTCACCGGTAATACGAGCACTTTTAACAAATTTTGACCCGGGTTTCCACCCGTTTTTGTCCATAGAATACAAAATACGGCGGTGCACCGGCTTCAGGCCGTCGCGAACATCTGGTAAGGCACGCGAGACAATAACGCTCATGGAGTAACGAAGGTAGCTATCCTCCATGACGTTCTCAACAGTACGTGACTCAACTAGTCCTACATCTTTTACATGTACGGGATCCGAGGTGATAATCTCGAGATCTTTCTGCTCTGGCGCTTCGTTTTCGATTGGGGTGTTATTCTCGTCGTTCATATCCTATACATCCAGATCCTTTACAAACTTGGCATGCGTTTGAATGAAGTTTTTACGCAAATCTACTTCGGTACCCATCAGCTTGTTGAAAATAGCGTCGGCTTTTTCGGCATCTTCTAGGCGCACTTGTATTAGCACACGATTCTCAGGGTTCATGGTTGTTTCCCACAACTGTTCAGCATCCATTTCACCAAGACCCTTGTAGCGCTGGATGTCGCTTAGACCAGCCTGCTTCTTGCGGTCGTCGTCACTGTTAACTTTGGTGCCACGCTCTTTACGATCAGCGATAAGCGCGTCGATGAGTTTGTCGCGCTCCGCGTCGCTGTACGCATACTGACGCTTGTTGCTTGCTCCCTTCAGCAAGTACAGGGGTGGCTTAGCCAGATATAAGTGGCCACCGTCGATAACCGGTCGCATGTGCCTAAAGAAGAATGTCAGCAGCAGCGTGCTAATGTGGCTACCGTCTACGTCGGCGTCGGTCATGATGATAATGCGGTGGTAGCGCAATCCGCTCATATCAAACTGTTCCTCAATCCCTACCCCGAGTGCCTTAATCAGCGTCACAATTTCGTTATTGGCGAGCATCTTGTCGAGACGAGCTCGCTCAACGTTCAGTACTTTTCCTCGTAGTGGCAAAATAGCTTGCGTCTTACTGTCACGACCAGATTTAGCCGATCCACCAGCCGAGTCACCCTCTACGATGTAAAGTTCTGATGTGCTGGGGTCCCGCGATGAACAGTCGGCTAGCTTGCCAGGCAAGCCAGAACCCTCGAGGACACCTTTGCGAATAATGTTCTCACGTGCGGCGCGGGCAGCCTTACGAGCCCGAGCGGCGAGGAGTGCCTTGCCCACGATCTTCTTGGCAATTGCAGGATGTTCCTCAAGGTAGTAGTTCAGATACTCAGAAAGTACCTGTTCCACATAACCACGAATTTCCGGATTGCCAAGTTTGTTCTTGGTCTGGCCCTCAAACTGTGGGTCAGGTAATTTGACCAAAATAACAGCAGTGAGCCCTTCACGGGTATCTTCACCTGACAGGTTTTCTTCTTTTTCCTTCAAGAGGCCGTTTTTACGGGCATAGTCGTTAATCACCCGGGTAAGCGCAGCGCGGAAACCGGTCATGTGAGTACCGCCATCGGGGTTGAACACATTATTTGCAAATGCCCTGATTGATTCATTGAACGCATCCGTATATTGGAGTGCGATCTCTACCTGCACTTCATCAACCTGTTTATCTACATAAAAGACATCATCATCTACGACATCTTTGCCGTAATTCAGGTGTTTTACGTACGACTGGATGCCACCTTCGAAGTAAAACCCATAACGTGTTCCTGTATTTTCGTCTTCAAAGTTGGTGCGGATACCTTTTGTCAGGTAGGCAGCATGGCGCAGTCGGTCGAGAATAGTTTCCTGGTTGAACTTAACTGTCTCAAAAATTGTCTCGTCTGGATAGAACGTAATGACGGTTCCCGTGCCATCGGTTTTACCGACAACTTTTAGGTCGCCCTTTGGTGCGCCCCGTTCATAATCTTGTTCAAAAACCTTACCATCGCGCAAAACCTGGACGCGCAATTTAGTTGATAAGGCGTTTACCACGCTCACACCCACACCGTGCAGACCGCCGGATACTTTGTAGCCACCGCCGCCAAACTTACCACCCGCGTGCAGCACTGTCAGTACGGTTTCTACGGTACTCTTGCCCGTCTTTGGATGAACATCGGTAGGAATACCTCGACCATTGTCAGTAACCGTAACGCCGCCGTCTGCCTGTAGTTTTACAGATACTTCAGTAGCATGACCGGCAAGCGCCTCATCAATACCATTGTCTACAATCTCCCATACCAAGTGGTGGAGACCTTCAACCCCGGTACCACCGATATACATACCTGGTCGTTTGCGAACCGGCTCAAGTCCCTCTAGTACCTGAATCGAGCCTGAATCATAGTCTTTGCTTTTTGCCACTTCTAACGAACCCTCTACACCCCTTTAGTTTTCTCACTTACAAACTATTATAGTGGAATTATCCACTCCGTACAACTTCGAAAGCTTGTTATTGGAGGGTGTTTCATGATTGAATAAGCATTAGCAGTAAGAGGGCGTGTGGCAATGTTCAAGAAACTTCTCAGTAACCTACCTTTCAACCCTAGTCTGATAAACCAGGTTAGTTTTTACGCCAAGCGCGTCCACAACGAAAGTACGGTTCGCAAAACTGGCCTTATAATGCTAGTTTTGGCTATGTTTGTGCAACTTTTCGCTGTTATTTCCCCGCCTCAAGCATCAGTTTCTGCCAGCCCGGACAATGACCTTATTAATGGTGGCTTCGCAAACCGCGATCAAGCAGTACTTCACTGTCTTAATAATAATGAGGACTACATCAAGATTCTGGCCCACTACAACATCACCTGCACTGACGTCGCCAATGCCGCAACAGTCACCTTGCGATCAACAGATTACAACCGAAACCTCTACTCTATGGGTCGAAAGCCTTACGGTCTGGCCGGCGAGCAGCCCGTGAATATCGAGGGAGCGAACGGTGGACGCACCTGGCTTCGCTATCTGTGGGGGTGGGACAAAAACGGTGTCAGCACTTACCAGGCTTTGTCGGGCACTAATAAAGACGGGCTTCGCTTCTTTATCCTCTATAACTGCGGGAACTTGGTGTTCATCGGTATACCACCAGTTAACCCACCTCCACCGCCTCCACCACCAACTGAGCTAAGCTGCACCAATCTGGGGATGAGTGTTACGGACGGGTCTCGCGTACGTCTTGGTTCAAAGGTATCGCTCAGAGGTCAAGCTAGTGGCAAAAACATTCGGTTTGGGCAAACTGTTAGCATGTCATATGAATACGTCAACACAGCCAATGGCAAAGTTGTTGGCAAAGCGTCGACGGGTACTATTGGATTTGTGAACGGGGTGGCAAATGATCCTGCTTCACATGTGTTCACTGCAAATACCGCTGGGCAATATGTATTTAAACTGACGGTATACGACGGCAGCAAAGTCGTAAAAGGTAGTGCGGCCGGCGACTGCGTAAAGCGCATTACTGTGCAGAAAGCGTGTGATGAATCTTCAAGCATCAAGAACATCGACGAGTGTATCGATATACATAAAAAAGCCCGCAATATTACGCAGAACATAGCCGATGCAAATGGCACGACCGCCAAGCCTGGTGATGTCATCGAGTACACCCTCATTGCTGAAAACACCGCGAATGTTGAAATACCTAAGTTTGTCGTCCAAGAAAACGTCAGTGATATCCTCGATTACGCCGATATAACTGACTTCGGTGGCGGTAAACTTACCAAAGGCAACCTACTTACCTGGCCCGCTACTTCAATCAAGGCTAAGTCGAAGTTAACAAAGGTATTCAAGGTAAAAGTTAAGAACCCTCTTCCTTCTACCCCTCGTTCAACGTCCGACCCTGGGCACTTCGATATGACGATGACCAATGTGTACGGTGATACAGTGACCATTAAGCTTCCTCCTCCGATCACGAAGCAAACAGAAATTGTCACCCAGTCCCTTCCAAACACGGGTCCTGGTGAAACCTTAGCTGCGGGCTTTGGTGTGACCGCAATCGTTGGCTACTTCTTTGCGCGCAGTAGGTTGATGGCCAAAGAGTTAGATGTGGTTCGCAAAGAATATACAACGAGTGGGGGTTACTAGAAATGAGCGAGAAATTAAGTCAGAGCCCAGAAACCTCATCTGAGATTATCGACACTTCAGTGGAAACAGCTAAAAATGCAGAACGCCTCCAAGACGCAGCCGAAAAATCTCAAGAAGTTGATAAATCGACTGTTGAGCAACTGCGTCATGACATCAAGGAAAAAGCCATCAGCGGCAAAGAAGTTACTGTTGGAGAAAAGCACGAATCTGGTGGTAGTAGCTCTGGCGTTACCAAACAACTAAAATCACAGTCATACCAGAAAACATTACAGCATATCAGGACGCAACTAAGTAAACCGCAGCGAGCTTTTAGTAAAGTAATCCACCAACCTGCTGTCGAAAAAATGAGCGCCATAGGTGCGCAGACGGCCGCTCGGCCTTCGGGAATCCTTGGTGGTGCAACCTTTGCACTTTTGGGGAGCTTGGCGCTACTGATTGTCTCTAAGCGTCTTGGCTTTAGTTATAACTACTTGGCCTTTTTTGGGCTGTTTTTAGGCGGCTTTGCCGTTGGCTTGATACTTGAGCTACTTTTCCGTCTAGTACGCCCCAATAGGGCTAAAAACGCTAAATAGCGCGATCTTTCCGCTACTCCTGCGAGGCGTTTGAGTCGTGCATGGTGCCGTCACGATCGATATAGATTGTATTACCATCGTCTGGCTGTGGTTGTTCAGCTTTCTTTTGACCTTCTGGTGCAGTAGTGCCGTCTTGGCCTGGGGCAGACTGTAGCGTGCCGCCAGGTGCTACGGTAACGTCACCTTGCTGTGCAGTTGATACTTGAGGCGTGGGGTTTGCGAATGGGTTGGGTGGGTTGCCCACCTGAGCGTTGGGTCTAGATGGTACAGCCCCAGCACTTGGTGTAGCAGTACGACGCTTAGCCAACCACTCATCTAAGAAAGATGACCCCGTGCTGCTAGCGGGTGCTGGGCGAGCCGCGCCCCCAAGGGGACTACCACCTGGTGTAGGATTTGAACTGAAGCTGCTCCTCGGCTCTTCTTGAGTCGCAAGGCGTGCGAATATCTCTTGCTCAACCTTTGCACGAGGTCTCCCGTACTTCGCTGCCGAAAGCTGTCGGAGTGCTTGTGCAAGCTCGGCGTTTGGCGTCCCTAATGGCGGTAACGTCGACATACTAAATGGCTGAGTTGGGACTCCCCCAACAAGCGTACGAGTAATCGTATTGTAGTTCGGCACTCGCAGTAAGTCCTCACCATCAAAAGTTGGCTGAAAATACTTCACCAATGAATCTACGTCGTTCTGACCCACACGAAACGCCACAATGGTACCCATGTTACCAAAGACAGCGTCGCGAATTTCATCGGTCAGCTGTGTCGTAAACTGGTTGGCAACGATTAGGTTCAAGTGGTATTTTCGGGCTTCGGACATAATTGTTGCAAAGGAGTCAGTAGAGAAATTCTGAAACTCATCGACATACAGGCTGAAATCTTCTCTCTGGTCCTCCGGCACGCTTGCTCGGCTCATGGCAGCAGCCTGGAATTTCATTACAAAAATCATACCCAACAGCTTTGAATTGAGCTCCCCGGTGCGCCCCTTACTGAGGTTAACGAGCAGGATCTTCTTGTTGTCCATGATTTCTCGCAAATCGAACGAACTCTTGGTCTGGCCAATAATATTGCGCATCATTTCGTTACTGAGAAATGCTCCAAACTTACTGACAAACCAACCTAGTACCTCACTTTTGTGATAGTCACTGGTTTGCGCCATTTCCTTATTCCAAAAGTCCAGTACTGTTTGATCTGTGACGTGCTTGAGCTTCTGGCGAGCGTAGCGGTTATCGGTAAATACTTTGGGGATGTCTATAAAGGTTGCGCCATCGGGGTCACTCATTAATGTAAGTGCTGCATTTCTAAACCAGTGCTCATAACGAGGGCCAATAATACCCTGGTGCTGTGGGTCATACAGTTTATACAGCATGTTAATAGCTTCCTGGATAAGAAAGTCTTTCTGCTCGGGCGTATGGAACTCAAATAAGTTAAGCCCCATCGGATACTCCATATCTGCCGGCGAGAAGTAAATAACGTCTTCCGTGCGTTCTTTTGGCACCATGGCCAATAGCCTATCGACGGTATCGCCGTGTGGGTCAACAAAGGCAAAGCCGTCACCATTTAACATGTCCTGTAGGGCGAGATTTTCTAAGAAGTTGGATTTACCAACACCAGTCTGACCAACTGCATACATGTGACGACGCCTGTCCTCGAGTGTTAGGCGTATGGGCTTCTTTACGCCGCGGAAGATGTTGTACCCCAATAGCAGGCCATCCTCTGGGATGTTTCGTGGGCCATCAACCTGTTTTGAAGCTTGGCGCTCTAGCTGGCTGGTTGGAATATTGCCTTGGTCTGGGAAGTGGAACAGTGTCGCGAGCTCAACAGAGTTCAGGATGCTCTGTTTATTCTCCTGCGGGAAAAATCGCAGTATATATGCAGTTACGAAACGCTCGATATCTTTGGCTGGCGTATACTTAAAGCCGTTTTTGCCAGGTGCATCGAACAACGCAAAAGTGGCAACAACATTATTAAGAATTGCTTGTGCGCGCTGAGAAATATTAGAAGATGCCACCACGCGTATCAGGACTTCAAAGCCTGGGTGGCGTGTCTTTGCATCTATTGCATCGAGTACACCCTGTTCATGACTGGAGAGATTCGCTCCCGGGGAAGCTGCAGCTTCTGACTTACTTTTATCTTCCGGAGGCTTTACAAAAGCCACAAACACTTGTCGTAACCACCAAAACGTCTTATCGGGACCTTTTTTACTTTCTTTACCTTTACGTTTTTTACTGGCTACAGCATGCGCTTCTTTGCGCCAGTCTGGGCTCGCCGGTCTGATAAGAATTTGTATGCCTACCCCGTCATCTTTCTCTAACGACGAGAGGGCATTGAGTAATGATTGCATGGCATCACGCTTGAGCTCCTGATAGGTTTCGATGGGATATGCATAATGTTCCTTCAGGGTAAGCTCACCGCCAATGGTGCCACTAATTTTCCCAACGGGGCTAAAAATATTGTGTTCAGCCACCTCCTCCATGCGTGCCGTTGGATACGCACTTACGACCGCCTGCTTAACCACCTCGACCAATGCCACTGGCACAGCCGCATAGAACTGCACGATGCCGTTCGTCCCTACTATTTCAAAAGCGAAATGCCGCTGGCCATAAAATTTACTCTTAAACCCCTTCTGTAACGTACTGGCTATGATGCCATATAAGATTTCTGCCTTTGAGATGTTCTCATCAAGCACATCCCGAACATCCCGATTTCCTACTTCTGTATCAGAACTGGTTGGCGGTAAGTGGATCAATAGTGGAACCATCTTGAGCCCGCGTTCAAAATTTTTCTGTTCGCGGAATATTTTACGAACCTGCATGAAGATTAATGGCGAAGCAGCCCCCGCCAACACTGCGAATATCCCCAAAATAACAATAAAGGATCCCATACTACTCGCTTACTTTTATGTCCTTATTGAACCGCTTCTTAACATAATCGGCCTTGAAAACACCCATCTCACGATTTTGTGCTCGCGGATCATCCTTAGTTCTCGCAACAATATCCTTTGCTTTCTGCACCCACTCCTTCTCAATGAGATCGGTGTCATCAGCGATTGCTGGAACCCCTGCCACGTGTCCAATCTGACGCCGTACGCTAACACCATCACTATTAGTGGAAGTCGCTGGCGCAGTGTGAGCACCATTCTGCCCTACTGCCATTGGGTTGCCCTGTGCTGCTTGTGGTAACTCAAC
Organism: bacterium; assembly: GCA_900299395.1. Classification (GTDB taxonomy): domain Bacteria; phylum Patescibacteriota; class Saccharimonadia; order Saccharimonadales; family OMJO01; genus OMJO01. The sequence goes on from OMJO01000012.1 coordinate 55,219, forward strand.
AGCCTGTGCACCGGTAATTTCGGTAGTCCCTACTAACTGTACTGATTCATGGGCACCCCCAGAACCAACCTCAGGGGCCGGCAGTTCAGTCGGAGGAAGCATTTCGTGGGACTCTTGATTATTCTGTATCATTCTAGTCATAAGTATATCAGAACTTGTGGGCAAAAACAGAGGTAATTAGTTGATAAAGTCAGCTTTTGCGACATAAAAGCCCGTTGCACAGACGAGAGCAACAACGACCACTACGTCTTTAGAGTTCAGTTGATGGATGGACTGGAACATAAGTAATAGCGTTGGCATTGTGGCGACTACTCCTGACGCAATAACTTTCCGCTTTCTTGTCACACGAAAACGCGCCAACACATACCATTTGATTACCACGTATACCAGGGAGAATAATACAAGAAATGGCACTATCAGCAGTGGTAGTGGTAGCCGACCTGGATCAGTAAGCGCAAGAAACAGTATAAGTACACCTGTTAGCACTATAGTGATAACGTTTTGTTTATACAGACGAGTCATGCTTTGATGATACCAGTTTTTCGAATAAAAAATGCACTCTAACAGTAGTGTGCATCTTAGCATGGTGCCTAGACGGCAAATCCGCTCAAAAAAATTATTGTATAGCGCTTGCCGTCCGTGGCTTTGACTGACCGCTCGTCTTGCTTTTGGCAAGTTGAGCGATATCGACTTTTAGTCGTTTGGTAAGTTTTTGTTTTCGACTTACTCCCAAAAATGTACTATTTTTTGCGTAAAATGTCAACCACTTATTATTGTCGCAATAACAATACTAAGGTGTTTTGTATCTGACGTGCTTATTTATTACCTATATTAATTCGTTGTTATAAAAACATGAATAAAATCATTATTTACTTATACAAACTAACTATCTGCACCACCTTGGCTGACTAAACGACTCTGGAGCGCATAGATAGTCTACGTACGCACTTATAATGCCTAAGACATCGTAAAATGTAACGATTATGCAACTCATCAATTTGTAAAAGTACGCTTATAGTGATGAGTATGCCGACTGTCTTTTATTCTGCACTACGCTTCAACTAATGGGTTAGATCCTGCCAGGGACAAAGACGCGGCTCTGGCTGGAATGAAAAACGGATCACAGATAGATAAAATGCCCTGTCAACCTTCCTGAATTCGTCATACGGTACATGCTGTTACACGGCAGTAGGACCGGACTAGCTTCTGAGTTATACACAGGATCCAAAAAAAATAACCCAAAAATAAACACAAACGTGTTGACAGTAAAAAACAGAGTGTCTACTATATGTTTAGCACTTGAATAAAAAAAGTGCTCAAAAACAAAAAGACACCTGTAACAACGGCTTCTCGCAAGCCGTTGTTCCTTGAAAAAAGGGACAACAAAAACTCAACACTCAAAGCCTTAAAAATAAATCAAAATCAAAATAACCCGCAGAAAAATTGCGGGTTATTTTATTTGTCGTACAATACGAATATCGTGAGAACGGTTAGAAGCGTTGCCGAATACGGGACTGGTGGGCTTCTTGTTGATGTTGAGTGCCACTTGAGTAATAGCCTCCCTGGAATCACCATAGTTGGATTTGCAAATAAAGCCGTGGATGAAGCGAAAGACCGTGTCAGAAGTGCTTTTGCGGCTAGCAACCTGTCATTACCTCGCAAAAAGATAACTATTAACCTCGCTCCTGCAGATCTCCCAAAGGACAGTACTAGCTTTGACTTGGGTGGCAGCGATACCATAGATACGGCGCACATCAGTGAAGCACTCCAGTACCGAAAAGTTACGCCCGTTACAATATAATGCTTGACCCCTGTTAGTATGTCTGTTACAATGCGTACCAAGCCGCTAAAGTAAATTAAGGAGTGGAGTCTTATCAATAAGTTCACCCGCCTGAATGGGGCTATTCGGGCACCTCAGCTACGCGTCATTGACGAGGATGGTTCACAACTCGGCGTTTTACCGCGCAACGAGGCCCTCGAACTGGCTAAGCAACGAGAGCTGGACTTGGTAGAGATCTCCCCCAATGCTGACCCACCAGTCGCCAAGATTGTTGACTGGGGAAAGTACAATTATCAGCGGACCAAGCAGCTTCAAAAGACTAAGAAGAATGCTAAGAATCTCGAGGTAAAGCAAATGCGTTTTGGCCTCAAGATTGGCGATCACGACTTGGACGTAAAACTCCGCAAGGTCACAAACTTTTTAGAAGCTGGACATAAAGTTAAAATTACTGTGTTCTATCGGGGCCGCGAGCTAGCCCACAAAGACTTAGGTTTTAAGCTTGCGGAACGAGTTATCGAGAGCTTTGGCGACAAAATTTTTGTTGACCAAAACCCTCAACTTGCCGGTAAGCAGTTAAGTTTTGTCATAAGGAGCAATAACCATGCCAAAGCTAAAGACGCATAGTGGCACTAAGGACCGCGTACGAATTACCAAAAAAGGTAAGGTTTTGCATGGCCACGCAACATCAAATCACTTCCTACAGAAGAAGAGTGCTTCTCGTAAGCGCCGATTTGCCGTTGCCGGCTCTATGACTGGTAAAAGTGCCAAGAACATTAAACTGAAACTAGGAGCCTAGGGATGAGAGTTAAACGAGGCGTTACCGCACACCAACGCCACCAAAAAATCCGTAAAGCAACCAAGGGTATGACCCGCGGTAATCGATCAAGCATTAAGCGTGGTAAACAAACCGTAACCAAGGCTTTACAGTATGCATATCGCGATCGCCGCAACAAAAAGCGCACATTCCGACAGTTATGGAACGCTCGTATCAATGCTGCAGCTCGTATTAACGGCACGACATACAGTCGTCTCATTGCCGGGCTGAAGAAGGCTAACGTCACTCTTGACCGCAAGGTCTTGGCTGAGTTGGCTGTCAACGAGCCAGCCACCTTTACTGCCATAGTGAAAGCTGCCAAGAAATAATCTTTCTTTGAAGATATTAAAAAACCGCTCATATCGAGCGGTTTTTTAGTGCTAGATTATCCGTAAGCCGGGTTCTGTTTTAGCTAACCATCTATCTAGTTGGCCGATTACTCGACAAATCAAGCGGATTGACGATGTGCTCTGGCGGGAAACCTTTGTGAGTACATCTCCTTGCAGCAGACAGGGTTTACCATTCTCGTCAGTCACCTGACAAGATTGTGGGCTCTTACCCCACTCGTTTCACCCTTACCTAGACAAGCTAGGCGGTATCGTTTCTGTGGCACTTTCCCTAAGGTTACCCTCGGTTGCCGTTAGCAACTGTCTTTCCCTACGCTGCCCGGACTTTCCTCCTGTCCGTATCCGAACAGGCGGTTAGCCGATAACCTAGCAAAATATATTATACCATTTTAAGCTTGAGCGTCTAGTGCCGCGTTGACAAGACTATCTGCCAGTTTGTTGAGCTTTCTTGGAACGTGCGTATACGTAACCCTTCGAAACTTCCCAGCCTGTGTTTTGATAGCACTATGGATGGGCCACAAATCTTTATTGCGAACTTTGTAGATTCCTTTCATCTGATTTATGACCAGCAAGCTATCCATAAATACTGAGACCTCTCGTGCACCCATATCGTACGCCTTCTCTAGTCCTAACTTGAGTGCTGTGTACTCTGCTTGATTATTGGTAGCTGTTCCTAGATAAACTCCTTCGCCAAAGATTTGCTTATCATCCATCGTTAGTACCGCATAACCAGATGCTGAAGGCCCTGGATTTCCCCGCGATCCACCATCGGCAAACATTTTTACCATCTCCGGAGCCTTACCCGTATCTTGTTTGCCACCGAGCAAATCATCAATTGCATCCGCCAGTACTGTGTCTTTATCTGTCACCTTGCTCCCCTCCTCATGTGTTGAAAGCCAAATATCCACTGTATTCCAAATATTTTGCCACCTTGGGTGGTGTTGCTGCTCTTCGGCCAGCCTGGCCACTTTTGTCATAAAGGCAAATGCTTCTCTGAAGTCTTTGAAAACAAATTGCTTATACAGTTCGCCGTTCTTTTCTTGCCACATTCCTACATCTTAGCATGGTCAGGGTGAGAGGACTCGAACCTCCGATCTCCAGACCCCCAGCCTGGCGCTTTAGCCAACTAAGCTACACCCTGTAACTGCCCACATTGAAGCATAAAGAAAGCCGGAAGGCCAACATGACAACCTGGAAGCTAATCCCAGGTGGGTGCCCGCACGGCAAGACCGCAATCTTGCAACGAATATTGAGCTCCCGAATGATATTTATTCAGATTATCATTTGGTTGGCCTTAATCCCAGCCTACCACTATTATAGCGGATACATTGGGCCTAGGAGAAGATGTAAGATGTGACTATTGAGAAAAGTTATGACCGGACCGATAACGGGTACTAACACTATAAAGAACAGCAATATTGCCATGAAACCCATGGATTCTATACGGTACATCACTTCCTGAACAGGTTCTGGTGCTAACGCATACAGCAGGCGCGACCCATCCAAGGGCGGAAAAGGAATCATGTTAAACACGAAGAATGCGACGTTCACCATGACAAAGATGGCAAGAATGTTGAATATGATTGTCGGCATATTCAGCCCGCGCAAAAATACTGCGCCGATGGCCGCTAAGATTAGGTTGGTTACCGGCCCAGCAATGCCGATAAGAGCTGCCCCGAAATCATCAAACTTAACCCTATCAGGATTAAACGGCACTGGTTTTGCGGCAAAAATGGGCGGGAGCCCCATCGCAATCAGTAAAACTGGCAATAACAGTGTCGTCGAAATGTCTATATGCTTTAGGGGGTTAAGGGATAGTCGCCCCATATCTCGTGCCGTTGTATCGCCGAGCCAGTGCGAGGTAAAAGCATGCATTGCCTCATGAACGGCCATAGAGATAAATATAATTGGGATGATGATGAGCAGGTCGCTTGCTGATAATTGCATACCCAGACAGTATACCAGTCAGACGGTTGACTTATAAGAGAAAAACACCTATAATCAGCCCCTGTTATGCAGAAATGTGAGATTACTGGCAAAGGCAAACAATACGGCTCCAACGTAAGCTTCTCTCAGAGGCACACCAAAAAAGTTTGGAAGCCTAATTTGCAAATGAAAACCGTTATGGTGGATGGCAAGAAAGTACAGATGAAAGTCAGTACGCAGGCTATTCGTACCCTCAAGAAAAAAGGCTTACTCGCGTAAACCCTTTCTTTCCGTTAGTCAAAGCCTCCCCCCGGAGGCTTTTTTGTTAGGATTGGTTTTCTAGGACGATCAGCTGGCTAACATCTCCTAAGTCACCAGACTTAGCTTTTAGTTTAGCCACCGTTTCTTTCGGTTCCATTGCAAGGCCTTTAATGGCTTCTTCGAGTGGCTGCTGTGGCACCTCGTAATTAACACTCTTTTCAGCATAGTGTGTTGGTACAACAACTTTAGGTTCTATCTTCTTTATAAGTTTAAGCGCCCCAATGCTGTCCAACGTGTAGCCATTACCACCTACAGGAATCAGAAGGACATCTACCGTACCAAGTGCCTCTAATTGTTTATCGTTGAGCTCGGGATAGATATGGCCAACAACCGCGACCCTCAGGTCATCTGTTACGATCTTGAACATGGTGGCCGTTAATGCCCCTTCTTCATCCATATGAGCACGAGCAGCGATCCCCTGGATAGAAACCCCAGATACCTCGTATTCACCGGGCGTAGCAATTGTAATCTTTGTGTCGACCTTGAGCAGTGCGACAATTCCGCTTGTTGCGAGCGCTATGTCGCCAGACTTGGTGATACTTTTTAAGCCAAGCGCAGCAAGATTATCATCTACCACCACAACGGCGTTTTTGGTCTCTAATCGAACGCAGTTCGCCCCATAATACTGAATATCCACGAGCTACTCCTTCTCTTTTTTGTCAGTACTAGCCGCAACTTCACCCAATAGATGATGCTTATCGATTAGTATCTGTTTTTTAGACAATAATACATCTGACAGAAAACGGTCATTTACCTGCCGTCGATAGGTAAATTCGCTGAGTGGCATTACCGCGTAGCGGAGTTCCTTACCCTCTTGCTTCTCAAGTTCCTCAATAAAATGATTCAGTTTAGTCTGATTTACGTCGCCGACTATTAAGATGTCGACAGGACTTGCTTCGTCTCTAGTGAATTGGCCAGTATATATGGCTAATTCAACATTACCCAAGGATTTTATACCCGTTGCTTCACTCTTAGCCGTAGGCGCTTTCTCTGCCGGTAAAACACCTTTGCCAAAAATGGCTGCCAAAGAACTATAGTGCTCGTACGACTGGTTGACCTCGTAGTACAGACGATTGTTGTTAGTGTCGGATGAAATAATACCTATGCTCAGGAGATTAGCTAACTCGCGTCTCACTGAGTTGATCTGCTCATCTATTTTTCGAGTTATCTCACGCACATAGAACGACCGATTGGGATTACTATAGAACAGCTGCAGTAACTTTACCCTTGTTTTTGACCCAAACAATTGTTCAATCATGTATGCATTGTATCAGAAAACGGTACGGCCATCACTTCTATTTGTTCAAAAACGTTGTCACAAGCGCAACGGCCTTACGGGGGTTATCCACCCACTGAATATATTTATTACGTTTGAACCAGGTCCGCTGGCGTTTTGCGAGGTTAAGGTCATTTTTTACAAATAACTCGGCCGCTTCATCCAACGTCAAATCTCCCCGCACATACGCAGAAATAGCACGGTAGCCTGGGGCCTGCAGAGCCCGACACTCTACCCCATAGGTACCAACTAAATTTTTTACCTCTTCGATTAAGCCTACTTTTATCATGCCATTAACCCTCTTCATGACCCTCTGTTTTAGGACATCCCGCTCTGTCTGCAGCCCAATGATCAGTGTGTTTGGCCGTACTTGTTTTTTTGTTACAGCGACACTCCTGTCGAGATGACGAGGGTTTTGTGCGTCACGTTTTGCGTTTCTAGGAGAAAAGCTATAGTCAAACAACAATGCATCAACATACAGCCCCGTCCCTCCCACGACTATAGGAAGTTTACCTTTGCTGGAAATTCTAGATATTGCTTCGTTTGCTTGCTGCTTAAAGTCTGCCGCAGAGAATGATCCGTCTGGCTCTACGACATCGAGGAGATGGTGCGGTATTTTACTTTGCTCCTCCAGCGATGGTTTTGCCGTTCCTATATCCATACCCTTATAAACAGTTCGTGAATCAGCGCAAATGATCTCTCCATTAAATCGTTCTGCTATATCGAGTGCTAGGGCACTCTTACCCGAAGCTGTTTCACCGACTATAAAAACTACTTTTGTGGTGCCCATAGCAATTTCTCTACCTCAACCTCGTAGTCCGGACCCACCTGCACACCTTCCTGCTCTAAGGCCCGCTGGTGGCCTGCCTTGCCACCAGGGAAACCGCTGGCCAGTCCTCCCTGCTTGTTCACCACTCTCTGCCATGGCAAATCGGCTGGACCCGTGTGCGCAATTTGTCCCACTTCCCACGCAGCCCATGCCGCGCCGGCCAGTGCGGCCAATTGCCCATATGTCATAACTCGACCCACGGGTATTTGAGCTACGAGCGCATAAACTCTTTTCTTGAAATCCGCATCAACTCTAGACACCAAAGTACTCCGCTACAGCCTGCCAGTCCTTTACGCGAGTGATGCCTTCAGATAAATTGTCGTTTCGGTTCCACCCGTAGTTACCAAACAATAAAGCGGTCACACCAGCATCATGGGCTGCTAGGCAATGTTCGAGGTTGTCATCAATCAAATAGCCTGCGCCAATTTCCTGACAAATTCGAGCCTTATTGGCACTAGAGTCACTGCCCCAAACGGGCACAAACTTAACATCATGAAAAACGCTGGGGAAATGCTGGTTCAGCCACTGGTGTGTTTCATCTGCATGTTCCAACTTTCGAGCTGTCACAATTATCAAACGGTACTGCTGTTCGAGCTTAGCAATAACACGGGTCGCCTGCGGGAGTGTTTTTTGTTTCAAATGGCCCCCGTTTTTGATGTAGCTGTCAAACATCCGACGCCCTTCTTTATCATCAACGCCCCAAACAGTTTCCCAATAACTCCAGTATGGGGCGATAATGTCGTAGTGTTTGGCACTATGATTCAGATCAAATTCAGTGTTTATGAACTCGCGCACCGTTCCTAGGTTGTCGCCCAAAACGTCGTCCAAATCAACAGCTATAACCTGCTTACTCATGGCATTTTAGAATGAGCTCTTTGTCACCCGCCCTTTTGCCTCGTTAACAACTGTCTGCAAGAACTCGGCAACTGGCACGGTCGTGTGTTTGTCCGTTACAGTCATATCCTTGCGCACACGGGGACGGAGCTCCCCTGTTTTCACCTCTTCAGGGCCAACTACTAACGTATAGGGGATTTTACTCACTTCTGCCGTACGTATTTTCTTGCCGACAGACTCGTTGGCGTTGTCGATAGTAACTCGCAACCCGAGGGCACGGGCTTGCTCGCACAACTTTTGGGCATAAGCTACGGTTGAATCTTCCTGATTTAACGTCAGAATTCGTACTTGCTCTGGAGCGAGCCAAACCGGGAAACGACCAGCAGTATGTTCAATGTATACGCTCAAAAATCGCTCTACAGATCCGAGGAGTGCACAATGGATCATCACCGGCTGTTTCTTGTTGCCATTATCAGCAATATACTCCAGCTTAAACCGCTCTGGCTGCACAAAATCAAGCTGTACTGTTGCCACTTGGTGCTCCCGTCCAATCGCGTCGGTAGCCATAAAGTCAATTTTTGGTCCGTAAAAAGCCGCTTCACCCTCTTCTTCAAAATACTCTATCTTATTAGCGATAACCGCCTGCTTCAACTGTTTCTGCGCACTCGCCCAGAGCTTCTCTGAGCCCAAATACGCATCACTGTCATCTCGATACGACAATCGAACACGCAAACGCATACCAACGGTTGTATACAGCTCATGGGCAGCCACAAGCAAGTTATTGATTTCGTGCTCTATCTGATCATCACGACAGAAAACATGGCTGTCGTCCTGCGTTATCGAGCGAACACGACTGAGACCACCTAACTCCCCCGTCTTTTCATCACGGTAGACTGTCGTTGTTTCCAGGTAGCGAACTGGCAAGTCGCGGTAGCTCCTCTGTTGGCTTGCATAAATACGCGTGTGATGCGGGCAGTTCATGGGCTTCAGTACAAGCTCATCACTTGTCTCTTGGCTCTTAACCAAGAAAAGTTCGTCGCCAAACTTTGCCCAATGCCCCGAAGCCTCGTAGAGATCTTTCTTGGTCATGTGCGGTACCCAGACCTTCTCAAATCCATAACGCTGCCTAAGTTCGTTCGAGAAAGCAGCCAGCTCATCACGCAACACAGTGCCGCGTGGCGTAAATAACGGCAGCCCGCTCCCAACCATGTCAGAAAAAACAAATAGGTCCAGCTCTTGGCCCAGCTTGCGGTGATCACGTGCCTTGGCCTCTTCGAGCATCTTGAGATGTTTACTCAGGTCTTCCTTGTTAGCAAACGCCACCCCATAAATGCGTTGCATCTGAGGCTTTTTCTCATCGCCTCGCCAATATGCCCCCGAAACCCGCAAAAGCTTAAACGCCCCTACTTTGCCCGTCGACTCCACGTGTGGCCCACGACACAGGTCGATAAAGTCGCCATTTGCGTAAAACGAAACCTTGTCGACTTTCGCACCTGCCTTGGTCTCAACGCCCAGCTCAGCTGCATCCAAGTCTTTTGCAACTGTAGTGCCGGCCCGCTTTAGGTCATTCAGCAGTTCTTGTTTATACGGTTGTGCGGCATCTTTTGCCCACTCAAGCGCTTTATCAATAGTCATCTCGGAACGCTCAAATGACTGGTTTTCGGCAATAATCTTATGCATCTCCTTTTCGAGCACCACAAAATCGTCTTCTGATAACTTCTTTTCCCCAAGATCAACATCATAATAAAATCCATGTTCAACAACAGGTCCAACACCAAACTTTGCCTTCGGCCAAAGGTGTTGAATAGCAGTAGCCATGATATGCGCCAGACTATGTCGCATTGGATGTAACTTATCTGTCTCTTTGCCCATATAACTCCTTACCCTCTATCATACCACCTCTGTCGCTCTATGAAAAAACGCTTCAAATGTTCTCGCAAATACATTTGAAGCGTCCTGTAGGCCAAAAATGACCTCTCAAAACTTCACAAGTAGTAATTATAGGCATACTAGTATCATAATGCTAGTACTTTTGTATTGTTTTTATTACACCGTGTCTGTGGATTTTTGTTTCCCCTGTTATTCTGGTATATTGTAGGGGTTCTGAGGGCGATTAGCTCAGTTGGCTAGAGCGCTTCCTTGACGTGGAAGAGGTCAGAGGTTCGAATCCCCTATCGCCCACCAAACTGCCGCAAAGTGTGCGGCATTTAAAATTACAGGGTCCCTACCAAAACGCTAATTCTTATCTGTTAGTAGTATTGACTGTAGCTGTTTTTTGTGTTAACATAACCACGTTAAACGGGAGGCGCTCTTTTTGAGTACCGCTAAGAGTTCGCTCGAGGGCTTCAAACTCTTCTACGAAGAGATCAGCTCTACAGCGAAGTCAATGAGTCGTTTACGACGCGCCCGTCCATTTATCGCTACCAAATAGCGTCATGGATAGGTGAAATCCTCAGATGTAAAAGTCTGGGGATTTTTCTTTTCCCCGCTTTTATGTGATTTATCCACTAGCTTTTTTACTAGCGTCATGTCAACATATTGTCATGGTTTGCATGTATTGTGGGTCTAAGACAAAAGTCACCAACTCTCGTGCCCGATTAAAAGGGCTGGAGATCTGGAGGCGGCGTACCTGCACACAGTGCGGAGCCATATACACAACCGGTGAAAGCATAGAAGAAGATAAATCTATAGTGGTCGAGCATGACGGACGTCTTGAGCCCTTTTTAAGAGACCACTTGCTCATAAGCGTGTACGAAAGCCTTCGACACAGAAAAACCGCCCTGGAGGACGCTAGCGCGCTTACAGACACGATTATGACTCGCCTCAGGCCGCATTTTGCTCAAGGCAAGATCTTGCCTGCGATAATCCAAGAAAATACCCTCGCTGTACTGAACAATTTTGATACAGCTGCGAGTGTGCATTACGCCGCGTTCCATAATGCCGCAGCAACAAATTAGAGGTGTTTCTTCTTGTCTTCCGTGACAAAAGCCTTGTCCGTCACGTCAAATTTGCCTAAGTATTTACCGAACATAAGTCGTGTTTGCGAATATATCGCCGAGAACGCACTGTACGTAATGGTGGTTACTGGCAGATACACCCACTGAATGAGCATAAAGAATGTGCGACGGTGTTTATATCGAGCTGGTTTGGGTGGTAGGGTCTTTAGGCTGAAAAACAATGTTACGAATATTCCGAGCAGCGCGATGGTTTGAATACGACTTGCGATGATGGGTAGCTGGTTAGCGGCAAAGTCTTTGTTGTTGAACAAAAGTGGAATGAATGCCGAAAAAGCCAATATCAACGGGGCTGTTGCCCAGCTGATGTGACCTTCTAGGAGGCGCAAAAACTTCATAGTCAAGTCTACCTTTGATACTTTATTCTTGCGGAAGTAGCCCATCTCGGCGACGTAGGCAATGTCCGAAGCCCCCCAGGCCCAGCGCCGCAGCTGCACAAACTGTGCTTTTAGTGTTTTTGCCAACGTGTTGGACAACACCGCATCCTGATAGATTGGCAAGAAAACTGGAAAGACGTCGTGCTTACCATCGTAGCGAAAATACGTCCGCCAGAACTGATGCCCATCCTCTACGATTGTACGAACACTCCAGAAATCGGTCTCTATAATTGTTTGCATATTCTGCGCATGCGCTGAGAAGTTACGAAGCATATGGGTGCGTAACCCCTGCACCACCATCCAAAATGAGTTACCAGTCGCTATGACACGCATCGGAGCCGGGGCATCCCAAATGTTATTCGTGTACATGGGGACCGGCTGCAGCGACACCGTCACCGGCTCTGGCGTGACGGAGTACATATAGGCAACCGCTGGTAAATACTTCGGATGAGGACGATTATCAGAGTCGAGAGTCGTCACAATCACATTGAGCGGTTTAATTTTTGCGACCTCAAGATATTTCTGCAATTCGCGGCCAGCAAAAGTAATGTTTCCGCCTTTGCCAATAACTTCACCAGGTATATCTTTAGGGTGCTTCACGGCCATAGCATGCATAAATCGATGCCCGTACTCTTTTACGAGCTCGCCAGCTACGCGGTCGATGTCTTCCCCGCCACGTTCCTCATAAGCAATGACAAGTATGACGCGCTTGCTATCAAAATCTGACTCGAGTACCGCCTTTACGGTTGGCTCAATAATCTCGCGACTTTCGTTGTACGCCGCAATGATAACGGCGTGGATAATATCCTTCCCCTGGATTGGCATACGGTTCGCCGCGATTCGTGCGACATTTTCGGCATGCCAATGAGGGATGTCTTCGACGTGGATGCTAACTTGTTTGTTCTCTATATCTTCAAGCATCTGACGCCACGGCAATTTCTGGTGTTGCTGGAGTCGATGAAACCCTTGTAGTGCCCTGATGTCTAACCCTATTGCCTTCACAAACCACAAAAGCAAATACGCAATAATAAACAGAACTGTTAGTCGTGGGTTTAGGATGCTGATCAGGAATGGTAAGGCCAAGATGGACCAGGTCATCGCTCCTGGTAGAATCTCAAAAAACCGATAACGTTTGCCCCTGTCTTCAACAAATGGAATCTCAAAGTTCGTCATTAGTGTTTACCGATTATTGAGTAATAGCGCATTACTGACCACCACCACAAGCACAAGTAATAGTAGGGTCATGCCCAGAACAGCCACGGCAAACCCGCGGCGCACATGAAATGCCTTGATACTCAAAAACGTATTGAATACCACTGTAAACAGTGAAAATACCATAAACCCAAGGAACGTCGTAATGTCACCCGTTTTAAAGGCGCTCAACCCCAGATTTGCACGGTATTGCACGATGTAGCCATTGTAATGATTACTACCGAGGTTGAGTAGTATTACGACAACGCTAAGCAGCGCAACGAATATATTGGTGCTTAGAAGCAGCAAAATGATTCGATCTTGAAAGAATTTTTTTGGTACTGTCATGGTTTTCTTAGTACTTAGTATA
>OMJO01000013.1 GCA_900299395.1 bacterium
GGAAATAGTCCTGATACATTCGAGCGTACGAGTGGTAATTCAGCGCCTGCCACACAATCATTGCCGGCAACGCGAACATATTGACCTTGCCGAGGTTCTGAATGGTTAGCCATATTTGATGACGAACTACAAAAATCAAGCCTGCAAGGGCTATAAAGGTTACCCAGTTCAGCAGAACCTTCCATTTACTCCGGCTAATGTTACCCATTGGTGCCATTATACCCGAAAAATCGCATGTACACGCTATACTAGAATGGTTATGCAAAGCCTCTGTATTTTGGGTCGCCAGCCAGAGCTCGGTATCGCCGAGCTAGAAAGCCTGTATGGTGCCAAAAACATTCAGTCTGTTGGCGATGATGCCGTCATAGTGGATGTGGATCCATGTCTGATTGCTTTTTCCCGCCTGGGTGGTAGCGTGAAGTTGGCCAAGGTTCTGACTGCCATTGATAGTAACGTATGGGACGACTTAGAAGCATTTTGTGTCAAAGTGATCCCAGAACACGTTAAGCAAGTGCCAGAGGGTAAATTCAAGCTCGGCATTAGCGTGCACGGTATTCCTGTTTCACCTAAACGGATTGGGGCTACCGCCCTGTCCTTTAAGAAGGTTATCAAGGCATCAGGGCGGAACGTGCGAGTTATACCAAACAAAACAATGCAGCTATCCAGTGCGCAAGTTCTGCACAACCAACTGACTGGTCCAACTGGTTGGGAACTGCTTTTTGTTCGTGATGGCAAGAAAACTATCCTCGCTCAGACAATCATGGTGCAAGATATCGAAAGCTACGCTGCGCGAGATCAGCGCCGACCAAAACGCGATGCCCGCGTTGGTATGCTGCCGCCAAAACTTGCGCAGATTCTTGTGAACCTAGCTAACGGCCCCCTGCCCGCCGTGCCTAAGACTGCTAATAAAGAAGTATGTGAGCCACCAGATACCGGTGCTGGCGGAAAAACACTACTCGATCCATTTTGTGGCACAGGCGTAGTACTACAAGAAGCCTCACTGATGGGTTACGACGTATACGGCACCGATCTCGAGCCACGTATGGTCGATTACACCAAAACAAACCTTGAGTGGTTGACAAGCGGCAAAGCTTCGCGTGTTGCAGCCGGTGATGCCATGCAAACTACATGGGAGCCACCTTTTGACCTCATCGCTGCCGAAACATACCTTGGCCGCCCTTTGAGTCAACTACCCGTTCCCCCAAAACTCGCCCTTATCATCCAGGACTGCGACCATATCCATAAGAAATTTTTCCAGAACCTCGCCAAGCAAACTAAACCTGGCTTTCGCCTGTGCGTCGGTGTGCCAGCCTGGAAGACTGGTCGAGGATTTAAACATCTCCCCGTTCTTGACCATTTAACAGATATGGGGTATACTCGTGTGAGTTTTGTTCACACTGGTGAGGACGCCATAGTCTACCACCGACCCGACCAAATCGTCGGTCGTGAACTGATTACACTGATAAGGAAGTAACAACTATGTCACACGTTAAAGCTGGTGGTACATCCAAAAACCTACATGACAGCCCAGGTCAGCGCCTCGGCGTTAAGCTATTTGGCGGCGAAAAAGTCCGCGCCGGCCAAGTTATTGTTCGGCAAGTTGGTCAGACCAAGCGTGCTGGCAAAGGTGCTTTCATGAGCCGTAACTTCACTATTCACGCCGCCAAAGACGGTGTGGTTACATTTGGTACTCGTCGTGTTCGTCTCTTTAGCGGTAAATCAGTCAACCGTACTGAAGTCACCGTCGAATAAATAACTCCTGAGAGAAGTAGCTAGCGTTTCGCACGAACAATACCACGTGCTTTCCGATATTCACGGATTGGTAGAAGATGATCGAGAGCTAGAGTAATGTCCTCGTAGCGCCCTTTATATGGGACACGCTCCTGCATATCCTTTAGGCCATCACTTTGCTTGGCATACTCAACTGGCTTACTTGTCACAATACCGCCATCGAAAACACATGCTGCAGTACCGTATGAAGTTACACCACTATTCTTTAATTTGATGTTATCTACCCATACTCTGCCCTCTGCGTCAGAAGCCATAGACCAAACTATTGACTCATTGCCAATCCGAGCAGCAAAATGCTCTACGGTAATTCGTCCCAGCATAGTGTGTTCACGTATTTCTGCACCGAGGTAATTTCGAAAATCAGGCATAAAACCAGGCAATGATTCAAAAACGCGATCCATCGACTGGAGATAGTGACTAAAGTCCTCGTATCCTGCTCTTTTTATAGCGTCTAGCTGCTTACTGCTCATCTCGCCAGCCGAAAAATGGCGAAGTAATTTGAGCTTAGCGTCAACCTCTGGATCATGGTAGTAGGATACTTCTGCACGCGAGTCAGTCTCATCAACCAATCCATTACGAGTAGCGAATACACGCTTGAGGCTATCAGCAAGTCGCCCTCCTTTATCCCACATGATTTCCGAAATATCTAATTGGTCAAGAATCCTTCTGTCTAGCTTTGTCTCTTGGGTATAATGAAATTCGTCTTCGTCAGCTTCTTTTATAAATCTCCCGCGTGAATCAATCCCGTACCCTACACGCCAACCACCATCAGAATTGGAACGATACAAAAAACGAGGCACAACAAGCCTTTCACCATTTTTCTCAATTGTCGTATACATGACCGCATACGTTCGGTCGGGACCATGCACGATCTTACTCAAGAAAAATTCTTTGTCCTCAATAATTACTCTTTTTTGTGGGAAAAACTCACCCATACGCATAAGTTCGCTCGTGGCTCGTGATTCGCGACCCTGAAATGGCGTCTCTTCCATATTTTGCGCTGGCTTCACCACGATATTAGGAATCTCCAGACCTTGCCCTTTTTCACCGTAGCGCAGCTTAGTCCCATTGGTGGAATTAAGATCTTTCACCACAATCCCACGCTCGGTGTCTAGTGTAATACTTAGATGCTCCCGCGAAAGCGTATCATCATGTGCATAGCGAAAACGGGAACTCTTCCCATCGATCTGACTAGCCTCACGACCAATGACTATCGGTCGGCCAGGACGTATTGCGCGGCCTACCATACCACCTGTTTGATCCAAATGTACAAGCACTAAGGGGTATTCGGGATCTAATTCGTATGTTATCGGTGAACGGTCTCGACTGACTCGAGCCTCATTACTAAAGGGTTGGTAGATATTCCCATGCATGTGACTTTGTCGCACGTCAACAATCGCGAACTCTTGTCTTCCAGCCCCGATATATGCTACCGGATTCCCTTCGATACCAAGTGTCCGCATTCGCTGAATGTCTTCTTCGCCCAGACGTGCCTCAGGGTCAACCATTTCCTGTTGCCCGTTTTGTAATACTGCTGTGTTAATACGCTGAGTGTACTCAGGGTTTTGCGCAAGATCTTCAGTGAATGTCATTTTTGTATTTCTTTAACAGATATAATATTAGCATAAGTTTTAAGATATGTCAATCTGATGTGATAAAAATAAGCCCCCGCTGGGGCTTATTGGTAGTTGCGAAAGATTTTCTAGCCTATACCCAGGTGATGCTTTATGCGATCAACAACCTCGGCAATAACAACCTGTGATTTTACAAGATAATCATCGACACCGAGACTCAACGCACGTTCTTTGTCGGCATCCTGACCAAGTGCCGTCAGCATGACAACCTTGAGGTTGGTCGTTTCGGGGGTATTACGGAAAATATCCAGTACATCAAAACCGCTAATCTTTGGCATCATAACATCTAACACGACGAGGTCTGGTTTATACGCCACAGCAACCGCTAAGGCATCTTCCCCGTTTGGGACATGTTTCACATCAAATCCTTCAGCTTGCAGTCGAGTCATGTAGACAGAAGCAAGACCTTGGTCATCCTCTACCAGAAGGATCTTTTTCTTCTTGCCTTCCGATGCGGCCAGAGCTGACGGTGCAGCTGGGGCGGCTCCGAGAGGCTGTGCTGGTGTTACTGGCGCAGCGGGAGGTTCCGAAGTGGCTGAGGCTTGCGGTGTTGTGGGAGGCGTTACGGGGTTTTTTGTTTGTTCATCCATAAAGTTATCCTACCACGTAATAGCTAGTATCGCAACGAATGCTTACGCTTTTTGCGCGAGAGCCTTTATAAAGCCATCAAACATCGGGTGTGCCCGGTTAGGACGTGATTTGAACTCTGGATGGAACTGGCTTGCCACCATAAACGGATGATCAATTGCCTCAATCATTTCTACTAAGTGCCCGTCGGGGCTCGTACCTACGACTTTAATACCCCAACTCTCGTACTTATCTCGGTAGGCATTATTGCACTCGTAGCGGTGGCGGTGGCGTTCGGTAATCTTGGCTGTTCCGTAGATTTTGGCTGCCACACTTCCTTTTTCGATAACACACGGATAGTCGCCGAGGCGCATGGTACCGCCAGTATTCTCTTTGCCCTTCTGGTCATGCATCGTGTGAATGACTAGGTTCGAGCTACTCGGGTTCAGCTCTTCCGAACTAGCATCGCTCAGACCCGCATTCCGTGCTGCAGCTATCACAGCCATCTGTAGACCCAGACAGAGCCCTAAATAAGGCACTTTTTCTTTCAGACAGTACTGGGCCGCTTTGATCTTGCCTTCCAACCCGCGGATACCGAATCCACCAGGTACAACAACGCCGTCACAACTTTTTAGTAATGCCTTTGTTTCTGTATCGTCTTCTTGTAATTTTTCGGAATCAACCCACACAATCTCTTGCTTCACATCGTTCCACCATGCAGCAGCACGGAGTGCTTCAAAAACAGACATATAGGTATCTTGGTTGTCCATGTATTTTGCCACGACCCCAATACGCACTTTTTTGTCATAGTGAGCTTTTGCGCGCTTTACAACATCGTTCCATTGCTTGTGATTCGGCTTTTTATCCGGCAAACCAAGCTGTTTCGTTATGTACGAACCGATACCTTGCTCTTCCAATGTCAGCGGCACTTCATAGACGGTTTCAGCATCGGGCAAAATGGCAATGCCTTCCTCGACAACGCCACAAAAAGCACTGAGTTTTGCACGCGCATTGCCAACGCTGGCACGATCGCTACGGGCAACCAATACACTTGGCACTATCCCCAGACTGCGTAGATCACGTACGGCATTTTGCGCAGGCTTTGTCTTGATCTCGTGGCTCGTCGATAGATACGGAAGGTACACCACATGTACATAGGCACAGTTTTCCATACCTACTCGTGCACCGAGCTCACGTATAGCTTCAAAAAACGCGGGACTTTCGTAGTCACCAACAGTTCCACCAATCTCGACAATCTGTACATCGTAGCCTTCACTGGCGTCAAGCACTGCCTCTTGAATAGCATTTGTCAGGTGCGGCACTACTTGGACCGTCTTGCCTAAAAACTTTCCTGCGCGCTCGTCATCAATCAGCTTGCGCAGAATCTTGCCGCTCATCACGGAACTCTTGCTTGTTAGTTCTATATCCAGAAATCGCTCGTAGTGACCAAGATCAAGATCGGTCTCGGCACCATCTTTGGTCACAAAACATTCACCATGTTCTGCTGGGTTGAGCGTACCAGCGTCTACGTTCAGATAGGGATCAAGTTTCTGGCTGTTAACCTTGAAGCCCCGCGCCTTGAGAATATTCCCGATGGAGGCGGCCGTGATACCCTTTCCGAGTCCGGAA
>OMJO01000014.1 GCA_900299395.1 bacterium
ATTTTTCGTTTGAAGGAAATGACGATTTACCGTATATAAAAGCGGTCACGTTGTGCCCACGATCCAGCAGTTTGGCAACTACTTTAGTACCAACTTTTCCATTTGCCCCAAAAACTATAATGTTCATAGAGACAAGACTTGATCTTTAACTTTATCAAGAACCGGGGAGCTGCACGAAAGGCGGATTGCAAATGCCGGAGGTTGAGGGTTGGAGTACGCTACATTGAACCCAAGAGGTAGCGCCGGGATAGCAACGATAAGCAATAAGACTTTTAAAATGCTAAGCATAAGGTGATTATAACAGAGGCAGACTCTGGCAAATAGAATAAAAAAGTTAGAACCATTACTAATCCCTGATTTCTATCTGTTGAACTGATGATTTTAGCTGACGAGCTTAGTATCTGTATATTATTGCAACGTGAAGGTTAGAACTAAGACTGGGAACATAAAAAGGCTTCCGAAGAAGCCTATGTGTCACATTGGTACGCCCGGCAGGATTCGAACCTGCGACCCCTTGGTTCGAAGCCAAGTACTCTAATCCGCTGAGCTACGGGCGCGCGTAGACAGATTATATCAGATAAGGCGACTCTATTATAATAAGTGTAATGAAACGTTGGCTTCGAACACCACAGCGCATTTTACAGAGTAGACGGACGCGCCAGGCGGCGCTGCTTGCAGTGGCAATTCTTGTATTGGTGAATGGGTTTTGTTGGTTATGGTACCGCTCCCGCACTTACCCGAACACTACTATTTCTGGGAACAACATTGGCAACCGATCGATTAGTGAAGTATCAAAAGATTTGTCAAAAATATCGCTGTTGCCCGTAACTGTTACACTGCAGTACAAAGACAAAACCACCAAGCTTTCGCCTAGTGAGCTGGGTATGCGGGTGGATGAAGCAGAGACTACCAAAATGCTTAAAACAAAACGCAGTTGGCTACCGGTCTGGAACCTTTTCTCTGGTCACAAGATAGACACCTATATTCGTGTTGATGAAAAAGTGTACAAAACAGCTCAAGACAAGCTGGCGCAAACGTATCGGCAAGATGCTACCAATGCTCGAATTTCTTTAAAAGATGGGGAATTTTCTATAGAACCTGAAGCTGCCGGCTATAAGCTAGACGAACAAGCTACGGGGAACACAATAGTGCTGGCGTTACGGCGTGGGCAAAACGTCGTGCAGCTACCCACAACGACGTTAACTGCACAAATTACTAAAGATAAACTTACAGCCAACCTCGTGGCTATTCAAAAACAACAAACAATTTCCATTACCTTTCGTTACCAGGCAAAGAGCAAAAAGCTGACAAGCAAAGATATCAGCACGTGGTACGTTGTTGCAGACAGTGCTTATGTGTTATCTGATGCACAGATCAAAACAAGTATCACGGCAATTGCTAGAAGTTTCGGGGTCATTCCGCAAAACACCAACGAGGCAGTTGCTGCCAGCAAGCGCGCATTGCAGCAGTCTGAAGCCCTAGACTTTACGTTTGTACCAATGCCCGCCAGTAAAACATTTACCTACTGTGTTCGTTTGCGAGGTGTTGACGCCAGTTATCAGGCTGGGCTTGAGAGTAAACTCAAAGCTGTCTATGCAGATGAACGTGGCTGGAATCTAGGTGGTAGAGTTTCGTACGTGCAAGTAGATAGTGGTTGTAGCTTTACGGTGTGGCTGACGGCAGCCGACCAAATGCCTACCTTTGGTAGTATTTGCGATTCACAGTGGAGTTGCGAGGTAAGTCCGAATGTTGTCATCAACTTTGATAGGTGGCGTTTTGCGAGCACGGCATGGAATAATGGTGGCGGTAGCCTGGAAGATTACAGGGCAATGGTTATTAATCACGAGACAGGGCACTGGCTTGGGTTTGGTCATCGCAACTGCCCCGGAGCGGGACAGGCTGCTCCTGTGATGCAGCAACAGTCCATAGATTTGCAGGGCTGCACCTTTAACCCATGGCCAACATCAGGTGAACTCGACACACTAAAGAGTTGGCTAAACATCTAACCTCACCGTACAATAGCGACTATGTCAGATATACACACCTTTGCTGAAGCAAATAAGCGTCTCTTAGAGTACGTGCCGAAAGAGAAGGGCGATCGTCGCTACACTCTCGACCGTATGGAGAAGCTCATGGATTTTTTGGGCAATCCTCAGGATCAACTCAAGATTATTCATGTTGCTGGAACCTCGGGGAAAACGTCCACGTGTTACTACGTCGCAGCGATGCTACGTGGAGCGGGTTATACGGTTGGCTTAACCGTTTCTCCGCACATTGACGAAGTAAATGAGCGAGTGCAAATCAACGGAGTGCCGTTTGAAGAGCGGCGTTTTTGTGAAACTCTGAGCGAATTCCTCGAACTCATTGAAGCCTTTGATGAGCAGCCAACGTACTTCGAAGTTCTGATAGCCTACGTTTACTGGATATTTGCCAAAGAGAACGTCGACTACGCGGTTATCGAGACGGGCCTTGGCGGCTTGCTCGATGGAACAAATGTTGCGGGACGAGCGGACAAAGTCTGTGTGCTCACGGACATCGGGTTGGATCATGTGCCAATTCTCGGTCACACCATCGAGGAAATTGCTTCCCAAAAGGCGGGCATTATCCACGAACGGAACACGGTTTTTTCTTACCAGCAGGATAGGGTAATCATGCAAGTCTTTCGTGAAGCATGTGAAAAAAAGCAGGCAACACTTCATGAAATTGACGCACCTAAAGCAGCTGTGCCGGCAGAACTCCCTCTCTTCCAGCAACGTAACTGGTATCTTGCTACCCAGGTTGCCGATTTTGTTGTTCGGCGTGATGGTGGTCATTCATTGCCCGAACCAATTGCTTACGAGGCAGCTAAAACTCTTGTTCCTGCCCGCATGGAGATCTTTCATCACGCTGGCAAGACCATCATTATAGACGGCTCGCATAACGAGCAAAAAATACGAACACTGCTGGAGAGTATTCGGCAAAAGTTTCCGTCCGAACCAATGGCGGTGCTTGCAAGTTTTGGTCACAACAAAGGAGCATCGTTAGAAAATAGCCTAGGGTTACTTATAGGTGAAGCGCAGCACATCACATTTACCACATTTAACCTGGGCCAAGATGAATATCGGCGCCCTATTGACCCACACGAAATGGTGCAGCTATGCCAACAAAAAAATTATAGAGACGCTGTAGCAGTAGATGATCCAGAGCGTGCCTTTGAGCAGTTGCTTGCCCGGCCCGAGAAATTACTGCTTGTGACTGGATCATTCTATGTGCTGAATCACATTCGACCCCTTCTTCGTCAATAAAACTTGTAAGTTGTTATTGCGCCGTAAACGGGGCATAATAACGGATATAAAAGAGGCTAGATTATGAGCAAAGCAAAACACAGTGAACCAACAAGCGCGTTTGCGCTCTTTACCAAAAGTAAGGAAGCAGTACTGAAAAACCTCAATGTTTTTCTAATCCTGTACATTATCCCCTTGTTCTTTACGTTGGTAAGTATGCGTCGGCTTGGCCGCATGGAGCGGCGTGAAGGAATCTTTAATGGTACCAATCCTTTCGTAAATTTCCCGCCAAATGCTATCGCTGCACTGGTAGGTTTAGGGTCTGTTTTTGTGGTAGTTGGAGTTGTGCTCGGTGCCCTATACCAAGCAATGGTTACATCTCTTGAATTCAAGGCAGTTACTAGCAAGGACGTACAGCTTGGTGTGTTATGGAATATGGCAAAGA
Organism: bacterium; assembly: GCA_900299395.1. Classification (GTDB taxonomy): domain Bacteria; phylum Patescibacteriota; class Saccharimonadia; order Saccharimonadales; family OMJO01; genus OMJO01. The sequence goes on from OMJO01000014.1 coordinate 3,709, forward strand.
AGTATGCCCTCCGACTATTTTTATTCAGCGTATTGTATGCACTGCTTATCGCGTTTGGGCTTATCTATTTTATTATTCCTGGGATTATTGTTATCCGTCGTTACTACCTCGCGCCGTATGCCATGATAGATAAAGATCTCAGTATTGGTGATGCAATGCGGTACAGCGCAGAAATATCCAAACCGCACGCCATGTCGGTGTGGTCGGTTATTGGTGTAACGTTTCTTATCGGCTTAACCGGCGCCGTGCCTATCTTTGGTGGCATTCTCTCACTTGCACTTAGTATGTTGTACTCGGTTGCACCAGCCTTCCGCTACGTAGAACTCAAAAAACTCAACGGTTAGTATGATCAAATGTATCGCTGCGTTAGATGAAAATCGGGGCATTGCTAATGATCATGGAATCCCGTGGCAAGGGAAGATTCCCACGGATGTTGCACAGTTTCGTCAGAGAACTCTCCATGGAAATGTGATGATGGGATATGGCTGGTATGTTGAGCAAAAGCTACCACTACCTGACCGTCGCAATCTAGTTGCTACAACCAATCCCGAGCCATTGCGCCCAGGTTTTGAGCGAGTTACTGATGCCCGTGCGTACCTTCAAAATGCCAAGGAAGATATTTGGGTGGGTGGCGGTGCGGCACTTTTTGCGTCTGTTTTAGACCTGGCCGACGAGCTGTATCTCACGCAGCTGGAGGGCGATTTTCACTGCACCAAGTTTTTCCCAGAATTTAATGAAAAATTCGAACTACAAGATGAATCACAACCCGTTACCGAAAATGGCATTACCTATACGTTTCAATTGTGGCGTAAGAAAATATAACGTTATTGCCAAACTCGAACGTAGTCTACTTGCATACTGCCAGGGGTATCAGCAGCTAGGTTCCCGTTAACATACCCACTACTTGTGTCGTAGCCTGTGTAGCCATAATATGCAGGTCCATCCCCACCAACCGCTAGGTTCAGGTCGATAGAATGGGGGACAATCCAGAAGTTGGTTGAAGGTGCGGCAAAACTTTGTTGCTTGGTTGCAGTTCCGCTGGAGTTTACCGTGTATAGGGAGTTACTGGCCCCGTCAAAATACTGAAATGGTTTACCGTCAACGTACCATGTAAGACGATTTGCTCCCCATTTAAAACCGTATACGTGCCAATCATTGGTGGCACCAGTTACAAGGGGTGGGACACGTGTACCCAAAGAGCCGTTTGGTGTTTTGGTGGCAATATTGTAAGAATCAGGCGAAGTTTGTACCCGTGATGGCGAAGCGTAGTGTAGTGTGCCAAATGTCGCATCAGGTACGCCGCCGTACATTTCAGTAATATCGAATTCCCCATAGGCAGGCCAGCCAGGTTGACCATCTTCACCATTACTCACCAGCCAAAAAGCCGGCCAATATGGGTTGCCTCGTGGTGCCTTTATGCGGGCCTCTATATATCCTTGCACGAAGTCGTATTTCTTTGTGCCGCCCTGCTTTCGTGTCGTCAGCATGCCTGACGTCCAGTAATAAGTACTGCCGCCATTGGGGTTAACATCGCATCCTGTTACGGTCTGGCGTTTTGCTGTGAGGCTGAGGTTACCGCCAGCGACCGTGGCGTTGGAACTCAAGTAACATTGATCTTCGAAGTTGTCCTTACCGTAATTACTGTAGTTTTGGACGTTCCATTTGGTAGAATCGATCGTTGTGCCGGTGAATTCGTCGCTCCACTTCAGTGACCAGCTACCCCCTACGCCAACAGGCGAGAGTGTCGTTGGAGCGTTCCCCGTTTTAGTAAAGGTAACATTGCCTATGCGGATTACCCCGCCGTCTGTAGTGTTGGTAATCTTCGCTGCGATTGCCGTACTACTCGCTGCGGTGAAGCTGATACATACTGTATTTGTATACGCTGTTGCCGTGGCAAGTGTGTAGGTTGCCGTGCCTAGGTCTGAGCCAAGTGAAGCGCCAGAGTAGGAGAGTATAGATACATTACCACTTACCGATGGAGTCGTAGATCGAGCCGAAACACATGCATTGTAGATGCCTGCATCAAGGGTCGTACTAGTAGTCGCGAGTACGCCCGCCGCATTTGTTTGGCCGCTCGGGTTAGCAATCTGCACTACATTTGAGCTACTTTTGCTGGACACGGTCTCCTTGGTCATACTTGCATTGACGGAAAGTGAACCAATGAACTCATTGGAAGTCAGAATGAGAGAGGTCGCGGCGTAACTTTTCCATGCAACATAGCTACCAATTATGGCGAAAATCGTGACAAAGAAGACAATCGTGCGCTTCTGAATTTTCCTGGCAGAGAAACCACCTGAAACACGTTTTCGACTAGCCGATTGTTTGGGGGTAGATGCTCTTGATCGTTGCGGCATAGCAGTAACTACTCAGCTGTGTTAGAAGTAGACGCTGTTAGCTTGTTTGAGGTCGTTAAATTGGGTGTGGGCGTTGTACCATGCATCAACCCGTCGAATCCACTCATCCTTGGCTGCCTGGCCTTCAAGAATCGTTAGATTTGTGCAGCCACTGCTCAGCCATGAGGATTTGCCAGGGAAGGTGCCACTACCTGTCCATAGGATCGTGAGGCGGTCACAGCTTGAAAGTAGCGAACCCGCTTCATTGCCAAGCGATTGATGATTGGCATCCTGTCTGGCCATGAGAGTGACGTTACTAAGCGATAACTTCATTCCTCGAGATACGGCGACGTTCTCCCATTTGAACCAAGCACCATTACCTGGATTCGTGCCCTTGAACACGGGGCTCATGGGCTGCAGCCAGATAAGGGAGTCCTGTACCTTAAATGTTTTACCGCTTCCGTTAATAGTTCCGGCTTTCACATCTGCATCACTCATACGAGCACTTAGCCCTGAATAACATCCATCAAGCAAAGAATCTTTGACCAGCATGCCAGCAAACTTATCGTTCTGGATACAGTCATCGTGACTGTGCCGCAAGATTGAACCATTGACGCTGACATTGTCAGAAAGTGTACCGTTGTTGTCGCTGACGTTGATAAGGTCGCCGAAGTTTCTGACGTACACACCCTCAAACTTGAAGTTTTTCATGCCCCCAATACGGAAGCCGTTGAGGTCATGCCAAGCTTGCCAGTCACTATTGGCGGTGTCAGCGGTAATGCTACGAACACGACCCCCAGACCAACACACATCGCTACCTTTCCATAGTTTAATGGCGTAAAGTTGACTGCCATTACCATCTGCATTGAGTTGATCATAGCGCCACACGCTGCTCCCGGCATCATAGACACGGTTGTTCGGTACGGCAGTATCCTCGTAGATAATCTTGTCGGCCGGCAGGTCCTCAAAGCCGTTAGCTGTATTGACGGCAAATCGATTCGTTCCAGCGTTTGTTACGCACGATCCGCCTCCACCAGTTCGATTGATAACCACGGCGCCAACACGCATGGTGCCACCGTCAGTTTTGTTTGAGACAATTGCCCCGGAGATTCGGGATCCCGTGGCGTACGTAAAGTTGACACACAGGTTGCTTGTGTAGCTGGTGCCTTTAGGAATCGTTCCTGATACTGTACCAACGGTTGTACCTGGCGCGCCGGCGGTCGCATCCGTGATATCTAGGGTGACGTTAATGGTGCCAGTAACAGCTAGCATAGAAAGACACGCCCGGTATTGTCCCGAGTCAAGCAGTATGGATGGATCCCGTAGTACTGCCTTACCATTTGTGGTCCCGGCCGGGTTCGCAATCTGCACAACGTCAGTGTCCTTTTTACCGCTTCCTGTATCGTCCTTAATAACGCTCGAGTTCACCGAACTTCCGGTAACGAGGTGTTTCGCTAAGAGTAGGGAATCCGTCGCAGCAAAACTTTTGATCAATAAAAAGGCGCCGAGTCCTGCGAATAGCATAAGGAAAATAAAAAGCCTTGGCGAAAACGATCGTTTCCCAAAGCTTACCTTTTTACTTTTTTGCTTAGATTTTGTTTTCATATTTGATCCTAGGTTTTTTTGTGGCTATAGAACATAACCGTTTTGTGTATTAAAACTATTTTCCTGCGTTTATATGCTGTTGTCAAACTTGCTTGTAAAAATCGAGCAAAAGTTATAGAATGACCCCTGTACTTCAAACGGGCCATTAGCTCAGCTGGTTAGAGCACCTGCCTCTTAAGCAGGGTGTCCGGGGTTCGAGTCCCCGATGGCCCTCCAATCCGGTTATGCTTAAACTCCTCTGTTTTGAGGAGTTTTTTGTTAATATTAAAGTATGAAAACGTCGTTACTTTTGAAGCTTGGCGTTCTTACAACCGCCGTATTGCAACCTGTGATCGCCAGCACAAGTTTTGGAAGTTCATCTAAACTGATGGATCAAGCAAGCGATCCTATTATCACTCCTGCAGGCTATGCATTTACCATTTGGGGTGCAATAACAATCGGTTCTCTGATTTATGCCTTTTACCAATTACGACCGCAAAAAAAGACATCCAAACTTTATGAAGACATAGCGCCATATTCGGTCGTAGTATTTGCCGGCTTTAGTGCCTGGCTTTATGCTGCCAGCCATAACTGGCTCTTAGTTACAATAGGAATATTTCTGTTAATGGGATTCTGTCTTTTCAAAATTTACTCTGAAATACTCCAAACACGGAGCAAAACTAAATTTACCTGGGTTGAGCAAATAGGTACATACGGAACGTTCAGTCTGTATACGGGCTGGACTACTGTGGCCATCTTTGCCAACATTGCATCGGCTGTTAAATTCTCTGGATTCTCTGATGTGGGTACTAGCGGTATATTCTGGCAAGTCGTGGTACTACTTTTAGCTACTGCAGCTTCTATGTTGGCAATTAGATATTTTAAGGCAAGTGTTTTGTATACCCTTACAATCTTATGGGCGCTAATTGCAGTATTGGTTGGAACCCTACAGCATAAAACAGTTGCGGGCATATTGCCGCTCATAATATCTGCTGCAATATTATCTATAATCGGGACTTTCTTAAAATATAGATTAGCAAAGAATTGAAAAGGATGAGTTTTTTGCCAGTGTAGTTGCGATAGCGTCTACGATGGCCCTCCAAGCATAAGCACTTTCAAAAGTGCTTTTTGTTTTTTCGTGGAACTACTTTTAGTAACAAGAATAGTAATGCCAAATAAACCATGGTATCGGTAGCGAATGCGAGGAAATCTAGATTACCCTTATTAAAGACTCCAACATCACTATGGGCATCATTTTCACTGCAACTGACTACACCTTTTTGCCATGCAATAGGAAAGCCTCTGTCTGTTACAACAGTCTCGATACAGATTGGGTCATCCAAAGGTCCTAGATTCGTAAGTGTATGCTTGGTTTGCTTCTGAAACAATAAGCCAGAGAGTAGTGTTAGTAGGATCGCAGGAACAATCAAAACCGTAAGCTTTTTCATCACATTTTTACTATATCAGCAATGTAGGTCGATTTGAAGATTTTAGTTGCAATAGCAATCACGATGGCCCTCCATACAAAGAGTCCACCTTAGCGGTGGGCTTTTTGTATGATGAACGCTTTAGAACTTTAGATAAACAAGCAGCTCAATCGGGCAATAATTACTGATTGCGGTGAAATCGATAAGCTCGTTTATAAAAACAAATCGGGTCAATGGGTAGAGACAAGTATCAATATCACTTTAAATAACAGGGTCAATCCAGCATGGCAAAAGGCGTGCGGTATCCAAGATATTACAACGACAGATGATCAAGTACGACCAGAAAATAGTAGTGTAGACGATATGAACCTTAAACTTTGCAATCAAATAAGTCAGCAATAAATATCTTAGTCTCATTTCTGTAATCTAAGTAAAGTGCCGCGTTTGCTACTATATATCTATGGCAATTAAAGCGATTGGTTTTGATTACGGTGGCGTTATCAAAGGTAATCCTGGCGCAATATTTGGCGCCGGTATCACCAATATCTTAGGCGTCACAGACGAACAATTTTATCAAGCTTATTACAGGCATAATAAAGCGGTTAACCGCGGAGAAATATCATGGCCCGAATTATGGAAGCTGGTACTGTCTGACCTGAATAAATCCGATAAATTTCAAGAAGTCATGGCGCTACACAATCAAGTATATAATCAATCGCTCAACAGCAATATGCTTGAGCTGGTGGATACGCTTAGAAAAAGTGGTTATAAAGTCGGCCTATTAAGTAATAACACCCTAGATGAAGAAGCCAAAATGATGTCACTTCACCTTGAGCAACATTTTGATGTATTGCACGTTTCGGCAAGCACTGGTTTTGTAAAGCCAGAGCCCGAAGCCTTTAATACATTTATTAAAGATTTGGGCGTTACCATGGACGAACTTGTGTTTATAGACGACTCCGAAAAGAGTCTTAGCACAGCCAAAGAGTGCGGCTATACGCCAATTTTATTTAAATCGTACGGGCAGTTGATTGCTGCATTGCAGCAACTTGGCATAGCGGTGAAATAACGAGTGAACTTTGTTAGAAGCGGGCAACAAAAGCAAACATATTTTGCTATCATAGCGTTGTGAATGAAGTCGAAAAATATTATTCAAATTTACCTTTGAGCCAAAAAAAATCTCTCAAAAAAATTGAAAAAATTATACTAGAAGCAGTCCCTGAAGCAATTACACGCATGAGCTATGGAATGCCGTGCTTTTATTATAATAATCGTTACCTTTTAGGAATCGCAGGCTTTAAAGATCACATGAGCTTATTTCCTGGTGCAGAACCTATCGCAAAACTTCAAAGTAAACTTAAAAAATATACTACAAAAAAAGGAACAATTCAGTTCACCAATGACTTGCCTCTAGACGACAATCTCATCATCGACGTTATAGCAATTTGCTTGGAGCGAGCCAAACAATGAAAGATAAAAACGCAGTACTAATTTGGGGCAACCAATTAAGTATCAAATATAATTCGGCGCTTGAAGCCGACAAAGCCGCACCGGTAATACTCATCGAGGCAAAATCGGCATGCAGCAAATACAAATATCATAAACAAAAAATAACATTTGTTTTAACTGCCATGCGCGAATTCGCTGATGCGTTAAAAAAACAAGGCCGAACCGTCATATATCGTAAATTAGATGAATCGTCCGAAAATTGGTACCAAGAACTTTTAACCGTTTGCAGACAACATCAAATATCCGAATTGCTCGTAATGCGGCAATCAGACAAAAATCCTCAAAATCAGCTAGAAAAATGGGCAAAGCAAAATAAAATCTTGCTACAGACCACCGAAAATACCCTGTTCTTAACGAGATCAGTCGACTTTGAAGATTGGGCGAAACAACAAAAGCAATTAAAAATGGAAACATTTTATCGCTGGCAACGGCAGCGTCTTGATATTTTAATGCACAACGGCAAACCTCTAGGCGGCCAGTGGAACTACGATGCAGAAAACCGCAAACCGTTGCCAAAATCTATGGTGATACCAAGCATCGCCGTGCCAAAGCCATCAAAGCACAGACCAGAAGTACTCAAGCTATTAGAGACATACTTTAGGGATAACCCAGGCAACAACGACATTAACTGGCTGCCAGTCAACCACGACCAAGCCACGCAATGGCTGGAGGATTTTATCAAAAGTCGTTTTGCAAACTTTGGTCATTACGAAGACGCCATGCAGAAAGACGAGGTATTTTTGTTTCACTCGGCTCTTTCCCCGCTACTCAATATTGGCTTGTTGCATCCTTCGGAAGTTATTAAAACAGCTCTTCGGGCAGATGTTGAGCTTGACTCAAAAGAAGGTTTTATTCGCCAAATTATAGGCTGGCGTGAATTTATGTTTGGCTTGTATCATTACTATCCATCGAGCTGGAAAGAAAGTAACTATTTTAACAATAAGCTAGGCCTGCAAAAAGAATGGTGGACGCTGGATAGCGATAAGTTTAACGAAATACCGCTCAAGCACGTTATCGCCCGCTTAAACGACTATGGCTACTCGCACCATATCGAGCGACTAATGGTGCTCGGTAACTACATGCTCTTGTCCGAATACAACCCTCGTGATGTATACGAGTGGTTTATGTCGATGTATGTCGATGCCTACGAATGGGTAATGGTGCCTAATGTTATTGGAATGAGCCAATATGCCGATGGGGGAATCGATAATAAGGGGTTTGCGACCAAGCCGTACATATCCGGAGCAAATTACCTACAAAAAATGGGGAAATGGTGGACAGCAGAAGAGCTGGCAACAACAAAATGGACATACCTATATTGGAAATTTTTGTCCAAACACAAACAAAAATTAAGCACCAATTATCGGCTACTTCCACTTTTAAACAAAAAATTAAAAAAGTGAAATATCTAACAGAGCAATTATAAAAAAGGTCGTACACTTTTCTTGTCATTAATGATAAGGAGGTCAATATGGCACGAACGAAACAATCCAACTGGATTATCGGATATGACCATGTGACGGATTTGAAGGTTCAGAAGGGCGACAAAGTAAAAGTAGGGGATGTAATTGGGGCGCCTGCTCGTCAGAATAATGGCTTGCTCCGCTTCGAATTTCAGGTAAATAAGAATAAGAACGGACAGGATGGCATTCATGTCTGCCCAAGTACGTTGCTTGCGCCTGCAGTCAAAGAAGCACAGCTCAAACAGCTTCGCGATATGCAGGACAGTTGGGAGAAGACGACCGGGCTTGAACTATATGACACCACAAAGCAAGAACCAACGGGGTGCTTAATGAAAGACATGACTCCTGCGTACGCCCAAGGCCAAAGCTAACTTCGTTACCTCTGGTAGAAGTGGTATTATTAGCTGATGAAATTACTGAATGGCGCCGATCTGGCTGGCTATATCAAGGAACGACAAGCAAAAGCCGTTCGTGGTTTGCGTCAGGCGCATGACATTGCGCCCAAATTAGTGATAATTCGGACCAACCCAGATCCTGTGGTGGATAGCTACATGCGTCTCAAGACAAACTATGGTAACGACATTGGCGTTGATGTAGAAGTTCGCACCATAAAACAAGTAGACGCCAAGGCAACAATTGAGCAGATCAACGAAGATGTTACGGTACACGGGGTGATCGTACAAATACCGTTGCCAGATCCCTCAGAAACAAACGATATCCTGAATGCTGTCTCAGCCGACAAAGATGTTGATGGCTTGTCCGAGCACACTACTTTTGACCCAGCTACACCGTTGGCTATCAATTGGCTGTTGGCTGGCTACAACGTTGATTTGCAAGGCAAGCAATTGGTCATAGTAGGGCATGGCCGTTTAGTCGGTCGCCCACTGGCAAAGATATGGCAGCAATCAGGTTATAACGTTGTAGTTGCCGATAAGCGCACCGAAAACCTGGCGGAAGTTACCAGAACTGCGGACATACTGGTGTGCGCTACTGGGGTTCCAGGGCTGATTGACAACACCATGGTCAAGCCGGAGGCCGTCATTGTTGACGCAGGGGTTGCCACCGACAAGAACGGGTTGGCAGGTGATGTCGCCGCTGATGTCCGCAACTTGCCAAATATTACTATCACACCCGAAAAAGGTGGTGTGGGCCCGCTGACCGTGAGTGCGCTCTTCGAAAATGTTATACAGTCGGCGCGTCGGCGAGTGGAGGCGGCATGAAAATAGGCGTATTTGACTCTGGTATTGGCGGGCTCTCTGTGGCACGCGCCTTAGAGGCCGCGTTGCCAGATGACGAAATCGTTTTTGTAGATGATCGAAAACATTTGCCATATGGCACCAAGGCACCTGAAGAGCTACTGGGTTATGTGGTACCTATTTTGGAAGACTTAGTGCAGCAAGGCTGTGAATTAATCGTCATAGCCTGTAACACCGTTACGACCACACTGATTAGTGAACTGCGCGCCAAGGTATCCGTGCCTCTTGTTGGCATTGAGCCAATGGTAAAGCCGGCTGCGGAACGTACCAAGACGGGTGTTATTGCAGTATGTGCCACCCCAACAACACTTGCCAGCCAACGTTATGCTGAGCTGAAGGAAACATTTGCCAAAGATGTAGAAGTCTTAGAGCCAGATTGCAGTGAATGGTCTGCCATGATCGAAAACAACATGGTAAATCACCACAAAATTGCAGAAACGATCGATACGGTGTGTGAGAAAAAAGCCGATGTCATCGTACTAGGCTGCACACACTACCACTGGATTGAAGAAACAATACGTCAGATTGCAGACGGTCGTGCAGAAGTAATACAGCCAGAAGCAGCTATTGTGGAGCAGGTGAAACGACTATTGTCTACAGCGAAGCAACCGTAGCCTTGAATTGGTCACCGCGGTCTTTGTAATCTTTGAACAAACCAAAACTAGCACAGCCAGTAGACAGTAATACGACGTCTCCCGGTTGAGCCAACTGGGCTGCGTTATCAACTATTTCGTGCATTGTTTTGCCACCGTCAGTAATACGAGTGAATCCCGTCTTATGTAATGCGGCAGTTATTGCAGGGGCTGTTTTACCGATCGCGACAACATGACGCACATCGTTTGCCTTAACGGTTTGTGCGAGTTCATCATATAATGAACCTTTGTCTGATCCGCCAAGAATAACAACTTTTGGCTGCGAGAAAGCCTGAATAGCAACCATTGCTGTTTCGGGGGTTGTGCCAAAGGAGTCATCATAGTAACGTACATTGTTTACTTCGCGTACGAATTCGAGCCGATGCTCTAGCCCAGTAAAGCTCGTGAGAACGGATTTCATAGCAGGCAGGTCTTTACTCACTTGCCAGACGGCCGTTACGGCGGCGCAGACATTTTGCCAATTGTGTTTTCCAAGTAATTTCAGCTCATCGACACCGCAGATAGCTTGACCCTCGATCATAATCTGTCCGTTCTGGACAATAGCGCCTGGCTCACGGAAATATGGTATCTTTTGGCCGAGACTAACACTGGCGATCTTTTCGGAATTTTCGTTGTCAGCAAAGAAGATGGCTTTATCTACGGCTGTCTGATGCGCAAACAGCTGTTGCTTCGCGGTTACGTACTCTTCCATATCAAGATGCCAGTTTAGGTGCTCAGGCACAACCATCAAGCAGACGCCAATGGTGGGGGAATGCTTTTGGTCTATGAGCTGGAAGCTTGACTGTTCAAGTACTACCCAGTCGGTTGGCTCGATCTTTTCTCGTAAAAGTTCGATAGCAGGTACGCCTATGTTCCCGCCGAGATGCACGCGGTACCCAGCTGCTTCAAGGATTTTGGTTATGAGGGTGCTGGTTGTGCCTTTCCCCTTGGTGCCAGTTACGCCAATGATGTTTTGCGAGGGAGAAACCCGGAAAAACTCATCGACGACGCCAGTAACTTTATGAAGAATCTCTGGTGTGTCAGGGTTAGCCTCGGCAATCAACCGGGGAGGTAGTCCCGCAGTTCGTACAATCAAGTCATATTGTGCCAAATTTTGTAGATAATTGGGTCCTAGCTGCGTCGTAACTCCTGATGGAGCTTGTACGCTCGTGTCTTGATCGCAAATGGTTATCTCGTTGCCGCTGTGATTCCAGTACTCGTATGCAGCCTTACCATCACGGGCAAATCCCAAAATCGCTATCTTCATAGCTGTTATTGTAGCAGTTTATGAGCCGATAACTTCTTTGATAATCTCGGCGACTTGGCCACCGGTCATTTCTGCTTTAACGACGTAGCGACTAATCTCTAGCTCAATCAGCGACTCGGGAGCTTCCTGACGGCTAACATTTGTCAAGATAATTACTTTCATACTTTTGCCCCAATCTTTCTTGCGAAGCTCGGCGAGCATCTGCTCACCAGACATTTCGGGCATCAATAGGTCAAGCAGTACCAGATCTGGCTTCATTTTTTCTATTAAAACAAGGCCTTGCTTGCCGTTAGCGGCGGTGCCTACTTCATAGCCTTCGTGCTCTAATTTGATACGGTACAGTTCACTGATACTTGGTTCGTCTTCGATGATTGCGATTTTTTTGCTCATACTAGTCCTATCTATCCGGCCAGTTCAGTTTTCACCATTTCTGCAACTTGTCTCGGGGTCATCTCGGCCTTGACGATGTAGCGACGTACTCCCAGACTTTTGAGAATCTCTGGCGCTTCCTGCTCACCTTTATTAGTTAAGATTATAACTTTAACGTCCTTGCCCCAATCTTTCTTGCGAAGCTCGGCCAGCATCTGGTCACCGGTCATCTCAGGCATCATCAAATCAAGTAAAATGATATCCGGTTTCATTTTCTCCACTAGTGTCAGGCCCACCTTACCGTTCTCGGCAGTTTCTACCTGATAATTCTCCATCTCAAACTTGATACGGTACATTTGGCTAATAGCCATGTCGTCTTCGATGATTGCGATTTTTGCCATATATAACTATGTTACGTCAGACACAACGGTATGCACAAATAAAAGCTAGTGCGCCAGAACCTTTTTAACTGTTTCGAGCACCTGGTGCGGTGTAGATTGGGCTTTGATGATAAAGTCACTGACCTGAAGTGCTTGCACTTTCTTGAGTGCTTCTTCTTGGCTTACATTCGTCAAAATTATAACTCGGACATCATTGCCCCAATCAGTAGCCCTTAATTGTTTGAGCATCTCATCGCCGGTCATCTCTGGCATCATCAGGTCTAATAAAACGACGTCGGGTCGGTGGTTTTTGACCAGCTCAAGACCTTTTGCCCCGTTCTCGGCAGTAAAGACCTCGTACCCCTCAGACTCAAATTTGAGTTTGTACATCTGCGAGATCGACTGTTCATCCTCGACGATATCAATGATTGCAATCTTGTGAGTCATATTTTTATCCTACGACCTTTTTCAGATTATGCAAATGCTAGTCTTTTTTACGTAGTTCTGCTGTAACCTCGGAAAGGACGCGCAAACCCTCTGTAAGTAGATCTTGAGGGGCCCCGTAGGATAACCTTACAAATCCTCGCAATTGTGAGAACGCTCGTCCGGGTACCAGGATGAGGTTGTGCTCGGCGAGTTTTTCGACAAAGTCCGTATCGGTCAGATCTCCTGGCGCTTTGAAAAAACTATAAAACGCTCCATGCATACCATGAATGTCATAACCCATTTTCTTCAAACTTTCTTTTACTAGGTCACGTTTTTTTGCGTATCGTCCGTTGGTATCGGGCCGTTTCGTCAGAGCGGCAAGTGCCGCGTACTGCGCAATCGAAGATGAAGCGAACACCATATATTGCTGTAGCTCGTTGATTGCATTGATAATTTCTTGTGGGCCGGCGATATAGCCTATGCGCCAACCTGTCATGGCGAACTCTTTACTAAACCCATTTAAAGTCAAAGTATTGGGGTAGATACTCCCGATGCTGAAGTGCTTACCCTCATAGACGAAATGTTCGTATATTTCATCTGAAATAACGAGTAGATTATGCTTCTCAGCTATTTGGGCAATTTTATGGAGTGTAACTTCAGAGTATACAGCTCCAGTTGGGTTGTTGGGGGAGTTTATAACGATTGCCTTTGTTCGGCTGGTGATAGCTGCTTCAATTAATAAAAGATTGGGTTGGAAGTCAGGGAGGACTGGGATAAGCGTCACGCGAGCGCCAATAGAACTTGCCAGGTAGTTGTATGGAGGATAATAAGGGTCCATAACCAAGATCTCGTCTCCTGGGTCTAAAATAGCCATGTATATCAACAACTGACCTGTTGTGAGGCCAGGCACAACAGTTACGTTCTCTTCGCTGGCAGTTGCCAACGAGTTCTCCTCGCGTAATTTTTTGGCGATAGCAGCTCGTAACTCAGGTATACCGTTGGCTGGCGTATATTTGGTTTTATTCTCACGAATAGCGTGAATGCCAGCTTCTTTAATATAGTCAGTTGTCGACTCTTCTGGCTCGCCAACACTCAGGTCAATAGGGTGGGGTAGCTTAGTTTTTTGATCAAAGACTTCTCGGAAATCACTACTATCGAAGTACTTTAATCTTTGGGCAATAAATTTCATTTTTGTTTGGTGTTAATAAAGATAAGGAAATAGTATAACAATAAAACAAGATTGACAAGTTCGCTGCACGTACTCTCCAGATTGCGTGCTACAATTTGAAGGAAGTATAACCAAAGTGTATGTCTAGATTATTGTTGCCACGTGGCTATCGAAATGCAGAGAAGTTGACCCATCAGCTTCAAACGTTGCCTGAAGAAGTTTGGGTAAAACGAGGGGAGAGGCGCGCGCTGAGTTTATTCCGTGCCATGTCTCATCGTGTACCCGCATATCGAGACTTTTTGGCGGCTAATAATTTCGATCCTTCGACAGTTAAATCAATCAAAGACTTTAATAAAATACCGCCAATCGACAAGGACAACTACTTGCGTAAATATCCAAAAGATAAGTTGTGTTGGGACGGGGATTTTCCTCATGGGCAATGGGTGATCTCAACTACTTCTGGCAGCACGGGGCAGCCTTACTATTTCCCGCGCGAAACATCTCAAGACTGGCAATACGCCATGACTGCCGAAGCGTATCTACGAACAAATTTCCAAATTCAAGACAAGAGTACTTTATATATCGTGGCCTTTCCTATGGGGGCTTGGATCGGTGGGTTGTTCACCTATGAAGCTCTTAAGATTATCGCCGATCACGGCGGGTACGACCTAAGCATTATTACGCCAGGTATACACAAACAAGAAGTTATAAACGCGGTTAAACAACTTGGCAGTAACTATGACCAAATTATTATAGGTGCGTATGCTCCATTTCTTAAAGATATTTTAGATGACGGAAAAAGAGAGGGCATAGACTGGGACCAATACAAGTTAGGGTTTGTGTTCTCTGCAGAAGCGTTTACCGAGAAGTTCAGAGATTATGTACTGAACACAACGGGGACCAAAGATAGATTGAGCGCAACACTGAACCATTACGGAACGGTTGACCTTGGGACAATGTCCCATGAAACGCCTGAAACAGTTATGATTCGACGTGAATTGGTCGAGAAGGGCACTCTCGGCGGGGTTTTCCCCGAAGACGTTCGGCAGCCCACCTTCACCCAGTACAACCCCGAACTGTTCTACTTTGAAGAAGTCGACAATAACCTGTTGTGTACCGCATACAGTGGCATTCCTCTGGTGAGGTATGACCTTAAAGACTACGGAGGCGTCCTTACACGAAATGCGTTAAAAGACAGGTTGCGGTCGGTGGGTATGGATCTCGATAAGCAAATTGAGAAACACAAAATCCAGGATACGGTATGGAATCTGCCCTATCTTTATATATATGAAAGAAATGACTTCAGTGTTAGTTACTACGCATTCTTGATCTACCCTGACACTATTCGCCGGGCACTGCAGTACGATGAGCTTACGGCTGTCACGACAGGAAAGTTTACGATGCTGGTCGATTATGGTGAAAATGGACGCCAGTTATTGCACATCCATGTTGAAATGAAGCACGGGGTAGAGCAAACGGAACAGCTGGCAAGCGCCATAAAAAAGCTCATGCACGAGCAACTCATAAAAGAAAGCTCTGAATACCGAGAAGTATTTAAGACAATAGGTGATGATGCAATGCCCATCACGTATCTATGGCCATATGAGGACGCCGAATATTTTAAAGTGGGAACAAAGCAAAAGTGGGTAATCAAAGAAAGTAAATCAAAAAAGTAATCTAGGGTATCAGGAGCTTTATGGATAAACCAATCATTCTGCACGAAAATGAATACACGGAGGAAGATTTAGAGAAACTCAAACAAGGAAAAGTCTGGAAATTCAAAGATATTTTCGAGTCCCAGCTAACTGAATTATTTGAAATCGACAATGCACACTTAATAGGTAAAGATGAATATCAAGGAAAATTAGAGAATTTCCTAAAAGAGTATATGCAGGCAAATGCTGAGTTAAAGGGAGATTATGTTTATTATCCTTGGTCGGGTTTGCTAGTGCACTTAATTGGTCAGAAGGATCTGCATACGTTAAGAACTAATCGCACCAACAATCTCATAACTCGTGAGGAACAAGAGGTGCTAAGTAAATTTACTTGTGGTGTGGCAGGCTTATCCTTCGGTAACGGGATTGCGTTATCCTTAGTCTATAGTGGCGCCTCAAGTATTATAAAAATCGCCGATACAGATATTTTCGAAACAACAAACTTAAACAGGGTCAGGGTTGGGCTATCTAGTGTAAACGAGCCCAAAACTGTAGTGACCGTCAGAGAAATTTACGAGATTAATCCATATGCAATTGTTGATGTCTTTGATCAAGGGTTAACGGAAGAAAACCTAGATGACTTTATTAATGGCACAAATAAGTTAAATGCTGTTTTTGATGTTGTAGATGATTTTTCCATGAAGGTTCGCATTAGGTTAGCTGCGAAGAAGGCACAGATCCCAGTTATTATGCTGACAAGTTTGGAAGATAGTATTTTAGTAGATGTTGAAAGGTTTGATCTAGATCCAGATGCGGATATTTTTCATGGGTTACTGGGGTCTGTGACAGACGATTTATTAAATAAACGTATGACCGAAGAAGACAAGGCTAGGTACGCTATGGCAATTGTCGGCCCAGAAACGGTTTCATATAGAAACTTGCTTTCACTTTCTAACATAGGGAAATCTTTGGTTTCTCGTCCTCACCTGTACGGAACTGTAAGCATTGTATGTGGTCTTGCGGCATACATAGTAAAACGAATTGCTTTAGGTGAAGAAATGCCAAGCATGCGCAGACACTTGAAGTTCAATGAAATTATGGACATAGCTCCGAATAAAGAAGATACGGCTGAGAATAGGAGTAAAATAATGCAAGAGTTAATGAAACGTGGTAGTGAATAAAATAATGATGATACAAAGAAAATAAATGCTTGAGATTGCATCGCTAGTAATTGGGGCTGTTACAACGTCGTTAATTGTATTAACGGTATCAGTAAAAAACAGCCGTAGCCTAACTAATAAATTGTTTATTGGGCTAGCTGTTGGTCTTGTCGGTTGGTCAATCGCCAACTATTTTTCATTGCATACCTCAAGTGATATGCAAACTTTGCAGCGCATTAGATTTGTTATGCTCTTTGTTGTTATCCAAAATACCTTTTTCTTCTTTCTGGCCTCAGTATTCCCCGACTATAAAAACAGCTTATTTAAACAAAAAAGGTACAAGATTGCCGCAGTATTTGCGGTAGTAACGGCGTTGTTAACGGTTTCACCATTTTTATTTGTTGATTTTAAGGAAGGTGCTCCCGTTCCCGGACCAGGTATGGCGTTCTTTTTACCTCACGCTTTGTTGTTCGCTGTGGGTGGACTGATTATTTTGATCCTTCGTTATAAGAGATCGAAAGGTGTAAAAAAGGTCCAGCTTCAGTATTTCTTGGCTGGATCAATCCTATTGTTCACGCTAGTCCCTATAGGAAATTTTATCGTTCCTATTGTGTTCAAAAACAACAAAATGGTTAGTATTAGTCCTCTATATTCGATCATTTTTTCTGGGCTTATAGCCTACGCGATAGTTAAGAAAAAACTATTCGATATAAAGTCAGCCATTACCAGATCAGTCGCGTATGTTTTGAGCATTGGAACAATAGTCGGTTTATTTAGCTTATCAACCATAGGTATAGCAAACTATGTTTTTAGAGGTGAAAGTCAAGAGAACATAAGAAGTGCCATATCTATACTTCTTGCAGGTGTTCTAGCGATTAGCTTCCAGAGTTTGAAGAGATTTTTCAATAAGTTTACTGGCAAGCTTTTTTACAAAAATGCTTATGACACCCAAGAAGTTTTAGACAGTTTGGGGAATACCTTAGTCGCAGAGATAGATTTGAGAAAAATACTTGCGAGCACTCGAAAAATACTCACAGATGCGATGAATAGTTCATTCATTGAGTTTGTCTTGTTAAGAGACGGCAAACCAAGTCTAGATTTGCCTGACGAGAACGGCGCCAGAATAGGCGGGATAAATCTTATAGAACATATAAGTGATGATCATGATGATATGTTGATTACTGAAGAATTGCCAGTGGGCAATAGTCTGCATAGAAGCTTTTCGAACGAGAACATATCAGTAGTTCTGAGGTTAAAAACGCATACTCAAATCGTTGGTTATATATTCTTGGGCGAAAAGTTGAGCGGTGAAATATATGGTAGCCAAGATATAAAGCTCCTATCTATCATTACTAACGAGTTAGCGGTCGCAATTCAGAACGCGTTGCGTTTTGAAGAGATTGAGAAGTTCAACATTACGTTGCAACAGAAGGTAGATAAAGCCACGGCAGAGTTGCGCAAGACCAACCAAAAACTGATAGACCTAGACGAAGCTAAGGACGAGTTCATTAGCATGGCATCCCACCAGTTGCGTACGCCACTGACTAGCATGAAGGGGTATGTCAGCATGGTGCTCGAAGGCGATGCTGGCAAAATATCGACTATGCAGAAGAAGTTGCTTGACCAAGCGTTTGTCAGCAGCCAACGCATGGTTTATTTAATCGCTGACCTGCTCAACGTATCACGCCTAAAGACGGGCAAATTCATTATCGAGTCCAAGCCAACCGATCTTGCTAAAGTCGTGGAAGAAGAAATCGGCCAATTGGTCGAGACCGCCAAGGGGCGCAACCTTGAGCTCAAGTACGACAAGCCCAAAGAGTTCCCTATGCTCATGCTGGACGAGACGAAGATCCGCCAGGTTATTATGAATTTCGCCGACAATGCTATTTACTACACTCCTGCTGGTGGCCATATCAAAGTTAACTTGGCGGACAAAAAAGACACTATTGAGTTCACAGTTGTGGACGATGGGCTAGGTGTGCCAAAGGCCGAGCAGCACCATTTGTTCAATAAGTTTTACCGTGCGGGCAATGCCAAGAAGGCGCGACCGGATGGTACGGGACTTGGTCTGTTCATGGCAAAGAAAGTTATTGTGGCCCAGGGCGGGGCAATCATATTTAGCAGCACTGAAGGTAAGGGCAGTACCTTTGGCTTCAGCTTTGCGAAGGCCAAACTAAAACCAACGGCCGAACAACTGAAGTCCCCACAGACGACTATCAGCACGACTGTATCTATGGACGCGGCTGAAACGGGTACCGAAACAGTATCCCCAAAGCAATAAAATAGCGCTTGTGTTTAGCGGAAATTGTTATGTTAATTATTGACTAAACTACTGTTTTGTGGTATATTTATGTCATCCTAACTTTCGGGTGAGGAACAGGGACATTAACAGAGGTGGATAGAGACAGCACGCCGTCATTTTGATGGCATTTTTTGCTGTCTTTTGTTTTCTCTGGTCTCTGGGAGCCCGAAACGTGACGGGTACCTTAACAACCAAATCATTGTAGTGTATTTACCTCTGTTATTGGACAGTGCAGTATAGCTAGTATTAGAAGGCTATGACCCTAGTACTAGGTGTTCTGCACTGGTTGCAGTGCCTGATGACACCTCCGCGGTGTTTCGGCACTCCCAAGCGCAGAAAGACGCATACACTTTTCACTTACATACATCAACCAATTGTCTCTCATTTGATTCTGATGATATTCACTCCATCCCATGTAGGGGTAGCAAGCGTGCTGCCAAGCTGGCGGCATACTCGCTACTCCTACCATGAGGGGGAAGCCTTATCCGAGACCGTCTCGGATAAGTTACTTTTTCCCGCTCAACGTGGGAAGGAGGAGGTCATCATGGGTCGTGTTGTTCGTTCCTCTCTCGCCGTTGTGTGGGCGATCGCTGGAGTTCTGGTGGTCTACTTCACCGGCATCTGGTGGGATCGGGCCTCGGCACGTGGAGACGCTCCTGACCTTTCCGGCTGGGGGTTGTTCTTCGTGATCGGGCTGATCGTCCTGCTCGCCGGCATCGGCTTCGGCTACTGGCTGGCAAGGCAGAACCACAACGAAGCATCGGCCTTCGTGTTGGTCACCTGCGCGGTGCTCATCACGCTCGGTCTGACGCTCCTGGCACCTGCAATCGGCTGGGCCGCTTCGCTGCGACTCAGTGCGTTGGTGTTCGGAGCGCTCATCTACTTCGTGGTCCACTTCTGGATCGCGTGGCGGAGTCGCTGAGGACACAGTCTGGAGCTAGCCAGACTTGAATCCAATCTAGGCCCTTGGCGTAGGGAAAAACCACGGTTCGCCGTGAAGTTCCGGAGACATCATTGCTGTCGGAGCAACGCTGGGTCACAGAGATTGCCCATACAAAATATCTCCGTCGCCTCGAGAGGAGTCCTCATGATGAGACGACGATTGCTCATGGTCACCCTCGTGGCGACCTTGGGTCTCAGCGCTTGCAGCGGTGGCCTCGGCAACCGAGACGCAAGCAGTGGGAAGAAGCAGGACGCTTCGACCACGACCACCAAGGCGAAGCCGGCGTCGACAACGACGACGACCAAGCCGGTGGACCCCGACGACATCTTCGACCAGGTCAACGACAAGTTCCAGGGCTTCGAGCCGGGACAGGTCAAGGTCGGGGAGAAGAACGTCTCGTTCCAGGGAGCTCCTGAGGAGCGCGGTATCGCCGCCTTCTCGAAGAGGACGCTCAAGACGCCCGAAGCGGTCGGTGCCTTCCTCCGGGAGGACACGGACGAGTCGCGGAAGGCGAAGGAACGGGTCATCGGGGCCATCAACGCCCACGGATGGGAGAAGTTGGCGGCGCTCTTGCAGGCTCACCCCAAGGCGTCCAAGAAGGAGAAGGAGCAGTTCGCTGCCCAGATCCAGAAGGACACCGAGGAGGAAGTCGCACGAGCACTGAGCGGTGAGGGATACTTCCCGGTCCAGGTGACTGTCGCAGCCCGCGTGCTCGGCACCACCTACTACAAGGACGGGAAGGTTCTCGAGAGCGGTGAGTGGCGATCCGTCGGTCCGGAGGATGTCTTCTGGCTGTTCCTGGGAAGGGACGGCAAGATCCTCTTCGACGCGGCCATTCGCGCGGACTGCGGCAACCCCAACCTCAGGTTGGTCACGCCGATTCCGCCCGGTGAGCGCCCGCCCACCCCGATCGAGAAGCCCTGCCCGCACC
>OMJO01000015.1 GCA_900299395.1 bacterium
CAATCGCGTGATTGGCGACGAACGGCAAGCAGTACGCTTGGCGCTTGTGCATGAATACGCTGCAGTTTTGAACCATGGTTTGCAACTGCTCAATATACCTGCGCCAGAAAAGATGTAACATGGCAGCGCTCGAGGCAATTCGGAATGATTTACGCGCGGTTGCAACCCCAGGGCGGGCCAAGGCAAACGCTTGGTTCTTTAAGACCGGAGAAGGGCAGTACGGCCATGGTGATAAATTCCTAGGTATAACGGTTCCCGAACAACGCAAAATTGCTCGAAATTACTACAAGGAACTCTCACTTGATGCTATTGAACAACTTTTACTGAGCCCATGGCATGAAGAGCGACTGACAGCGTTGTTCATGCTCGTTTTGTTGTATCAAAAAGGTGATAGTAAGGTGCGCCAGTCTGTCGCAAGTTTGTACTTACAGCACACGAAGGACATTAATAATTGGGATCTTGTTGATAGTAGCGCTGCCTATATTCTGGGCCCACATCTCGAGAAAAATCCTTACAAAATGAAGATATTGCGTAAATTTGCGGTCTCACACGATTTGTGGGAGCGACGCATTGCGGTACTCACCACGTTTTATTACATTCGTCAGGGACGGGCCGATGAGGCTCTCGAGATAATCGAGCTTCTTAAAAACGACAAACATGATTTAATCCAGAAAGCAGTAGGGTGGATGCTGCGTGAAATCGGCAAAAATGTGGGGGAAGAAACGCTCACCAGTTTTCTCGACACAAATGCTCATGTGCTACCTCGAACCTGTTTACGCTACGCCATCGAGAGATTGGACCCGAGCGTGCGCCAGAAATACATGACACAAAAACTACGCAATAACGCGAATTAAGTACATAATAATATTCAAATGGTAGAGTTACTCGATATCTTTGCCCGCGGTGGCGGGGGTGTCATCGTGAGTTATCTGGAGTGGCTACAAAACAGAGCTCATGAGCACTGGAAAGAGGATATGGTTAACCAGAAACTTCATGATATGCTGGTGGGCGCAACAGAGGAAATATACAAATTCTCGGTTGCGCACAACCTAACGCTAAAGGAAGCGGCTTTTGCTGTCGCCATCAAGCGTATACTAGATACCAAGAGGAGGAATTCGCAATGGTAGTTAAGAAAAAAGAAGTAACAGTAACAGTTCCGGTGGTTAAAGCACCTAAATGGTTACAGGGATTTGTTGATTTTGTGCGAGAACAGGGTGTGGTCGGCTTAGCCGTCGGTCTTGTACTTGGTGTTGCAGCTAAAAGTGTCGTCGACTCGTTGGTCACCAACATATTTAACCCTCTTATAGGCCTGGTTGGTGGCGGTGGCAGCCTAGACAGTAAATATGTCTGTCTTAAAGAGGTTGGTGACGCTTGTCAGAATAAACTCGGCTATGGCTCGGTGCTAGGAGATCTCCTGAGTTTTGTGATTGTTGCTGCTGTCGTGTACTTTGTCGTAAAGGGTCTCAAGCTCGATAAGCTCGACAAAAAGAAAGAATCGTAAGCTGAATCGTTGGGTGGCATGAAACAAATTAATCAGCATCTGAACGAACAACAAAAAGACGTGTTGTTTAATAAAGCCACGGAAGCCCCGTTTACAGGCAAATTTTTGCATAACAAAGACGAAGGTTCGTACGTATGTGTCAACTGTGGCAGTGAGCTGTTTAGCTCGGACGCGAAATTTGATAGTGGCAGCGGATGGCCCAGTTTCTACGATATAGCGAAATCAGGGGCCGTGAAACTGGTAGACGACGCAAGCCATGGTATGCGTCGTACAGAGGTGGTTTGTGCGCATTGTGGTGCCCATCTGGGCCATCTGTTTGACGATGGTCCCACCGACAAGACGGGCAAGCGCTATTGTATCAATTCCGTTTGCCTTGATTTCAAGCACAAGCACTAAGTTGCTATACTCACATTATAAATAGGGGAGATTCAGGATGGATCAGGGTCAACAAGCGCCAGTGAGTGTCGGTGAACCAATTAAAAAACAGGTAAAGCGAAGAGAATATTTACATGGCTACTAGTTCTCTTGCTGCTTAGTGGTGTGGGTGTGCTCAGGTATTTTTATAAGACGACTAATGACAAACTGCGTACAAAAAGCCAAGAACTCTCCAGTGCGTATACAGAGATTGAGCGCCGTAATGCTGTCGATAAGTTTATCTGGCAATACAACGACTCAAAGCTGAGTAATAACCTCTGTGGTAGTCAGGCTCTTGCTATGTTTGATGTCCATCTGACGAGTAAATACGCAGTGTTTAAATATATGTGCTCAGGCTTGGCATATAGGACAACCATACGAATTGGCGCGTTCAAAAAACTTGATAATGGAACATATGAGTTCACTTACGGCTCAGGGGGTGGAGACTCAACGAGTTTGCCAGGCTACATCTTTGATACAGATGCCGACTTTTTCTCGCGTTTCTACGGCGTAAAGCGCACCTAGTTGCTGAAGAATTCTTCGAGGGTCGAGATGTTCTGTTTGTGCATTTCATTGGACAGCTCAGTGCAGATATAGCGGATATGCCATGGCTCGGCACGGTACCCAGTGATGCTTTCTTTGCCAGGGGTGTACCGCACGATAAAACCGTATTTGTAGGCATTGGCTGCCACCCACTTACCTTCTGGCAGGGTTCCAAAACAGTCCGAGACTTCGCATTTGCGGGCACCATCTTCCACATCCATGGCTAGGCCGGTTTGGTGCTCGCTGTAACCTGGTTTAGCGCTCTGGGTATCAGCTTTTGCTTGGCCATATTGTTTTACTTCATTGTTGTATACGGTCACTTGGGTTTGATACTAACGATAACCACTGGCAAGCATGAGGTTTATATTTTCCTTTTTGGCTGCTGCAACTAGAGCTTCAAGGCCGCCAGCGGCTTCTTTGCGTAGTTTGCGTTCATCTGCACCTGCACTTGGGCGGACTGGCACATTTGGTACGACTAAATCGGTAGGTGCATAACTTGCGCCAGCGGCGCGCTGTTTGTTGACGATCCACCAGATACTTCCTGGTTTCGTGGTTGAGTACTTTGTTTTATCGAACGTAACTTGCGAGGTCTGTTGCTGGGGTTTTTCGCCCTGCGCCACAGGTTTTATCTGTGTGTCGGAATTGCGACCAACAAAAAATGCTGAAACCAAGATAATAAACACGATGCCAATCACAAACAGGTATTTTTTCACCTCCTCAGTATAGCTGATATACTAGCGGCAATGATTGATAAGAATGCTATCCCAACAAAACTCTTGTGGGTAGACCTCGAGATGACCGGCTTGGATGCGCAGCATGACGTTATCCTTGAGATTGCTGCGGAAATAACCGATTTTAACTTCAAAACATTGGCTAGCTATGAGGCACGAATACGCCAAAAGCGTGAAGTAGTTTTAGAACGTATGCAAAAAAATGTATGGTGGCGAGAGTATCCAGCAAACCGCGACGATTTTTTGAATAACTTGGATAAAGCCAAACCGCAAAGTGAGGTAGAGCAAGAACTCGTCGAACTTATGGGTAAACATTTTGGTGATGAGCCGGCCGTTTTAGCAGGGAATTCTATACATAATGATCGTCTGTTTATTAAGCGGTGGATGCCCGCCCTTGACCTCAAGTTGCACTACCGTATGCTCGATGTGACTTCGTGGAAAATGATCATGCAGGCCAAGTATGGCCAGAACTTCGAGAAAAAGGAAGTACACCGAGCATTTGATGATATTCAGGCGAGTATTGCTGAACTGCAGCATTATCTAGAATATTTCACGAGCCATGATGGATCACAAGACAGTTGAAGAATACGTCCTGAGCATGCCAAACGCCGTGCTTGAATATCCGTTCGGCGAGGATGTTGCAGTCTACAAAGTAGACGGTAAGATGTTTGCGCTCATACCTGAAAAGTCAGACCCCGTGCGGATAAGCCTTAAGTGCGATCCATTGCTTTCAAAGGTGTTAAGAGAGAAATATGAGACAGTTATGGAAGGCTATCATCTGAACAAAAAGCATTGGAACACAATTGTACTCAGTGGCCAATTACCATGGGAGGATATCCAAGGTCTTATTCGGCATAGCTATCAGCTTGTTACTGGTAACGGGGGCGACGTACCAGCTATTGAGTAGTGGCGCTTGGCGCAAGTATGAGCCCAGCGTCGGTATAGGCATTATTAAGCGCGGTGCGGATTGATTTTGCTTTGGCGTTTGTGAAGGCGGTTTTTACGGCAGCCCGGTAGGCGTTGAGCTCTGTAGTTAACTCTTCGGTAAAAGGACTATCAAAGTTGTTATCTTTCTCTGCGGCGGTCAGTTTGGTATCGGTTGCACTGTTTTTGCCACTGGCTAAGTCTTTTTTATCAAGGGTGATGTTATTTTTTTTGAGTGCATCAAGCAGTGCTTTATTGTCGGCGGTAACACTGTATCCCGTAGTGAGTGCAAGACTACGTGTCTTCTGGTCTACTCCTTTAGTTGCGCCAATGTTCGCTACCCGAATAAGTTCGGATTGCTTGCGCGCGACACTAGTGAGCTCCTCGCGACTTTCTGCGCCACTTCTACCAAGGATAGTAAATAGTATGACGCCAAGTAGTAGCAGAACAACCACACCGGCAACCACAAAGATAATGCGCTGGGTTGTCGAGTTGCCACTGGGGACCATCTGTTTCTTGGGTTTTTTGGGATCTTCAAACAAGAATGCGTAGGGGTTTTGGCCGTTGGATTGGTTGGCATCATTACTCACTCGTCTATTTAAACATAGGCAGCATCCAAAAGCACCAGAAGGGTATTCCATTATTGGTAAAAACATGGTATCGTATGTCGTCGACACTTTTCGGAGTTTGTCGCAATTCCGCGCAGCCTAGCTGTGCGTTGTTCTTTCTCGGTTCCGTCCAACCAGCAAGGGGTACATGCAGTGCACATCTTTGGTATTCGTATTCGGATCAGTCCGTCGTGGTTTGTGATCGGAGCGTTCTTCGCTCTCGACATGGCCAGCTGGCTGTCGTTGAAGCACGTGCCCGATGGCACGGCTTGGCACTGCGGAGCGTTCTACGCGGTCATGTTCGGTGGCAGCGTGCTCGCTCACGAGCTGGGGCACTCACGGGTCTTCCAGCACTACGGGGGGCACATCGAGCAGATCCAGCTCTGGGCTCTTGGTGGCATTGCCAGCTTGACAGGTGAGCCGGAGAAACCTCACCAAGAGTTCTGGGTGGCCATCGCCGGCCCGGCTGTGAGCATCATGTTGGCGATCCTCTTCGGAGGTCTGACGTGGTTGTTCAGTTGGCTCGACGCCCCGTACTACCTGTGGTTCATCGCTCAGAGGTTGCTCATTCTCAACCTCGTGCTGGGCCTGTTCAACATGGTGCCGCTGTTCCCGCTCGATGGGGGGTCGCGTCTTGCGTTCGCTGCTCTGGTGGCGCATGAACGACATGGAACGTGCCACGCGTTCGTCAGCAGCGCTGACCATCGGGACTGGTTTCGTCGTCAAGTGGACGTGCCTTGGCATGTTCATCTGGACGTTCCAGTTCCAGTGGCTGTGGTACACATTCATGGCGATCTTCGTCAGCGGCATGGCCAAGCAGTACGTGGCGTGGATACGGACGCAGAAAGCCCAGGGATAGGGCTGTGGCAAGCAGGGAGGGCTCGGCTTCACCGCTGAGCCCTCTCGCTCGCCCCTCTATCCCTAATTCATCTAAGATTTTGGAACCGCATAGGCGGTTCTTTTTTGTGCTTGTGCTTGAGAAGTGTCGATTAGCGTACAATGAGAGCACATGGATGCGGTAGAGGATATCAAGGGGCGCTTAAACATTGAGGACGTTATCAGCGAATACGTTCAGCTCAAACGTGCGGGTCGCAACTTCAAGGGCCTGAGCCCCTTTAACAGCGAAAAGACCGCAAGCTTTATGGTGAGCCCTGAAAAGCAAATCTGGCACGACTTCAGTAGCGGCAAGGGTGGAAACATGTTTAGCTTCATCATGGAAGTGGAGGGGCTGGATTTCAAAGGCACGCTGGAACTACTTGCCCGTAAAGCGGGAATAGACCTCAGCCAGTATCGCACCGGACAAAGTGGTAATAGTCAGCTCAAGGAGCGTCTCTATGCGGCACATGAGCTCGCTACCAAGTTTTATCAGGCACACTTTTCTAAGAACCAGACAGCACTCGAGTACATTTTTAAAAAGCGTCAGTTTAGTAAGGATATTGCGCTCGCGTTCTGCATTGGTTACGCGCCAGGTAGTGGCCAGGCTCTTCTGACGTTTATGAAAAAGCAGGGTTATACCGTGAATGAGCTACAACAAGCCGGTTTAGCAACTCGCCGTTCACAAAGCGGCGACATGTTCCGCGATCGGATTATGATTCCACTCATGGATCCGCAAGGCAGGGTAATCGGTTTTACTGCGCGATTACTCGCCGAAAACCCGAACGCCCCAAAGTATCTCAATACGCCTCAGACGCTGATTTATGACAAAGGTCGTCATGTATTTGGCCTGCACCTCGCCAAAGAGACGATACGAAAAGAAAAGTATAGCGTGGTGGTCGAGGGTAATCTGGACGTTATTGCCAGTCATCAGGCGGGAGTTAAGCACGTTGTCGCCACAGCGGGTACTGCCATGACAGAGATGCATCTCAAGGCACTTGGGCGGTTTGCGCCAGATGTTCGGTTAGCATTTGACCAGGACAGTGCGGGCATCGCTGCCACTGAGCGAGCCATACCGCTGGCGGCAAAATCAGGTGTCGTTCTGAGCATCATCGATATACCGGAAGGCAAAGACCCGGACGAACTTATAAAGAAAGACCCGACAGCATGGACGAAGGCAATTACCGAGCATCAGGATGCACAAGACTGGCTCATACGCCAGTATGAAAAACGGGCAGATCTCAGCACCTATGCAGGCCGTGATACGTTCAAGCAGGCTGTGCTGGCATCTGTAAAACGGCTCGAGAGTGCCGGTGAGCAGGGACTCTATGCCAAAAAAGTTGCTCAAATATTGGGGTATAGTGAGGAAGCCATTCATGATGAACTAAAACTTATCAAAGAGGGGCGAACCACGTATAAGCAGTCCAAAGTTCGTGAGCAAAAAATTGATAAAACACACCTTGAGGGCAAAAAGGCTCAAGATCATTTGTTGGCCATATGTCTGCTACAACCACCACTGCGGTATCATCTCGAACCACTTTCCACCGACATGTTGGTTGATGATGAGGCTCGGATGTTACTACGCTTTTTGCAGGACAACCCAGAGTTCAAGGGAGATTCTAAAGAGGCCAGCGCTTTGCATGAGATGGCAGATTATGTTAAAATTTTAGGTCTACAGTACGAGGAACTCTATCAGGATCTTGGGTTATTGGAACTTCGTAACGAAGCCACCCGGTTGCAGATTCGGTTGATAGACCACTATGTGAAAACGCAAAAGAAAAAACTGTCCGAGGCGCTTTTGACTGCTAATGAGACCAAAACGACCGAGCTACTTGAGCAAGTAAAGACCTTAGACGAACTACTAAAGAATCGCTAAATAAGGAGGCATTTATGGCAGATGACGACAGCGTTGTTGAGAATGCGGTGGATCCGGCATTGGTTCAAGCCAAACAGGATCTTATAGAAAAAGCAAAAAAAGATGGCAAAATCGACCAGCGGGATATTTTTGCGGTTATTGCCGATACCCCAGAAAATATCGACGTTCTGGATCAGCTCTACACAGAGCTGGCGGACGCTAATGTAGTAATTGGTGGGGTAACTGAGCCCAATCCAGAATCTTTTACCGACGAATGGGCTGAAGAAGAAGCTGAAGAAGAAGCGACTGATCAACCGGTGTACCTTGATGATGTATCAGATGACTCAGTGCGACTGTACTTGCGAGAAATAGGAAAGATTCCGCTGTTGACTGCAGAAGAAGAGCTGGCACTTGCTAAGCGAGTGGTGGCTGGTGAAAAGGATGCCAAGGACAAAATGGCAGAAGCAAACATGCGCTTGGTGGTGAGTATCGCCAAACGGTATGTGGGCCGTGGTTTGGACCTGCTTGATCTTATACAAGAAGGAAACACCGGATTGCTGCGAGCGGTGGAGAAGTTTGACCCAGACAAGGGATTCAAATTTAGCACGTATGCTACGTGGTGGATTCGACAGGCTATTACACGTGCTATCGCCGATCAAGCTCGAACCATTCGTATTCCGGTGCACATGGTAGAGACTATCAACAAACTCCTCCGTACTCAGCGTCGCTTGACCCAGGAACTCAACCGAGAGCCCACCAACGAAGAGATTGCTAAGGCTATGGAAATCGAAGTGGAAAAAGTCGAACACATCATGAAGATAAAACAGGACATATCAAGTCTTGATGCCAGTGTTCGTGATGATGAGGAAGACTCTGTTTTGGCTGACTTCATCGAAGACGAAGACACGATTAGCCCTGAAGAATCTGCGACCGGCCAGCTTCTTAAAGAGCATGTCAAAGACATGTTGGGCGCTCTAACCGAACGAGAACAAAAAATACTCAAGCTACGCTTCGGTCTCGAGGATGGCAAGAGTCATACGCTCGAAGAAGTAGGGCAAGAATTCAGCGTGACACGTGAGCGTATTCGCCAGATTGAGGCAAAGGCACTCGCCAAACTGCGCAAGCACAAGGACGCTAAGAAACTCCACGATTACATCAAGTAGGAAGACATTATGGCTGCAACAGTCGATGCGGAATTGGCGCAGTGGGAACGGATGGCAGCCCAGGAACATCCTGAGGTACTCCCTTTGTGCGTTGAAACGTTAGAAATAGCCACGCAACAATTGACCGAACGGGCTGACAATATTCAGGAGATACATGATGAACAGCGCTCACGTTTGCAAAAAGCAGGAGCGATTATCTTGGCTTCTGAAGCTGTAGTCTTGGCGCAGTCTGAGCTACTTGAGAGAGCTATCGGTGTCCAAGTTCCGGAAAAAATAGTGCTTGGTGTTGGGCTCCTCGCTGCAGGGGCAGCATTATTCAAGGAAGGTCTTCGCTTTGCACAGTACAGAATGGGGCTACAAAGAACACAAGAACGTGCTGATCAGGTTGGCTTATTGTACGAGCAAGCAGCACATCGAGCGCGAAGCATGGGTCTGCTTGGAGATTGACTTTTTAGCATAAGCGTGGTATTGTGATAGTACCTAGTATTAACACACAAACTCACGATGAACGAATTACTTACACAACCAGGCGACCCAATGTTTGACGAAATCGAACAGGCACGATTGGCTGCTGCACAAGCGCAGGGAGCCACGGTTGAAGAGGGCATTGACCCAGCCTCTGGCAATGATGTCGTTCGAATTGAAGCTGGGCATAGTACTATTGAGGCAGCCAGTGATTTTCAGCCTGCCACTAACGGCCTGGAGATAGATACCAGCAGGGTAGAGGCCAGTACCGAAAAAGATACGCCAAACGGACACGTCAACTACAAGGCACACGTTGTAACGCATCGGTATCCAGACGGTGATAGCTTTTCAAGTGGGCAGGCGGAGATTTATCGAACATTACCTAACGGCAAGGAAGTGATTCGTCGGAGTAATAACCCAGAACGGGCACGGCAACTGACTAGCGCCATCGCTAGTCGTATGATTAGTGAAGCTCGTTCGGACCGAATTCGCTAGATTAGATCCCGAGCTGCTGCAAGATTGTATCTACATTTGCGAGCAATGATTCTTGGCTTTGGTCGTTAACCAAGGTGTAGTCGGCGTTGGCGATTGGGCCACCCTTTTCAAGATTTTCAATTTCAGCGTACTCGCGCGAGGTAACTTCCTCTTCGGTCAGGGGACGAACAGGGCGATTAGCCAGCCGCTCATGCCGTACCTTACGTGGAGCAGTGACAGCAATAATTACGGCGTCGTCGCCAAATCGTTCTTTGAATGCTTTGTACTCAGTCCAGCTGTATAAGCCATCAACCACAACAACTTCATGCCCTTGTTTCTGTAGATCTTCGATTTTAGTAATTATGCGCTTAGCGTAGGCCGCAGGCCCTTCCTTGGCGCGGATGTCTTCACGTACCATCTTTTCGTTGGCTTCGTTAACATCAAGGCCGCGGTGCTTTACCTCGTCGATGGTAATACCACCGAAGTAGACGGACGGATGACCTTTAGCAACGACGTGGTCGACGCATACGCTTTTACCGGCACCTGGCATACCCACAAACGTGATAAGTTTCATTTCACTCATGGACATAGCTTATCAAAAAACCAAGTTTTGCAAACGATATTGATGATGCTCAAGCTTGCCTCACAACAGATGAAGCGTACAATAGCCGCAAGTACCAGACAAAAACTGTGAATGGTTAGGAGTACGTGTGACAGAGGTAGTCACGGGCCCAGAAATACAGGGCAAGTTTGGAGATGAAATTGGGGCGCCAGGCAACACATGCCGAGCTGGCAGCAGAAGTTGAGATGCCAGAAGATAAACTGACAGAATTTTTTCGTTATATGTCGGACCCGATGTCTTTGAATGAACGCCTTGGTGAAGACAGTGATACCGAACGTGGGGATTTGATTGGCGATATTACCGCAGCGGATCCAGAGCTTGAAGCAATACGTGCGGGGATACCCGAAGTTGTAGAGAAAATGCTGGCTATCTTACCAGAGCGTGAGCGGATGATATTAATCTTGCGTCATGGTCTAGATCGTGGTGAACTCCGTACACTCGATGAAGTTGGTGAGTACTTTAACCTGACTCGAGAACGCATTCGGCAGATAGAAGCTCGGGCTATGTCTATACTACGCCACCCTTCCGCCCAGGTTGGCGCCCGGGAGATGCTTGAGTAGGCGCCATATATATTAGCTAACAGATAGCGTATAATTGAACACATGAGTGAGGCAGTGCCCAAAAAGCTGGCCATTATCGATGGTAAAAGTGTGTTCTATCGTGGGTACTATGCTATGCCAAATTTGAGCACCAAGGATGGCATCCCCACGGGGGGTGTATACGGTTTTGCAACGATGGCACTGGAGCTCATTAAGAAGCTTAAACCAGACTATGTGTGTGTAGCGTGGGACAAACCCAAGACGAACATCCGTAAACGACTCGAGATGTACCCAGAGTACAAAGCCGGTCGAAAGCCAGCCCCGCCAGACTTTTATGAACAAATTCCTGTACTGCACGAGCTGCTCGATGCATTCGGCTGGCCACTGTACGAACTCGACGATTACGAAGCTGACGACATTATGGGGACATTGGCAACGCAGGCCAAGGCTAAAAATATCGAGACGATGCTAATCAGCAGTGATCTCGATATGCTGCAGCTGATCAACGGCCATACGCATGTGTACGCACTCAAGAAGGGCTTTAGCAACATTGACTTGTTCCGACCGGAGACGTTTGTCCTGAAGTACGGGATTACACCCGAACAGTTTTTGGACCTCAAGGCGCTGAAGGGCGACAGCTCGGACAATATCCCAGGAGTGCCAGGAATTGGTGAAAAAGGTGCTCTGGATTTGCTCAAACAGTTCAAGACGCTCGACGGTGTTTACGAAAATCTGGACTTGATCAAAGAATCTACTCGCAAAAAGCTCGAGGCAGGCAAAGACCTGGCGTACTTGAGCAAAAAATTAGCAGCCATATGGACCGACGCGCCACTCAAGCTTGATCTTGAAGAAGTCGATGGTCGCAAGGTAAATCCAGAAAAGATTCAAGAGTTACTGCAAAAGTTCGAATTTCGCACCTTATCGCGGCAGCTACCGGACATTATGAAGATAGAAGAGCAGCATGAGGTACGAAATGTATTTGAGTATGGTCCAACCGGACAAACAGTGTTTATCCAAAGCGATGCTGAGCTGAAAAAACTAGACCTGGCAGGTGCAAAGCAGGTGTATGTGCACAGCAGAAGTGCGGGCAAACATGGTCGCGATCCGCAGTACTTCATCCTCAGCCCCAATCCCAAGCACACCTTTATACTCGACATTTCTAAACTATCAAAAGATTTACTGACTGAAGTGCTGCAGAAACAACTGAGCTCAAAACCGCTTGTGGGCTATGACTTAAAGAGCACCGTAGAAGTTGGTTATTCACTCGGTCTCGACTTGCAGTACGTGGAACATGATGTACTAATTGGAGCGTTTCTGATCAATTCACTGATTCGTGACCAAGCACTTAGCGACTTGGCGCGTGATGGTTTGGGCTATGAAGGTTCAGGATTCGAAGATTTATCTGATTTAGAGTTGGTTGATAGAGCAGGCGAGATCATGGGGGTTATTCAGGCTTTGCACACACAGCAGCAAGAAGCCCTCGCAAAACTACCAAAGGTGGCAAAGCTTGCGGCAGACATAGAGTGGCCGGTGATTCCTGTGCTTGCCAGCATGGAATATGAGGGGATTCGCCTAGACACAGGTTACCTAGAAATCATGGGTGAACAGCTGGCCGACCAAATCAGCGACATTGAACAGCAAATTTATGGACACGCTGATCAGGAATTTAACATCAGCAGTCCGGCACAGTTAGCAGACGTTTTGTTCGGCAAGCTTAACCTATCAACAGCCAGTATTAAAAAAGGAAAAACTGGTTATTCAACTGCCGCAACCGAGCTTGATAAACTACGTGGTTCGCACCCGATTATTGACCTTGTCACTGAGTACAGGGAGTACACCAAGCTCAAAAATACCTATGTCGATACGCTACCCCAGCAGGTGGATGAGCATTCTCGTGTTCACACCACCTACGCGCTTACCGTGGCGCAGACGGGGCGCCTGAGCAGTAATGATCCAAACTTACAGAATATTCCGGTTCGCACAGAGCTGGGCAAGCAAATCCGTACTGCGTTTGTGGCTAGTCCAGGCATGATGCTGGTCAGCGCCGACTACAGTCAGTTTGAGCTTCGCCTTGCAGCCTACCTAGCAGACGATAAAGAACTTATTGATATGTTTAATGCCGGAGCTGACGTGCACACCATGACAGCAGCGCAAGTGTATGGGCGTGACCCCGATGAAGTAACCAAGCAAATGCGACGCGATGCCAAGGTTATCAACTTTGGTGTGCTGTATGGGATGAGCCCTCACGGCTTGAGCGTAGCAACTGGTATGACGGTAGCCGCAGCAAAGGCCTTTATAGATAAGTACTTTGAACTGCGCAAACCATTGCTTGATTATATGAATAGCTTGAAAGAGAAAGCGCAAAAAGACGGGTATGTTGAGACGCTGTTTGGTCGTCGTCGACCAACACCAGATGTGCAGTCGAGCAACTTCATGGTGCGTGAGGCGGCTTATCGACAGGCAATCAATATGCCCATCCAAGGAACAGAGGCAGATCTGATGAAGATGGCTATGATAGAAGTACAGAAAAGACTCGAAGGTACAGACTGCAAACTACTGCTACAGATTCACGACAGTTTGATTATCGAATGTCCTGAAGATAAGGTAGATGACACTAAGAAACTCCTGAAAGACACCATGGAAGGCGTCTATAAACTGCCGGTAAAGCTCGATGTAGATGTCAGCAAAGGCAGGAATTGGGGCGAACTGTAGACAATCGAACGGTAGTCAAACAATATCCAACATTTTTCGGAAATCTGAAATAATGTGTGTTGGATTGTGTTTCCTCAGCTCTTCTATTGAGTAGAAATTCGAGTGCTCCGGTGGGAAAAAGAGTATTGAATCGACGCCTGCATTTTGGGCGGCTCCTAGGTCTTTGTCGGAATCCCCAACCATCACAACGGTTGCATTGTCACCACCTAGTAGCCCGAGGGCTTTATCGATGGGTTCACTGTGAGGTTTGTGGTTGGCCACGTCGTCACCAGTAACGATCGCGTCAAAAAGTTGTGACATGCCATGTCTATCTAAGGCAGATAGCAAATGTTCGCGCAGCGATGTGGTTACTAGTGCAAGTTTTTTGTTCCGAGACTTCAGTTCTTGGAGTACATCTAACGCGTCAGGGTATAAATATGCCTCAGGGAGCTTCGCCTTGGCAATTTTATCCGCTTCTTCCCATATAGCATCTGTCTCTGCTTCTAAACCCCACTTCTTGATGTGGGCGGGGAATTGCCCAAAACTGGCAGCGACTTCTTCATCTGTGAGCTTTACACCGCGTTTTTCAAGTGGAGCACGACACGCTTCAAGCCATACTTGTAATGTTTGAATCAAATTGCCATCCCAATCAAGCAATATGTATTGGTATCTCTTCATACAACTGTGATTGTATCACTCGGATGCTACAATTGTTTCTATGGATAAGCAGTATAGAGAACTGGCTCGGCAGACGGTGGCATTGGCAGACGGCGCAAAGGCGCCAGAAAAGCATATCGTACAGGCGTTGAGCAACCAGATAAAAGCTACTGGCGACCTTGACAACCAGCTGGAAGAGTTGAACATCAGCATAAAGAGTCTCAATAAAGTCACCTCTAGACTTATGACACGGCAGATATGGCTGATTGTGACGCAAACAATCATTGCTGTTGCCATTGGCTGGGCTGCCATCAAAATATCTGGCTAATTGGAGGTGAATTTATATGTGGCTAGGTCCCTTAGCAATTGCAATTGTGTGGGCAATGTTTAGCTTTGTGTACTTTGCAAGTGATAGGCGAGGGCATACTACCCTCAGTTCCGTTGCGGCATCGAGAAAACGCAACTATTGGCTATTCTGTAGTACGTTGCTCGTTTCAGGCCTACTGATATTTTTGTTCATGAAAGATTGGCTTATCCCAACTTTGGAGTTGCCCTCAATCACGATGTATCTGACGTTTGCCGCTGCGCTCGTTTTTCAGCCAGTTATCGCTATTGTCCCATTGGGTAACAAATGGCAATCATTTGTCCATAATGTTGCGGCATATGCTGAATGTATCCTTATGCCACCTATAGCGGTCTTCATTGCACAAAGTTACGTTTTACCCTGGTGGGTCCGTATGATGTGCTGGGGGCTAATCGTTTTTATGATCTATTTGGCGGCAGAATTTCGTCGTTATTTTTTGAAACCCAAATTTATTCATATTCAGGCGTATTTCACCGCAAGCTTCCATCTGATAATTCTTATTGCATTTGTGGCTGGTGCCAATATAAAGTAGAGGAATTATATGGATACCGCGAGGTTGGTTCTAACGATTCTTATTCTGATTGGCATGTCGGCGATATGTTCGGGTTTGAATTTGTCACTAATGTCACTCGACATTACTGACCTGCGACGCAAAAGTAAAGCGGGGGATATACGGGCAAAACTCGTATTACCACTGCGGAAAAACCGTCATTTGAGCCTGGCCAGCATCTTGCTAACGAACGTGGCAGTAGTATCAGCAACCTCATTGGTGCTGGAGCATCGCTTTAATGGCATTATCGCCGGGTTAGCTAGTACCATCTTGATCGTAGTGTTTGGTGAGATTTTACCGCAGGCGATTTTTATACGGAATTCACTGAAGTTTACTGCAATTTTTGTGCCCATGCTGCGGGTAATGATTATTATCACCTATCCAGTCTCAAAGTTACTACAACTTCTTCTTGATAAACTATTTGGACCCGAGAGCTTCCAGCTCCATAGTCGTCAAGAATTGGGGATTATCATTGGAGAACACGCCGGTCAAAAGGGTAGTGAGCTGGATGACGATGAAGTAGAAATCATCAGAAGCGTGCTGACCATGAGTGAGAAACGAGTTCGTGAAATTATGACACCTATTACTGATGTGTATTGTATAGAGCCGGGGACTGTCATCGATGCAGACAAAATAGATGATATGAAAGACAAGATGTGGAGTCGCATCCCGATTATCAATAAATCACGGACGCATTGCACCGGTTTTTTGCTGCTTAAAGACCTGGTGGATATTGATTTCGACGAAGAATCATACCGGGTAGAAGAATTGCCGATACACAATACCCGTGTGGTGGGGAGCATGATGGCCTTGGATACATTGTTCCGTAAGTTTGTTGGGAAACATTCCCACCTGCTTATAGTGGAGCGCGACGATAAGATTATTGGCATCGTTACGATCGAAGATCTTATCGAAGAAATTTTGGGTCACGAAATAGAAGACGAATCTGACGGCAACCGTTAGCTGAGCAGCTGGCGGTGTGCTGCTACATCATGAACTCGAATATAGCGAGCGCCTGCTTTTTTTGCGATTTTGCCAGCGGCAACGTTGGGGCTTGGTTCCATGCGATGTTCTCCCAAGAAGCGTTTGCGCGAGTAGCCGATCAGCATCTGATGATCTGGTAATTCTTTGGCAAATTCCAGCAGTCGTTGGTTTAGCTCCATGGTCTTACCAAAACCAATTCCAGGATCGAGGATAATCTGCTCTGCGGGCACACCTTGCTTGACCAACTCCGTATACTTTGCCAGTAGTTCCGCGCGCACTTGGTCGACACGGTGCGTTTGTGGATGGGCATGTGCATCTGCGACAGTAGGCGATTGAGGTGATAGATGCGATACGATACAACGAGCTTTGTGCTGTGCAACGATGGCGATTAGTTCTGGGTTACGAAACATGGTCACGTCGTTGATGATAATTGTTGGATCAATCTTCAGTGCTTTCGCTGCTGTCTCAGGATGATACGTGTCCAAAGACAGTTGACCCGGGAACTGCTTTGCCAAGCTGGGCAACACGGGTTTTAGGCGAGACCATTCCGTGCGTGCAGATAGCGGTGAAGACCAAGGATTTGTTGATTCGGCGCCAATGTCAACGATGGCCGCACCATCAGTAAACAACTGGGTGGCTTGCGCAATAGCGGAGTCCGGGCTCAGGAACTGACCACCATCGCTAAAGCTATCGGGAGTTATGTTGAGTATGCCAATTATTTCAAATTGTCGATGGGTCTTCATTAGCTATAGTATATGGCAGTGACCATGCAATACACAGGAGCTTATAGATGAGTGAGAAACTATTCAACGTAGGGGTAAAAGCTATTATTCAGAAGGGCGACAAATATCTCATCGTCCGTAACGCAAAAGACTTCTGGGAAGTGCCTGGTGGCCGCATGGATGGAAACGAGACGATTGAAGAAACACTTCGTCGAGAGCTGGCCAAAGAATGTCCAAATATTAAGGATGTGCAGATTCACGAACTACTGGACGCAGTGCGGGTACACAAGGATATCAAAGAAAACGTCAGCTTGGTTCTCATTTTCTATCGGGTTACGGCCAATTTTGATGGTGGGGAGCCTCAACTAAGTCACGAACACACTGAATACCGATGGCTCAGCAGGGAAGAGGCCATAGGGATAATTTATGATAAGTACCGGCAAGCTTTTAAGAATCTATAAAACCGTGTGTTTAAATAAAAGGGTTACTTCTACCTAAGGTAACGTGTTCTTCCACAATCGCATCGAAGGAGAGTGCCCATGCACTGGCTTGTAGCCCTGTTGTTCGGAGTTGCTGTGACGCAGATCGCCATCTTCGTCACGACCATCTACCTGCACCGCGGGCTCGCCCATGGTGCACTGAAGTTCCATCCCGTCCTGACACTCGTGTTCCGCAGCATCATCTGGATCACGACCGGCATGAAGCCGCGCGAGTGGGCGGCCATCCACCAGCAGCACCACGCCAAGACGGACACGACGCTCGATCCGCACAGCCCCAAGGTTCACGGATTCTGGCGTGTCCAGCTCGGCAATGTCGGTCTGTACCGCAAGGCTTGCAAGTGGCCCGAGGTGACCCGACGCGAGGAGCTGATCCAACCGAAGGATGCACTGGACAAGGTGTTTTACGATCACGCCCTGTGGGGTCTGGCCGTCGGCATCGCGCTCCTGGTCTTCATCACGACCGTGCTCGGCTTCGGCTGGGTGACGGGTCTGGTGGCTGCCGGTATCCACACGGTGACGTACATCATGTTGTCGGGAGCTATCAACGCTGTCGGCCACTACCTCGGTACGCGACCGGATCGGTCAACATCGGCTACCAACGTGCCGGGGCTCAGTCTGCTCACCGCAGGCGAGGGGTTGCACAACAACCACCACGCAGTGAGTGGTTCTCCGCGTTTTGCGCACCGCTGGTGGCAGATCGATCCTGCATGGCCGGTCATCAAGGGGCTTGAGGCGGCGAAGCTGCTGACCATCACACGGAAGCTGCGGCCCATCGGCTGAACCCCTTGGTAGAACGAGGTAGAAGTGGCACGGTCGGCGTCCAAACTCTGTGAATATTCACAGACAAGGACGCCGACCGTAGACACATCAACAGTGGTCAGGTACTTGTTTTAGGCCATAAATTGTGCCATAATATAAGTGTTATGAGATATATGTACGCCGTTGTTGGGATTATCGTGGCAGCCTTCTTGGCTATCATTCTGATTGTTACTCGCCCGAGCGGTACTAAAACAACGGTCAAACCAGCTATGAAGTTGCCGGATTACGCCACGCGTGACTCCTCAGTTTCTATTACAACCGAAGGTAGGTTGGTAGGGCAGGATAAGTTTAGATCAATCCGGATAACTGTTGATGCCAACGAGCGTACCATTGAGATCTTGTCAGGTTATGAGAAGTCGGTAGAACGCTCCGAGACGTTCAGCAACACGCAGCAAGCGTATGATACGTTTCTGCGGGCGCTCAATAACGCTGGTTTTATGAAGACCAAGACTGCTAGCTATCCAGATGAACGTGGTGTTTGTCCTTTAGGCTACCGATATCTGTACGATCTAAAGGATGACAATAAGTCAGCGCTACATACGTGGTCGGCAAACTGTGGCAATATTGGTTCGTTCGCTGGGGCAGGGACAACAGTGCGTCAGCTCTTTCAGGCACAGATATCAAGCTACAACACTTTTACTTCTGGTGTACTGCAGTAGTCTGGCGTTGATCCTGGGAATTCAGTAGAGTATAAGAGTGATAAAAGCCGTTATTTTTGATTACTTTGGCGTGATTAGCTCTGATGATTATTGGAAGTTTGTGCGCCATAATCGCGATCGTGCTTCAAAATTTCGTGACTATGCCAGTGCTGTTAATAATGGCGAGATGCACTGGTCTGATTTTATAGAGAAGGTAGCCCAAGCGACCGGCACTGATGTTCAACGAGTCAATGAACTGTATGAGTCAGAACAGATTGATCCTCGGGTAGTGCATCTTATAACCGAATTGCATACTCAATACAAAACAGGGCTCATCACTAACGCCAATCACGAATTTATAGACGAAATACTGCAAACAAATAATCTTAATAACATATTTGATACGGTTGTTGTGTCATCAAGGCTAGGGTACTCAAAACCAGATCCACGTATTTTCTCTGAGGCGTTAGAACGACTTGGAGTGTCGGCCGCGGAAACTGTATATTTTGATGATCTTTCGATGCACGTTGATGCAGCAAAAGCTCTCGGTATACAGGCGTTTGTGTACGAAAATTACGAGCAAGCCAAGAAGCAAATCGATAAAATATTATCTCAGTCTTGATATATTGCTAATGCTTTAATGCCCAATGCGTATGCTCAATCGTTTATCTGTTTGGGCATGCTGTTGAAGCTGATGTAGTTCCATTCTGAGGCTACCCGCCAGAGCGGCACTAGGGACAGTAATAATTATGTCTTGGGGTCGGATGGTAACTGTGGGAGTGGTTTCGTATTTTTCTTGGATGTACTGTTTTATTAGTATTACTGCAGGCGGTTCTGCAAAGCGTTTATTCGGCAAGATATTCCCCAACTGATCCATGTGTGTATTGTACAGCACGTAAATATTACATGCATTGTCTGGGTTACAATGATAGTATGCCTGAATTACCAGAGGTCGAAACAGTGCGTCGAGGTTTGTATGCTCGCATTATTGGTAAGCAGATCTCGCGTGTCTGGCATG
Source organism: bacterium (assembly GCA_900299395.1). Classification (GTDB taxonomy): domain Bacteria; phylum Patescibacteriota; class Saccharimonadia; order Saccharimonadales; family OMJO01; genus OMJO01. The sequence continues at coordinate 19,656 of OMJO01000015.1, forward strand.
ACACAGAGAAAAACTTTCCGAATAGTGAAGCGGATGTACGACAGTTTGTGGTAGGTGCATCAGTGCTTGATGTGCGTCGTCGTGCCAAAGTTCTGATGATAGATCTCGATAGCAATTATACGCTCGTCGTGCACTTGAAAATGACAGGGCAAATAGTATACCGGAGTGAGAAGGATCAGTTTGGAGCAGGGCATCCGAACGATAGTTTGGTAGGCGAACTGCCGGATAGGTCAACGAGGGTGGCTATACATTTTTTTGATAAAAGCGTTCTGTATTTCAATGATCAACGAAAGTTTGGTTGGATGCTTCTTTTGCCATCCGTACAATTGACTGACATTGATTTCTTTAAAGCAGTTGGGCCTGAGCCTTTGGCAGCTGACTTCACGAAAACGAATTTCAGACAACGACTCCAGCGTCGCCTAAATAGCAACATAAAAGCGACCTTGCTGGACCAGGGCGTTATCGCAGGCATAGGCAATATTTATGCCGATGAGAGCTTGTGGGGTGCCAAGATTCACCCCAATACGCTCGTAAAAAACATTGGTGACAAGCAGCTGAACACATTATTTACCGAACTGCAGTACGTGCTTACTCTGGCAATTGAAAAGGGCGGTTCGACAGACAAGAATTATGTGAATGCAGAAGGTAAGCGGGGAAGTTATCTGAGCTTTGCTCGGGTCTTTCGTCGTGAAGGTAAAACGTGCCCTCGTTGTGGTACTACCATAGAAAAGATACGGGTTGCGGGTCGCGGGACGCATATCTGTCCTCAGTGTCAAAAGGTGGTGGAATGATTACGGTACTCACCGGTGATAATCTCTACGAGTTAAACAGACAATTGCACAAGCGTGTTGAATCGTTTGTGAGTGAGTATGGGGATCTTGCCGTTGAAAAAGTCGATGGCGAAGAGGCAACGTATGACGCAATGCTTGGCGCAATAGAGAGTCAACCATTTTTGGCAGCCCGTAAACTCGTAGTTTTACGACGACCGAGCGTAAACAAGCAGTTCACCGAGAATATTGAATATGTCGCAGAGCGCTGCGCCGAATCAAACGAAGTTATCATATTTGAGCCAAAACTTGATAAGCGGACCAGCTATTACAAACAGTTAAAAAAGTTGGGGAATTTCAATGAATACTCCCAGAGTGATACAAGGGATTTGCCCAGTTGGATTGCCCAGTACGTCAAACACGAAGGTGGAATGATTAGCTTTACGGATGCTCGATATCTGGTTGACAGAGTAGGGCCAAATCAACAGCTTTTAGCGCGTGAGCTTGATAAGCTTATGGTGTACGATCCACAGATCACACGACAGAGTATCGAATTATTGTGTGAGCCGACACCGCAAAGTACCATCTTTCAGCTACTTGATGCTGCCTTTGCCGGGGATGCAAAGCGGGCCATAGCACTGTATGAAGATCAGCGTCGTCAACGTGTAGAGCCATTAGCAATCATTGGTATGGTTACCTGGCAACTACACCTACTGTCGGTGGTTAAGGCGGCAAGAGATCAAGACAGCAATCTCATCGCAAAAGATGCCAAGGCTAGCCCGTATGTTATCCAGAAGACTAAGCGCATCGCGGATGGTCTGACTTTGGCACAGGTACGCTCACTAGTCACCCAAGTGGCTGATGCAGATGAAAAAATGAAAACCACTGCCGTTGATGCCGATATGGTCATGACTGGTTTGATAATTCGTATAGCACAGATGATATAAAAAACCGCTCAAAACGAGCGGTTTATGTAACGACTCCGCCGCCGCTATTTTTTTGTTGTTTTCTTTGCAGGAGCTTTTTGGGCTGCTGGTTTTTTGGCAACAGCTTTCTTTACGACTGGCTTCGCACCTGCAGCCTTCGCTTTTGCGGCAAGCTGACGTTGCTTGCGGGCTACCTTGTTTTTGTGCATTACGCCTTTTTTGGCTGCTGTGTCGAGTGCACTTTGTGCTTTGCGCTGTGCGTCACTGGCTTTGCTTGAGCCAAGAGCAGCAGAGAAGGCTTTGATAGCAGTACGAAGTGTACGCTTTGTTTTAACGTTTCGAACGGTCGCTTTACGAGCGACACGAACGCGCTTTTTGGCTGATTTGATAATCGGCATGTGATCCTCTTACTTAGGTTAAGTTGATGAATTATCGTCACTGAATATACCGTAAAACCACCGGTGTTGTAAAGAGTAATACACTCCCGGCCGGTGAACGAGGATAAAAATATGGACAAGCTTGTGCTTATATGGTAGGCTGACCCCTAGAGGATAAAAAACAAAAATGGAAAATCCTGGAAGCCTCAAACAACAGATAGCTTCTCGCTTGAAAGAAGCCAATAATGTATTGGTTACGGTCAGCAATAATCCGTCTGTCGACCAGTTGGCCGCGGCAATTGGCCTCACGCTATTGCTAAACAAAATGGGAAAACACGCCACCGCTGTATTTAGCGGGCAAGTACCGTCGACAATTGAGTTCCTCGAGCCTGATAAAACCATCGAGAAGAACACTGATTCTCTCAGGGATTTCATAATTGCGCTCGATAAAGCCAAAGCCGATAAACTGCGTTATAAAGTAGAAGACAAGCTCGTAAAGATATTTATTACCCCGTATCGTACGTCACTCAGTGATAAAGACCTGGAATTTAGCCAGGGCGACTTCAATGTAGACGTTGTAATTGCTCTGGGCGTTAAGCAGCGAGAACAGCTTGACCAGGCGATTATCGCCCATGGACGTATTTTGCACGATGCGACGGTTATCTCGGTCAATACGAAAGATAACGGTGATTTGGGTACGCTCAATCTGGTAGAAAACACGGCGAGTAGTTTGTGTGAAATCGTTGTATCTATCGCTGATCTTATGCAGAGCGCCAATATGCTTGATGGACAGATGGCAACGGCGTTCTTGACGGGGATTGTTGCTGAAACCGACCGTTTCCGTAACGCCAAGACTTCTCCTGAAGCCATGAGTGCTGGCTCCAAACTAATGCAAGCCGGTGCCAACCAACAACTCATCGCCGATAAATTGGAAGAAGCTGAGAAAAAAGATATCCCAACCGATAAGCCAGCTTCAGTAGCGCAAGCTGCCCAGGCCAAGCCAACTGCCAAAGACGGATCCTTACAAATCAACCATGAAACCAAGCCGAAACCTTTGCCACCGATTAACCTTAAGGTTGACGACGAAGAAGAGCAGAGTGATGTCGAACAAATTGACATCGACGAACATGGCACACTTATGACTGCCAAGGAACGTGAAGAGGCGGCGAAGCAAAATGTTGCCAAACCAGGGGATCCTAAAATCGTACTAAATCCACCTGCGCTCGGTGGCACACTGACAGCAAATAGTCGTCCCGAAAGACTAGACCCAAGTACTGACCCCATGACATTGCCAGCAGTACAGGGGCCACTACTTGACCATGCTGACACGCCGGTAGATGAAAAAGAGAAGACTGCCGACGAAGCCCCAATATCAAAAGAACAAGCAATGGAAGATACCCGCAAACAAACACTGACAGATCTTGAGAAGTTTGTTGGTAGTCCACACTTGAAACAAGAAGCTCCCTCTGCCGGTGCTCCTGTGGAAGGCCCAGCCGATCATGTAGTACAGGCTAAACAAGCAGTTGATTCTGCCCGAGATGCCGTGAACCAAGCTATCAGTAGTTCTGCCACGACACCGCTAGAGCCCATTGCCGCCCTAAATGCCAACCCGGTCAATATCGGCCTCGAACATAGACAGGACGTTGAGAGCCCAGGGGGTTTTCCGCAAATGTCAGTTGATGCCACAAGCGGCAAGCCGCAATTTGGCATACCAGAGAACCTTATTCCAAAATCTGTTCCTACCGATGAAACGGCCGCCCCTGGCACTCCTGGGGCGCCTCCTCCAGTGCCGCCACCTATGATGCCGCCAGGAATCGGTGGTTCATCTGGCCAAACACCACTCTAGTGGGTGAATACGGTATAGTGTAGCCCATGAACGGCTATGTGCTTATAGATAAACCCAAGGGATGGACCTCTTTTGATGTGGTGAACAAAGTCCGGCATCTCATACAAAATTCTGGTTTCAATCGAACGAATAAAAAACGCTTTCCGGTAGGGCACACAGGGACGCTCGACCCACTCGCAACCGGTTTATTGGTGATTCTCATGGGCGACTATACTAAACGTGCTCCTGGGCTGACCAAGCTGGATAAGACCTACCAAGTTACCATGCATCTGGGGCGTACAAGCTCTACTGGAGACGCTGAAGGAGTTTTATCCGCTGGATCTACCCACCAACCGGCGAAAGAAGAGATGCTGGCTGTGACAAAGCAGTTTGTGGGCGAAATCGAGCAAGTGCCTCCCGTATTTTCTGCCATCAAAATAGACGGCAAGCGTGCCTATCAGTTAGCTCGAGAAGGAAAAGATGTTACCATGGAGCCCCGAAAGGTAAAAATCTACGAAATAACAGAGGTGGAATATACGTATCCATCAGTACGTTTTATCGCTAGGGTATCAAGTGGCACCTACATTCGCTCTCTGGTGCAAGACATCGGTGAAGTACTCAAAACGGGTGCATATATGACTGATCTGCGTCGTACCGCAGTCGGTGACTTTGATATAACAAAGGCTATCAGCGTTGAATCGCTCAGCGCCGAGCAATTGTACAACCATGCACAAACACTTGATTAACAGGAGTAACTGTGGTACTATTGGCCACAGATGATTACTAGTGAGAAAAAACAGGCAGTTATTGCTGACTTGGCCTCTGCCAAGAACGACACCGGTTCACCGGCCGTTCAGGTTGGTATTTTGACGAAGCGCATCGAGGAACTGACTGCTCACCTAAAGGCAAACAAGCATGATTTTGCTGCGCGCCGCGGGTTGTTGCAGATGGTTGGTAAGCGTAAGCGTTTGCTCAAGTACTTGGCAGAGCAAGATGGTAAAGCGTATCTTGCCTTAGTCAAAAAACTCGGTCTTCGTAAGTAATTTGCATAGACTACAGCCTGCTTAATACAAGCAGGCAAGCTTGTGCACATTAACGAACGGACGATTTCGTCGTGGAGACCAGATATATGGCAGTTTCGGCACAAGTTAGCTGTATATTTGCACCCTGCGACGAACCATCCAGGAAGGTGACTATATGAGTCAAACCATCAATCCATTTGGTAAAAAATTAATCACTGTCGAGACAGAACTGTGTGGACGCACACTGACGCTCGAAGTTAACCGTGTCGGTTTTCGAAGTACGGCCGCTGTTATTGCACGGTACGGAGAAACCGTTGTACTCGGCACAGCTATGGTAAGCCCCAAGCAAATCATGGGGATGGACTATTTTCCGCTGAGTATTGATTATGAAGAAAAATTTTATGCAGCTGGGAAGATTAGTGGCAGCCGTTTCATCAAGCGCGAGGGTCGTCCATCAGAGGACGCCATCCTGATCGGACGTCTGATTGACCGTCCTATTCGTCCGTTGTGGCCAAAAGGCTATCGGCGTGAGGTTCAGGGTGTGGCAACAGTTTTAAGTATGGACCCTGCTTTCCGTCCAGACATGGTCGCTATGATCGCTATGAGCGCAGCCTTTATGCTGACCGGAGCACCATTTGATGGCCCTGTGGCGGGACTTCGTGTCGGGTTAGTCGACGGTAAGTTGACCGCTTTCCCAACGCCCGAACAGCTCAACGATGGGCCACTTGACCTCGTGGTAGCAGGTACCAAAGATGCCATCATGATGGTGGAAGCTGGTGCCAATGAAGTCTCAGAAGATGAAATAGCCGATGCTTTAGCCTTTGCACATAAGGCCATGCAGCCAGCTATCAAAATTCAGGAAGAGTTGGTCAAAAAAGTAGGCGTGACGAAGCAAGAGTACGAGCTTGTCTTACCAAACGACGATGTCCAGAAGGCTATGGACGAGTGGGTCAAAGATAAGCTTGGTAATGCACTGCGTGCACCATATCCAGAGCGTAATGAGCTGATTGCCACGTTGCGTGATGAGATGCACAAACACTTCGAAAATGAGATCGGTGAAGAGAATTACGCCGAGGTCATGACCGAGTATGAAGAGGCATTAACCATGGCGCTTCATAAGGACGTTCGTGCCGGTATTGTCAAAGACGGCAAGCGACCTGACGGACGCAAGCTTAATGAGGTTCGACCATTGTCTAGTGAAGTGTCACTGCTGCCACGAGCACATGGCTCCAGTCTCTTTACGCGGGGGATGACCCAAGCCCTTAACATCGTGACTCTCGCACCGTTATCGTATGCACAGCTTATAGATACTATGGAGCGAGACGTCCAGAAGCGCTATATGCACCACTACAATGCCCCTGGGTATACTGTTGGTGAAGTGAAGCGTCTGGGTAGCCCCGGCCGTCGTGAAATTGGCCACAGTGCGCTGGCGGAGCGAGCTTTGCTACCCGTAATTCCCACGGAAGCAGATTTCCCGTACACCATTCGTAGTGTCACTGAAATCATGAGCCAGAATGGTAGTACCAGCATGGCCGCTACCTGTTCTAGCTGTTTGGCGCTTATGGACGCTGGTGTACCAATTACGCGACCGGTAAGCGGCATCGCAATGGGCCTTATGATGGATGGCGACAAGCCGTACATCCTGAGTGATATTGCTGACGCCGAAGACTTTGCTGGTGACATGGACTTCAAAGTGACGGGTACTGAGAAGGGTATCACGGCGCTACAGATGGACATGAAGGTTCATGGACTAAGTGTCGATATTCTGAAAGAAGCTCTACAGCAGGGCAAGGAAGGCCGCAAGTTCATCCTTGACCACATGTTGAGCGTCATCAAGGCACCACGAGGTGAGATGAGCCCATACGCACCGCGCGTTGAGGCAATTAGCATCAATCCGGACAAGATTCGCGAAGTAATCGGTAAGGGTGGTGAGACCATTCAGAAGATTACGGCCGAAACTGGTACTGAGATTGATATTAAAGACGACGGAACTGTTATGATTGCTAGCCCAGACGGCGATAGCATCAACAAAGCCAAACAGTGGATCGAGAACATTGTGGCCGAGCCGGAAGTGGGCAGAGTCTATGAAAATTGCCGTGTTGTGAGCGTGCTCGACTTTGGTGCCTTCGTAGAAATCTTGCCAGGCAAAGAGGGCTTGGTGCACGTCAGTGAGATGAGCGAAGAGCGGGTAAACAAACCGAGCGATGTGGTGAAGGAAGGCGATACAGTCACCGTAAAGTTAGTGGCTATTGATGACCGTGGTCGGCTCAACCTCAGCATGAAGGCCGCTGTACGGGAGAAAAATAATGGCTAAAGTTGTCGAGCACCTGCAAAGCCCACAGACGTTATTTCTGATGGGCGTGGTGGGGTTGGTGCTGGCATACGCCATGGCCACTAGGGCTATCGATACCGGTAGTCTTGGGCAGTACGGACTGACGTTTTTGCTCTTGTTCCTGAGCATTAACGTCTTTATACGCGCAGGCCGAAGTTTTAAAAATGACAAGCAGTAAACAACAACGTCTTGACCAGATTAAGGCAGATATCGTCGCAAAACATATCTGCCCAGACCTGGCCAAAACCGCGACACAGTTGGTATTTGGTGATGGGAATCCAGATGCAGACATAGTCTTTATCGGTGAGGCGCCAGGGAAGAATGAAGATTTACAGGGCAAGCCGTTTGTCGGCGCTGCTGGTAAATTTTTGGACGAGATGCTCCAGTCGATTAATCTGGAGCGAACGGATGTGTACATTACCAATATCGTAAAGTATCGACCACCCAATAATCGCGATCCACTTCCAGAGGAAAAAGATGCGTTTCTGCCATATTTAGAGGAACAACTGGCAGTAATACAGCCTAAATTAGTGGTAACGCTGGGTCGCCATAGCATGAACTGCTTTTTGCCTCAGCTGCAGATTTCTGCGGTGCATGGACAACCAAAGTGGTTCAAAGGACAGGTGTACTTGCCACTATTTCACCCTGCAGCTGCGCTGTATAACGGGGGGCTACGGGCAACGTTATTAGAAGACTTTGCGAACATCCCAACTATCCTCACACAAATTGAACACTAATATTTCTCTTCTAATAGAAAGGAAGAAAATGGATAAAAAACCTAATCAACAAAGACGACAGGGCAATAAAGCTCCTCGTCAGAACAAGCAAAATAACCAACCAAACAGCAAGCCGAACAACAATGGTTTGCGTTCCAGCCGTGGTGCAGCTATTCGTGCCCAAAAGCGCACGCAAGAAGATGCTTCACGTATTGCCAGCCAGTATCTTGACGCATCTGCGCAAGACGGTGGTCAACCACGAGCTAATTTCATCGACGATAGTCCACGACTAAAGATTATTGGACTTGGTGGTATGGACGGTGGTGGCTCAAAGAATATGATTCTTTTGGAGTACCAAAATGACGCCATTGTTATGGACTGTGGTAACGACCTAAGTGTTGACTTGCCGGGCATCAACTATGGAATCGCCGACACCACTTACCTCGAGAGCATCAAGCACAAATTACGTGCCTATGTCATTACGCATGGACACCTTGACCACATCGGAGGACTTCCACATATCGTACCCAAGCTGCCAGCACCAATTTACGGAAGTAAATTCACCATTGGCCGCGTCGAGGAAATATTTGAAAACTTTGGTCTGCCGATGCCTGAGGGCTTCCAGTTGCAGACAGTAACAATGAATGAAGACACCCATGAGCGACTCAAGGTTGGCCCATTCTTTGTGGAGTTGGTGCGTGTCACGCACTCGATCCCAGGCAGTACCTGTGTCATTATCGACACACCAGCCGGCCGGATAGTGAACACTGGTGACTTCCGTCTCGACCCAAATCCACTCGATCACGAGCGAACCGATGTCGAACGCCTTATGGAACTGGGTAAAGAAGGTGTGCTTGCGCTACTCAGTGAGAGTACAACCACCGATCGCCCTGGTCGAACACCAAGTGAAAGCACGATCGAACAGAGCTACATCGATATTATTGACCAAGCACCTGGGCGCATCTTTATCGGTGTATTCTCAACCAACATGAACCGCATCCAGATGATAATTAACGCTGCTGTCCACCATGGCCGCAAGATAGCCATCGATGGTCGTAGCATGGTTAGTACGCTGGAAATGGCTGTACGTCATGGATTCATGAAAGTACCAAAAGGTACTTTTGTGCCTATTGCTACCACTGCAAACATGAAGGATCACGAACTCGTGGTTGTTTGTACTGGTTCACAAGGTGAGCCAAGCTCAGCCTTGCAGCGTATGGCAAGTGGTGACCACAAACACATCAAGCTCAAAGATCAGGACACCGTAATCTTGAGTTCAACACCAATTCCAGAATCTGGAAACGATCGCCTGATTGGTGACATGGTTGATGGCCTCATGAAGCGTGGCGTCCATGTATTTGAACATCGAAACCATGAAATTGACGGAGTTGGTCCGCTACACGTATCGGGTCACGCCAGTCGCGAAGAATATGCTGAGATGATAACTATGCTCAAGCCAAAATTTTTCATCCCAATCTATGGTTCGTACCGTTCAAAGGCACGGCACATTGATCTGGCGATAGAACAGGGTATCCCACGCGCCAATACGCTTAATGTTGAGAATGGCGACGTGATTGCCTTTGAAGCAGATAAGAAAGTAGAAGTAATTGGCAAAGTGCCACAAGGAACTGTTCTGGTAGACCAGACAGGCGCTATCGTCAGTAACATTGTCATCAAAGATCGTCTGATGCTTGCTGAGGAAGGCTTGGTTGCTGTTGTGCTGACACTGGACAAAAAGACCGGACAGCTCGTGACCAGCCCCGATATCATTACCCGCGGGTTCATCTACATTCGTGATAGTGAAGAGCTTATGAACGCTTTCCGCGCTGAGTTGCGACGAGCTGTGGGGCAGCGCTTCAAACGCATTGATCTCGACCGTTTCAAAGCAGAACTCAAAGATCACATTACTCACTTCTTGTTTGAACATACGGGACGCAGCCCTATCGTCATTCCCGTTGTCAATGTTGTTGGTGGCGGCGGCGGTCGACCTAGCGATAAGCCCGGACAGCAGAAACAGAGCAGTGGTCAACAGACACCGGAGCTAACTCCTGAGCAGCAAGCAGCCGAACAGCAACGCCGTTTCCAGGAACTACGCGCTAAATTACTTGGCCAAGACGCACGAGTAGACTAACCACGCCCTAAACTTGAAAAAATAGGAATATTGTAGTATACTATTGTATAGATGCGTCTCTGGCATCACGCTATGAGTGAAAAGATAAAAATCACCAACAATCTAGACTGGGATGTTACTCGGACCCACGAAGCCGTAAGTGCATTCCCAGAAGCCGCGCTTGAGCAGTTGGCTGTTGTGGGCCTTGACCGCATAGTAAAAGATGCGGATCTACGGGCTATTGCCACTCATGCCAAGTCACGCATGGGCGAAGTTGGCTCAATGGGGGAGATGTTTACATTACGAGATACCGATGACATCGTCATGAAAGTGCACAAGCACCCATTTTCATATGTGGGTGTCAATGCGGCTCTACATGAGGGGTTAGCTGCACATCGACAGTTCAGTACACCTAATTATCTCGGCACCATAATGTCGCGCAACGGAACACAAGCGACGCTCATGACTCGCGAGCCAGGCATCGAGTTGTCGCGAGTAGATAATAAAGACCGCAGCAAGTACGAACGTGGTGTACACGCTCTATTACAATCAACCGCCAGCAAGGCGCTGGCGAGTGTGGGCGTTGACCCGAACTTGGCACATTGGGACTGGAATCATAACAATCTTTTGGTGCCAGCCGCCACCCGTGACTGGCGCGATGTACACAATGTTCCAATTACCATATTGGATCAACAGGCAACACAGATCGGTACTATTGATGACTGGGAAAAGCAGGCTCGGCCAGACTTTAGCGGGGTAGCACGTGACCCTCGTGATTTGGCCACAGAGCAAGCTGCTGACGACGCCTGGGCTCGGCTCAATCAGTCTCAGCAGCTGGTCAAAAACTAGCGTCTTGACAAACGTTGTATTTTTTGCTATAATGTAATGTATGAATGAGCTACAACCACCGACAGGAGAAGGCCCAACGCGTTTAGGCGAAATACTAGAAGATGTGGACGCAATTGTAGGCCAAGAGCCAGATGAGACACGGCGGGCCGACACTGAAGTGGCTCGCCTTGGGGCTGAGGTGTCTGAACTGCACGATGCCCGGCGGGGCATGATCGAAGCTAATGAAGCTGGTCACGCCGAACACGACGTAGAGGGCATTACTGAAGCAACACTGGAGGCGCGCGCAGAACTAGATGAGGCCGTAAAACGACATCCTGCCAACGGCCCCAAGTGATATAATAGGTAACACCTATGGCAAAGAAGAAAAAACAAACACGATCCCGCAAAAAGACCGAAGAGGTCACTGAGCGTTCGGCTTTTTGGCCGCTGGCTGGTGCAGTTCTGATGATGGTCTTGGCGGTATTTTTACTACTTGGTGGGTTCGGTACCGGTGGCGCACTGCCAAAAAGTCTATTCCATGGTGCCTATTGGACGCTCGGGTGGGCGGCATATCTGACGCCAGTCGCGCTGATTTTTTTTGGTATTCACAAGTTTACCAGTGAAGACCGCAATATACCGCTGGATAAATTTATAAGCATGCTTGCTTTGCTGGTAATGAGCAGCAGTTGGCTGCATGTTGCGTTTGTAACGGGCAATAATGGGAGCTTTGCTGGAGGCCATGGTGGTGAACTAGGCAAGCTTATAGGTAATCTTGTGCTGGGCGCCCTAGATAAAATCCCAGCTGCGCTGCTGTTCTTTGTTTTGATGCTGCTTGTATTTTTCCTGACATTTGGCATTTCACCCAAAGTTATCTTGCGGCTGTTCTCACTCTTTAGTCGCCAGACAGACGAGGATACCGATCTCGCCGATCTTAAAGCCAAGGCTGTTGATAATGGTTTCAAATTGAATGAAGGTGTACCGGTAGAGCGGCATTCCGATCGAGACAAAGCGCGTCTCAGTACGTTCCGCAACTCTGCGCAAAAGATTACGCCAACCGAGAACCATGAAGCACTTACCATTGCCAGTGACCCAGACTGGAAGTTGCCGTCAATTGATTTGCTCAATCAAAAACAGGACAAAGCTGATGCGGGCAATGTGGAAGCTAACGCCGAAACTATTAAAGAAACGTTCAACCACTTTAATATCGCTGTCGAGATGGAGGGCGCCAACATTGGTCCTCGTGTGACGCAGTATACCCTCAAACCTCCAGCCGGCGTTAAGCTGGCTAAAATCGCAGCGCTTGAAAACAATCTGGCCTTAGACTTGGCAGCCCAGGCCATTCGTATCGAGGCACCGATTCCAGGTAAGAAAGCAGTAGGTATCGAGGTGCCGAATGTCCGCGGTGCGACTGTCCGCGTCAGTTCGATTATGCAATCTCGCGAATGGCAAGAGGCCAAGAGTCCGCTGACGTTCTCGATAGGTAAAGATATCGCTGGTAAGCCCATCGTGGCAGATCTGGCAGAGATGCCACACTTGTTGGTGGCCGGCCAGACAAAATCTGGTAAGAGTGTCATGATCAACACTATTCTGACGAGTTTGCTCTATCGCAATGCGCCTTCAGACCTCAAACTCATCTTGGTTGATCCTAAGCTCGTTGAGCTGAAGCCGTATGATGATATCCCGCACTTGCTGACACCAGTTATCACCGATCCGGAAAAAACCATCAGTGCACTGAAGTGGACCGTGGCCGAGATGGAACGACGTTACCGTGCGCTGAGTGAAGTGCATCGTCGTAACATCGAGGAATACAATGCCCTGAAGAAAGAAGAGGGGATGCCGTATATCGTGATTGTTATTGATGAATTGGCAGACCTGATGATGATGGCCGCCCGTGATATAGAGGCACTAATTGTTCGCATTGCGCAGAAAGCTCGAGCCGTGGGTATTCACCTCATTCTGGCCACCCAAAGCCCTCGTGTTACCGTTATAACTGGGCTTATTAAGGCCAACGTGCCCGCACGCATTGCCTTTACGGTGTCACAAGAGGTGGAATCGCGCATTATTCTAGACCAGAGTGGTGCTGAAAAATTGTTGGGGCAAGGTGATATGCTGTTGCTGACATCCGACATGCCAAAGCCAAAACGCGTCCAAGGTGCCCTAATTACCAGTGAAGAAACACTGAAGGTGAACGATTTCTTGCGTATGCAACGTCCACCACAATATGACGATGAAGTTATCAGTCAGCCGGTACAACTGAATGGCCGCGGTGGTGTTGTTGCCGAGATCGAGAGTACTGATGAGCCGATATTTAAGGATGCAGTTGGTGTGGTTATACAGGCCGGCAAAGCCAGCACAAGCCTGTTGCAGCGTCGTTTGCGCATTGGCTACGGCAAAGCTGCTCGTTTAATCGAAAGCATGGAAGAGCAGGGCATCGTGGGGCCGGCAGATGGTTCACGCCCGCGAGAAGTACTAGTTAGCTCAGCCGATGAAGTATTCAATCGCGATACTGCCAGCCCTGCCGAATCTGAAGATGTCTATGACGACATGCCGGACGATGGTGACGGCAAAGACGAGTACCTCACTAAGTAGTTGACTAACAGGGGTAGATAGCGTATACTTACCCCATTATTAACCTTAGCTCATGGCCAGTAGGGCGCGTGGGCGTTAACCAAAGGAGGTTCTTTTGAACAACCAATACGAGATTGCTGTCTTGTATCACCCAGATCTAGAAGTAGATCTGACCAAGGCAGAAGATCGAGTGACAAAGATCGTCACTGGTGCTGGCGGCAAAATCACCGCTATCGACAATTGGGGTAAGCGCAAACTCATGTACCCAATCAAGGGTCAGGAGCACGCTGTGTATGTTTTCTACACGGTAGAATTGCCGTCAGAAGGTGTCAAGAAGGTAGAAGCTACCCTCAACATCACCGACGAAGTAATACGCTACCTTATCACTCGTCCAGACCTCAAGGCTCAGGCTAAGGCCGAGGCTTTGAAGGCAGAGAAGGCCAAGAAGGCTGCCGAGCGTGGTGATAACGCTCAAGACGACGAAGACGACGATTCAGAAGAGTAGACTTGACGATAAGGCGCATCGGGCGCTACCGTAATAGTACATTAACTAACAAGACATAGATCTTATAAGGAGGGCTAGCAATGGCTAGATCATTTAACCAAGTAACATTAATGGGTAATCTTACCCGTGATCCAGAGCTTCGGCAGACGCCGAATGGGCAAAACGTCTGCAGCTTTAGCTTGGCACTAAACCGCAGCTTCAAAAGCAGCAGTGGCGAATGGCAAGAAGCTACCGACTACATCGACGTAGTAGCGTGGGGACCGCTAGGAGAGCGCGTAGCGCAGTATCTTACCAAGGGCCGCCCGGCACTGGTAAACGGCCGTTTACAATCCAGAAGTTGGGAACAGGATGGCCAAAAGCGCAGCAAAGTGGAAGTAATTGCCCAAGATGTCACCTTCCTTGGTGGCGCCGGTGGTAGCGGCGGTGGCTATAGCGACGAGAGCAGCAGCCCAGCCCCTAAGCCTAAAAAGGCAGCAAAGAAAGACGATGTTGTTATCGAAGATCTCGGCGATGAACCAATAAATCTCGACGACATACCATTTTAAGGAGTAAATTATGGCAAAGATATTTAAACACCGCACTGACGTTGCATACTTTGACTACAAGGATTTTAAGACCTTGCAGCGCTATGTAAATCAGTACGGCCAAATCGAAACACGCAAGAAAACCGGACTCAAAGAGCACGAACAACGCCGTTTGGCGATTGCTATTAAGCGTGCCCGTCACCTTGCACTGTTACCATTCGTAGCAAATAACTAAGGCTTACCATGGCATTTGGCGTAACAGACCTAAAGAAGGGCCAGATTTTTCAACTCGACGGTGTACCGTACCGAGTAGTGAACTATGCTCAAAAAGTAATGGGCCGTGGCGGTTCCATCGTAAATGTAAAAATCAAGAGCCTCATTGATGGGCGCGTACTTGATAAGACCTTCAAAGGTAATGAGTCGATCGAGCCAGCCGATGTGACCAATCGCAATGTTCAATACCTCTACAAAGATAGTGCTGCGTATTTTTTCATGGACGATGATAGCTATGAGCAGTTTGAAGTGCCGCTTGATGATGCTGAAGAGATCGAAGGCTACATCAAAGAGGGTGATGCTGTGCAAGCGCAGCTATTTGACGGGCGTGTGATTAACATTGTTCTACCAAAGAACGTGCCACTCAAGGTGACCTATACCGAGAACGCCGTAAAGGGCGATACCAGCTCGGCAATTACCAAAGACGCCACACTCGAAACAGGATTGGTGATCAAAGTTCCAGCATTCATCAAGACGGGTGATCTAATAAGTGTCGATACGACTACTGGCGCTTATCGCGAGCGCGTAAAATAAAAGATATGAACGAGTATATGCTCGCAGTTTTACTGGAGCAGAAAGAGCAAGGTGAATCATTTGGCCGTTGGCCACTGCACATTACACTTGTGCCGTGGTTTGATATACCAGGCAATCTCAGCGAGGCCGTAGGGGCGCTTATGGGTACCTTGCAGTCATCGCATGCGTTTTCTGTTACAACTGGATCGAAGACCTCCTTACACGGGCGAAAAGTGGCGCTTATCCGTGATTCAGCTGCACTTCGGGCGCTTCATGTGAAGTTACTGGACTTTGTGGGAGAGTATGGGCGTAGCGCTGAACCATTACGTTACGTAGGCCAAGAATATACGCCACATATAACAGAGAAGGTGAATGCTACGGTCCAGCCGGGTTTTGCCGTAGCTGTTAAGAAGATCTATCTCATAGAAGCGCCCAAGACCAACCCCAGTACGCGAATCAAGAGAGTCGCGTGTGTAGGAGAGTTGGCATGAGGCAGCGGCTCGATAAAACGCTGGTGAGTCTAGGGATGGCATCAACACGCAGCCAGGCAGAGAACTTTATAAAACTAGGCACTGTTACTGTAAATGGTGAAGTATGTCGTAAACCGGGTGCAATGGTCACCGACAATGATGCTCTCAAAGTTACCGCAGAAGAACAGTATGTTTCCCGCGCGGGGCTGAAACTAATGTCGGTTGCCGGAAAACTCAAGCTCAACTTTAAGGGCAAAATAATGCTTGATGTTGGCAGTAGCACAGGGGGCTTCACTGATTATGCCCTGCAGCATGGTGCTAAAAGGGTAGTGGCAGTAGATGTAGGGACCAATCAGCTGCATCCGACGTTACGTGGTCACGAGCGCATCGACCTTCGTGAACAGACAGACATCCGTGATGTGGAGCTGAATGCAATACCAGACATTGTGACTATTGATGTGTCATTTGTGAGTCTCCGGGATATACTCCCGAGTGTAGCGAAGTTAAGTGACGCAAACACGCAGATTGTCGCCATGGTTAAACCCCAGTTTGAGGCAGGCCAGAGTAGCATTAAACACAAAGGCGTTATCAAGAACGATGCCATGCGACGACAGGTGTTAAAAGACTTCGAAACGTGGGTACAAAAATTGTTCATAATCGTTGCAAAGGCCGATTCTGAGGTAGCTGGCGCGAAAGGCAACGTAGAGCGTTTTTATCTACTCAAGAAACTTTAGGTTAGTTCTCGCAACAGAGTAAACGCTTATGCTACACTGCCAGTATGTATTATTACAGCCGTGCAGAGGCGGGGCGAAAGCTTGCAGCAAAGTTGTTAGGGTATCAGACAAAAAACTGCGCCATCATTGCGCTTAGTCCTGGCGCAGTATTAGTTGGTGCACAGATTGCTATCAAGTTGCACTCTAACCTCATGATGCTGACGACAGAGAATATTGAAATTCCTGGCGAAAACTCACCATACGGGGCGATAAATGAAGCCAATATTTTAACGTATAACAATTCTTTCTCTACCGGTGAGATAGAAGAATTTAACATGGAGTACTTTAACCTCATTGAGCAGCAACGTTTACAGAAAGTACAGAAGCTACATAGGCTTATAGATGCTAATGGGCAGGTACGCCGCGAGCTGCTGAAAAATCATGTCGTCATTGTCGTTGCCGATGGGCTATCGAGTGGTCTTTCGCTTGATGTAGCAGGCGATTACCTCAAGCCAATCCGTGTGCAAAAGCTTATTGCGGTATGTCCGGTTGCCAGCCCGCAGGCCGTTGATCGTATGCGCCTATTCTCAGATGAGGTGCATTGTTTGTCGGTTACCGAAAACTTCGTGGAAACGAACCATTATTACGAGGACAATACCATTCCAAGCAAGGAAGGGCTTTATAAGATAATCCGTAATATTTCTCTTAGTTGGGACAGGCCAGACTCGGCTAACGTGCGTACGGCAGCTATACGTTAAATCGGAACTCTACGACATCATTTGGTTGCATAATGTAGTCTTTGCCTTCGGTACGGACCTTGCCAGATGCTTTGGCTGCAGTTTCGCTGCCTGCGGCAATAAGATCCGTGTAGTCCACAACTTGTGCCGCAATAAACCCGCGTTCAAAATCGGTATGGATAACGCCAGCCGCTTGCGGGGCAGTTGCCCCCTTGGGAATTGTCCAGGCACGTACTTCTTGTTCACCAGCGGTGAGATAGCTTTGCAAGCCGAGCACATCGTAGGCAGCATGGATGAGTTGGGATAGCCCAGATTCCGTTACGTCGTAACTCTCCAATAATTCGGCACGGTCATTCTCATCGAGGCCTTGCAGTTCACTTTCTAATTTTGCACATACAAAAATAACCTGGGCTGGCGCTACAAGCTTAGACAACTCCTGCTGTCTCTCATCATTAGCTAGGGTGGCTTCGTCAACGTTGAAAAGGTAAATGATGGGTTTGGCAGTGAGTAAGTGCAGATCTTCTATATGTTCTCGATTCAAGGGTTGGGGCGCGTGAAAAAGGGGTGTACCAGCATCAAGTAGCACTTTTGCTTCTTGCAGCGAATCGACAATCGGCTTGAGTTTGGGATTGGCACGAGCCTCTTTCTCAATCTTTGGTAATCTATTGGTGACGGTCTGCAGGTCTGCCAAGACCAACTCGGTGTTTATAACGTCGATATCTTTGCGGGGGTCAATCTCATTGTCGACATGCACAACATCGGCATCAGTGAACGCGCGAACCACCTGGACGATGGCATTACAGCTTCTAATATGGCTCAAAAACTGATTGCCCAAACCTTCACCCTTGCTGGCGCCGGCCACTAACCCGGCAATATCTACAAACGTAACAGTAGCTGGTACGACTTTTTTGGACTGATAGAGCTCAGCAAGCTTCTGTAGCCGTGTGTCCGGGATAGGCACAATGCCGGTGTTGGGCTCAATCGTTGCAAAAGGATAATTAGCCGCCAGAATATTGTTGTTCGTCAGGGCATTAAACAGTGTGGACTTGCCAACATTGGGCAGCCCGACGATCCCAATTGATAAACTCATGCACAGAGTATACCATCTGTTGGTCGTCTTTTAATCCCTATGCTACCCTTAGGAAGAAATATTGAGAGGGGATAGACCTTGTATAGGGGTAAGAAGATAACGGTATACATGCCGTGTCGCAATGAGGCAAGAAATTTGCCTCGGGTTTTGAAAAGTATTCCACCGTTTGTTGATGAGGTTTTGGTCGTCGATAATAATTCGACTGATACAACTTTGCAGGTTGCGAAAAAATACGGGGTCCGAGTGATTACTGAAGAACGTACAAAGAACGGTATCGGGTATGGCTTTGCGCATATTAGTGGTATTAAGGCTGCAACGGGTGACATTATTGTGGCTTGTGATAGTGATGGACAGCATCCCCTCAAAGAATTAGCCACAATGATTGATTTATTGCTGGACGAAGGTGCTGATTTTATCTCGTGCAGTCGCTATCACAAACAACATATCGCCAAGATTCCAGTGAAGTTACGAATAGGGGTTTCGGCACTCAACATGGAAGTGCGGGTGTTATATGGAGTCAAAATACGGGATATTCTTTCTGGTATGTGGGTTTTTAAAAGGTCTATACGTACCAAACTACAGCTCACAGAGGGGGATTGGAACCTAAGCCCACAAATAAAGATCAACGCGGCTACCCATCCGAAGATCGTTTTTAGGGAGTTCCCCATTGAGCAAAAACAGCGAGAGGGCACGTCGCATCAAAATTACGTTTCGTCTGGGGTGCGACACGCTTGGTGGATAGCTAAAAATCGAATTAAGAGGGGGTGAAGATATGAAGTTGCTGTTGATTCAGTTATTCTGGTTCTCCTTTGCACTGATAGGCTACGCACTCACACATGTTATCTGCAGACTATTTCCAAGTAGCCGATACGCAGCGATCACTAAGGGCATCAACCAACTTCATGTGCTCACAGGGTTTCTGCATGCATTTGTCATCGGATTCTTGGCCTATGCAATTTTCACGACGCCTGCGTACATAATCGGTACTCCAATACCGATTCTTTGTTTTATTTATGTGGCATGTCTGCTTTTTATGATCGCAGGGATTATCTATGGTAGGGCGCGCCTAAAACTACGATTGGGGGGTACGTTACCGTGGTGGTTGATAATCGTAACCTTCATTTTGATATTTGATTATGTGTACGCACTACATACAGCGCCAAACTTACTAACGGGTGATGCATGGGTTCACATAGCAAAGGTCAGCCAAATGTCTAGGGGTTCCATTACGCTATCCGATCCGTTTTTTGGCTACAACGGAGTGGTAGAACTCCGCTACTCTGCAAATCTTATGCATGCGCTCATGGCCGTTGGCGCGAGACTGCTAGGTGTCTCTGCAGTCACAATGTGGACGGCGTCAATGGGATTTTTCCGTCTTGTAATGTGGCTTAGTTTATTTACGATGACATTTTCGTCATTACCAATGAAGATACGGCGTATTTGGTCGTACGGTGTGCTTTGTATTCTCCCGTTTTTGAGCCCTGTCTTTTTCTCGACTGCACTGTATCCGGACAGGATAGCACTCGCGTGGTCAGCGATTGCCCTCACAGGGCTACTTATGCTGGACACCATGAAGGGCAAGTATCTTTTCATAGTTGGCTGCACACTGGTTGCGCTGACACATACCCTGAACGCGCTGATGCTGGCCTCGTTTGTGGCATTCTTCACAGCTGTTTTATGTATAACTCGAAGACCGAGTAGGCAAGAACTCATGACGCTTTTAGTAGGATGTTTTATATGTCTTATTCCTGTCGCTGCACTTGCATACTATCCAAATCTTTCGGCGCATAGTGAAACGGCAGTCAATGCAGCACAAATAAGTGGTTCTAAGCTTGAGATTTTACATTGGAAATCTCTAAGGGTTGTCACTGTGCATTTCGGGGAAGTCATCAATGCCGCAATTGTTTTATCTGCCGGCGCTTTATATTGGGTTATAAGAAAAACAAAACAACGTTATGCGGTACACCGCATCGTTATTTTGTCTGGGTTCTTATTGGCGATCTCGTTGTTGTTAGGCTACTCTCCGGCCGTGTTTGGATTCATTGGCCTTCTATGGCTTATAGCGGTGCAAAAAGATCTGTATAAGCGATTGCTATTGAGTTGCCTCACGGTTTTCTATGCGTTCATTATCTATAATCCCTTGATTCTCACGCCTTTAATGGGTCGTCTTCCGCCCTGGGGGATCGCACGCTTTAGAGAGCTCAATGTATTGGCCTTGGGGGCACCTTTGATTGCAATGTTTGCTATGTCGGATCATCTGCTGCAGTCTGTGAAGGTCAAAAACCAGGTTATGCCAGTAGTACTTGCAGTAGGGATGATGTTTGTATTTGTGCCATTTCCGCACAAGCTTTCGCTGAATACTGCTTCACCCCAAAGACATGATGATTCCCAGACAGTGGCTCAACAACAAACTGAGCTCCAGCGGGCTGCTCAATATATCCATGGCGTAACCTACACAGGTACAAACTTGCAACTCCCGCTCACCCTTGCTTCTGTCAGTAGAGTTTCGTTGGTAAATCTCAATGAATATGCTGCCACGCCAATGGTGAATAGTGTGCAACGGCAACATTGCGCTAACGTGCTTGCTGCAACGTTGCGTGAAAGTGATCTTGCTACTGCTGGGGTGCAAACAGTAATACTAGATACCTCAACAGATAAAGATTTAGTCGCATTGGCGGATGCAAAGCCCTACCTAAAACTACTGTACTCTTATAATCAGTATAGAGTATACAATGTTCAGCCTGTTGATGGTGTTGCGCAGGGGAGTGATTGCAAAATAGCACATAAGCAATGAATGGATCTAACCTTGTCGTTGAGCGTATGTTCACGCCAGTGAAGCATGGTATGCTTATGGAAGTAGGTAAGGGTGCGGCTTTTCATGAGTAAGCAGTCACAATCGGATGGTCCAATACAAAGTTGGTCCACAAAGGCGAACAGCGGAGTAGTGCGGCGAAAAAAACGAGTTATAACTACCGTGTTGTTTGTTATTTTGTGCGTGGCTATCTACTACCTATATCCAACCATCAGATCCCAGTACAACAATAACTTTACAGTTGGTAAAGACTGCACGGATTCGAAGCGTGAGGAGTGCACCTTACTCAACGAATCAGTCAAGCTATTTGATGCGAGTAAAGTCAAAGATTTGAGCAGAGTAGTCGATAACATTAGAAAAACTCGTGATTATTCGCAGGACCCGAACCTGATGTATGTGTTAGTAACATATGATATAAACCGCAGCGATGGTGACAATGGGCGCAAAGATCTCAACCAACTAAAAAAGGTCTACACCAAAGCCGGTTACGATAAGGTCTTAGTTCAGGTTGGTGCTGTAAAACCATCAGATTTGGAAGAAAAAATAAAGTTCCTAGAAGATCAAGCAATGCAAGTGAAAAAGAACAACTGGGGGGTTAAGACGGATGGCACTACCCAACAGGGGGTTCCACAGTGAAACGATTTATAAAAAGCATCTTGGTGTTCAGTGTCTTAACGCTACTGTCACTTGTATCAATTAACCTAGTGTCAGGCCCTAAGGCCAGTGCGACACTACCGGGACCGGCATGGCCCGGCTTGTTCCCATTTGCTATGCCAGCTGCAAATTTTAATTCTTTGTATCACTGCAATGAACCGGCTTGGAACCCAAGTCTTTGGAGCCCGACGTTTACGCAGTGGATATCGATTGCGGGGCAACCCGGCACGACAACAATTACTGTGCCGTACGGAACAGCCTCGATCAATCTTGACTATCACGTTAGCGCTGCAACGTGTGTTCAGAGTGGTGGCAGTGTGGTGTGGGCAAACACAATGGTTACAAATGCGTATACGGCAGGAGTTTCAGGTATTGTCGGGTCGCAGCTACCATTTTATCTTGGGGCAGGGTCACCAGTGGGAACGTATGCTACCAACGTGAAGGGCTTTAATTACGCACCTCCAGGCGGGTTTACTTCTTCTGGAAGGTACTGGATTACCCTTGGGACGAAGTCTATCAATCAATTTCCCGCTAATCCTAATTTTAGGTGTGTAGGGGCTGTTCCTATAAATACTACAAGTCTCAGTAATTTCGGGCCATGCCTAGAGTCGGGGCCGAGTTTTCCGATAGATGTCACTGTGGGGCCACAACCAGACCAGCCACCACAAATAGCCATTTACAGCGAATGTACGAATAACCGCGTTGTTATCCAAGCTAATGACCCAAACGGGGGCACCCTAAGCATGCAATATCGTATATACAGAGTAACAACTTCTGCTGGGGGTTGGGTGCCGCATCCTACAACGTACACGGTGGCCCCAAATGCCAACGCAACTTGGTATATTCCGATGGGATCTTACAGCTCGTCGTACACGTGGCGTATAGAGGCAAGAACACAAGGTAGGGGGCCGGGAAACACGGCGCCGACAGTTAGTTGGGTTACGGCAGTGACCGGTAATCACGCTGCACCAAATAATGACTATGCCGCCTGTATTCCGTCCTGCACGGCTACCTTCAATCCAACTACCGTTGAGCAGGGTGGTCAACTAACCCCAACCATCCGTATAACAAACAATACTCCTAGCCTAATGA
>OMJO01000016.1 GCA_900299395.1 bacterium
AGACAAGCTTTCCTTCCTTGCACGCACATCGGTGTTAATCGCGTTCTTTTTTGCGGTTGATAAGGTTCTCGCTTTTGTGCGGGTGGGGGGAGTCGAACCCCCGTTTCCTGCTTGGAAGGCAGGCATAATAGCCGTTATACGACACCCGCAAAAGGTGCGTGGAGCCACCTTGGGGATTCGAACCCCAGACCCCCGCTTTACGAAAGCGATGCTCTAGCCAACTGAGCTAAGGTGGCAAAACCTCAATAACGAAACAAATTATAGCAGATGTGCGGTTGCATTTTTAGGGGTAAGTTGCTATCATCACATCTGTCTTTTAGGCACGTGGGCTCGTAGTGAAGTTGGCCTATCACGCCTCCCTGTCACGGAGGAGATCGCCGGTTCGAATCCGGTCGGGCCCGCCAATTTGCAGTTTGAGAACACTCGGCGATTACATCAAAGGGTGTTTTTAGGTTAAAAACGAGCTTTTTTTGGCTCACAACTAGGTTCGAAAGTAAAAAGCGTAATAGCTTGGATTTTAGAGCAGCTTTCGAACTTTTGAATAGCAACGGGGCTTTCTGGGCTATCTCTAACAGATATGAACTGGTTATCATAAAGCTCTTATCGTTGTGGGTCAGGCTTACTAGTTGTTCGTCTAATTGCTCTTGGCGAGCCTTATAGTCTT
Source organism: bacterium (assembly GCA_900299395.1). Taxonomy (GTDB): domain Bacteria; phylum Patescibacteriota; class Saccharimonadia; order Saccharimonadales; family OMJO01; genus OMJO01. Next base: position 665 of record OMJO01000016.1, read on the forward strand.
TAACATACTCGTCTTCCTTACCTAGCTGGTTTAGTGTGGCAGGGTTGCGCAAACACTTGGTGTACCAAAGAAGTCGGCACCCACTGTATGGCCAGAGGTTTCTGATGCTGGAACCGTAAAGATACGGAACTGCTTAAGTACTGTCGTGTACGGATCAACTACACACAGTGAACCGACATGCTGTTTAACGCCATTCGGCTTGACTAACCAAACCGTTGGGTCTCCTTGTTCTTGCACGAAGTTTAACCCTAGTTCTTGCTCGTAGTTACAGTAGCCATTCGAGCTGCCAGTATACTGCCCAACCACAGCATCAGGAACGGTAAACCAGTTACCAGTGCCACGACGGGTCATAATACAATCGCGAACAGCTGGGGTACTAATTGGGTGGCGACGACCACCTTCTACGTAATAAGCTGCCCCAGTTGAAGCCACAATCACTTTGTTATCATATGGTGGCCCCGCTGTTGTGCAAGTCCCCGCAACGTCAGTTGGCGTACACGTTAGGTCAGTGGTAATCATAATTTTGTCCAGGCTTACCCCTGGCTCACGACCGATCGCCTTGAAAGTATGGTTTCCAGCTGACAAATTGACAGTTATTTTAGAGGTTACGTTGCCATTTTGATAATCAACCCACTTCCAGCTGCCTACAGGCAGTCCTGTATCACCGACGGTATAGCAAGAGCCACCGTCTATCTCAAGTAGATAAGAGTCGTTGGTACTATCCGGAGCAAGCATACTACTCCACACCTTGTAGGTGCCTGAAGCTGGCACATTCATGGTCATCGTATCTGTGCCATAGTCTGTCGCTGGAGCGCTACAAGCAGCCTGCGCGGGCATAAACTGCGTAACGATTGCTGCTGCCACAGCAATAGATAACAGGAGTAGCAAGCGAGAATTTAAGATGTGGTTTTTGTTTTGTATGATACGCATACTGGATTCATAGTAGCGCATACATAAGCATGTTGCAAAATTTTCGTCAAATAAATAGAGCCGATTTTTACTCGGCTCTATTTATTCCGTCTTGGGAAAGCCTAACGACGGTCGTCGCGAGGTCGGTATCCACCACGGTCGCCACCAAAATCGCGTGGTTCACGCTTTTCTTGTGGGCGAGCTTCGCTGACGATCATCTTGCGACCCTCAACTTCTGAGTCGTTTAGGGCGCTGATGGCAGCCTTTGCCTCGTCATCGCTAGACATCTCCACAAAACCAAACCCTTTCGAGCGGTTGGTGAATTTGTCCATGATAACTACAGCTGATTCGACTGTACCGTGAGCACTAAACATTTGTTCAAGATCTTCGCTTGAAACTTTGTAGGGTAGGTTCCCTACGAACAATTTACTTGCCATTTCATGTATCCTTACTTGTTTACTTCTACAGGACGACCTTTTTCTCTACCCGAACACCTGAAATGACTCGCAAGAGACCTGTTAGGCACTATAGTACACGAAGTTGCGCACAAAACAAGCCTAAACGCTAATGTAAGATCGTGTTTTCTTCTTATCCTTGAGGTCGTTGACGTAACTATTAACGTCTTTGAAGTTCATAACTATATGGGCAGCCCGTATTTTGTCACCGTTCGTTTCCAGTACTTTTACGATTTCTAGCGCGTACCCCGTATTGACTACTTCCGAATACTGCCCTGGCTTTAACTTATACAGCGCGTCCGTCGCCGCAGCCGACAAGTTACGACTCGTTTTATCAATAGGATAGCCATACTCACCCCCGTTATCCTTGGTGATGTCGTCGGAGTATTTCTTGGCAACAGCCGCGAAGTCGGCTCCACCCTTCAGTTCAGCTAAGGCCGTATCAGCCCGCTGCACATTACTAACATCTAACGTAGCCACCACTTTTTGACTCAAGAGTTCAAGCCGCAAACTACGCTTGAAGTCACCAAGAGACCAGCCCCAGTAATCTTTCAATACATCTTCAAAAACTTTATCGCTGCTACCAAGACGATTCTGGTTGCGAACAATAGTAATCTGATCATCGACTTCTCTATCCGACACTGTTATGCGCTTATCGGCCGCTATTTGCTTAACGTAACTATCGTTGATTACCTTGTCGAGTGCTCGTCGCTTAAAATCTGCCAATTGTTGTTTACCTGCACTGCTCTTGAAGTCTAACTTTTGCTGCGTGGTGTAGTAGTGCGTGTAGTGCCGTAATTCAAATAGATAGCTCTCGTAAGATATGAAGTGACCGCCGGACCTTGCAACTGGCAGCGGAATCACCTGGGTCACACGATAAAGAAATCCTGAGGTACTCTGCAATTTATATAAGGCAACGGTGCAATAAATAGAGAAGCTGAGAACAACCGCAATAGAAATCGCTGTCGAGATAATCACCACCTTATGTTTAGAGTGCTGTAGTGGGTAGATATACTTGCGGGCCTTGCCAAGTACTTCTTCACGGTGGGCGGCCACTGTCTCGTTCGTAATCCGAGGTACACCCTCAGAAACCTGTGGCTCCCCCTCCCCTTCACGCTTTAACGCTCGTTTAATCTTATCTTTCATGTTCTTCAGATGAATCTTTGTCTGCAACCGCTGGATATGCGTTTGCAATCACACCCTCGTCTCTTAAAATTTTCAGTAGTTTCTTTTGCACCTTCGCAGGATGATGTATGTCGTGTATCACCAGATCACCCATGTAAGTCTGCATCATTATTGTACCAAACCCAAGCAGTGTCTGCTGGAATCCAGCAACCTCATAGTTTACCATCTGCACTTGAGACAATCCGATATCAACAACGCTGCGGTGAAAAAGCCCTTTCTGGGTAATCTGAATGAACCGCTGGTTCGTCACAATGAATACGCTGTAGTACCAAGCTATCCAGGATGGGAAAAACAGGATAAGCCCGCCCAAAACACCCAAAGCCAACCCACCAAAAAACCACCCAAAACCCAGTTCAGGCTTAATAGCGGCAGGAATCACCCCCAGTAGTGGCCCTATACTCCCCAAGACCAGGCCAACTCGCATAACAATGGGATGTTTCCGAAAGACCATGAGTACTTCTTCATCGTCCATTTGATCATCGAAGTATTTGTGTGGCATACGTATAGGTTATAGCGTTTACGCTTAGTGGTCTAGTATTGGTGGCCCGGGGGAGTCGACCTCTCACTGACGTTCGACCCTTTCAGGGCTGTCGGGCGGCCGAGCCCACTGGGCTCACCGTTCTCCTCCACCAATATCTATCTTAATGTGGTGGCCCGGGAGGGAGTCGAACCCCCAACACCCACCTTAGGACGGTGGTGTTCTATCCATTGAACTACCGGACCAACCCTCACATAATACCAAAGCCGTCAGAGAAACTACTGTCGCTCGTGTGTTTCGTAAATGTGACTATACTCTGATTTGTCGTAACTAAAGAGTTCTTTGTCGTCAAAGAAGCGATCAACTTCAGACTTCCCTGATACAGCACTATCAGACGCATGAATAAGGTTTCGCCCCGTGCCAATCGCAAAATCACCGCGTACAGTACCGGCTGCAGCCTCACGAGGGTTAGTGGCGCCAACCAGAATACGAACAGAATTTACGCACTCGTAGCCTTCCCACGCCATAACTACTACTGGCGAACTCTTCATGAAGTTCTCAAGGTCTTGGTAGAATGGCTTTTCTATGTGTTCAGCATAATGTGCCTGCAGTAGTGGACTGTCTAAACCCATCATTTTGATACCGATAAGCTTCAACCCTTTTCGCTCAAGTCGACTAATGATCTCTCCTACTAGTCCGCGCTGTACAGCGTCTGGTTTCGCAATAATCAATGTTCGTTCCATGATCATCCTTTTCTTTACTTTTATACAGTATAACAGGTGTAGTGACAGTATTCTATTGAACAATTAAATTGTTCTTTGGGCACTGTCCCCTATTGGCGGTACAATATATGTATGTTGTTCTCAAAAGCCATTACCGACTTCTTGGAGTACCTTGAGATTGAGCAAAACCGGTCTCAAAAGACTATTGCTAATTATGATCACTACTTAACTCGTCTGGTCGACTTCGCGGGTGATATTAAGGTCACCGACATCGACGCAGAGCTCATTCGAAAATGGCGGTTATGGCTAAACCGTCTCGGGACGAATACCAGCGATGAGTTACAAAAAACGACCCAAAATTACCATCTCATTGCTTTGCGCAGTTTCCTAAAGTTCTGTGCCAAACGAAATATCCCTGCCCTAGCAGCCGACAAGGTAGAACTTGCCCGTACAACTCGCAAGCAGGTAACTTTTTTAACACCAGAAGAAGTCGAGCGATTATTCGCTCAGGCGGATACGAGCAAAATTGCAGGACTTCGTGACCGAGCAATTCTTGAGTTACTCTTTAGTAGTGGGCTTCGCGTGTCAGAATTGGTGAGCCTAGATCGTGAGCATATAAATCTGAAGCGCCGAGAGTTCATGGTGCGAGGTAAGGGACAGAAAGACCGCCCGATTTTTATTAGCCCAGATGCAGCCAGATGGATTGGGGAGTACCTTTCGGCCCGAGAAGATACCGCCAGCCCTTTGTTTGTTCGGTACAGCGGCCGAAAAGAGGTCGACCGAAGTGGTAATTTTCAGCGGCTAACTGCCCGGAGCGTGCAGCGCATGGTTGCCCGCTATGCAATACTGGCAGGTATCACGAAACACGTAAGCCCACATACATTACGGCATTCGTTTGCAACCGATTTACTCATGAATGGCGCAGACCTAAGGAGTGTGCAAGCACTGTTGGGACATAGCAATATTGCAACTACGCAGATTTACACCCACGTAACCGACCCACACCTCAAGGCAGTGCACGAAAAATTTCACCACAAGAAAGAATAGTAGCTGTTCTACGTAGGGTTACAGGCTGCAGTATTCGCCGCTTCTGTACCCGTTATGAGTCCATCGAGTTGCGTGCCAGTGACAGAACTTGTGAACAAACGCTTGCAGATACTGTCGGCACCCTGTGCGGCGTAATCAGATACGACGGGTGGCTGATAAGAAAGCCTTACTTGCCGACGGCTCAGTACGTCGGTCGCCTTGCCAGTTGCGTCAACTACTACCTGGCCACCACTAAAATCTTGTCGTGCATTGGTCGCAGAGAGCGCATAGACCGTCACACGAGCAGGATCATAAATACCCTTGAATCGTAAGAGAAAATGACTGCTCGCGAGTGAGGATACGTCGATAACTACATTGCAATCCTGTGGCATAAACAGAGCCAACGCGCCTGTCCTCGGATGACCGGTGTTACAACTTCCCCCAATAATCTCCCCCCTGTTCGATCCAGTATTTGATGCGCCAAAAGTTACCGTTCCGTATCCATTTACACCACCAGCCTCTGGGTAAAAGAAGCCTGTGTAGGTATTGTTGCTCATGCCGTTTCTTGAATAATCATTACCCCCCATATCCGTGACGTCAGCACGTAGTACAGGTGCATACCGTTGATTGGTTGCGGTTATCCAGTTTTGGCTTTTAGGAAAGTTCTTTGTACCCCCTGTTGCGGTAAAGGTTTTGTTATTACCACTCCAGCCAATAACAATGTACTTGGTATTTCCACCACCCCCGCCACTCAACGTTACATCCGCACGTAATGAAGTATCGACTGGGATGGAAGCATACTCAAGGCTTGATGGTGTAGGATTTACCAACAAGCAGGTATACTCTGTGCTCACACTGATATTACCCAATAATGAAGAGTAACCGGTAGGGAGTGGCATTGTTTGTCCATTAGGGCTGTAGGTACCTGAGGTTGTGCAGTTATTTTTAGCGGCAACAGCCGTCCCAGAGGCCAGATTTGCTTTTATAACACCGGCCGCATCATTGACACCGGCCTCTGCGGCATATGCTGCAGCTGCGTTTAATTGCCTGTCGAGTGCTTGTCGTTCTTCACGGCGCGCAAGCTGTGCGAATCCAAGAACCGTGATAGTAATAACGACGAGTACGACAATAGTGACGACAATTGCAATGACTCCATCTTCGTTTTCTCGTAATTTTGGCCGCTTCATAGCACTCTATATACCTCCGTACTCAAATCTGAT
>OMJO01000017.1 GCA_900299395.1 bacterium
AGGTGGTAAATAAAAAGAGACCGGTTTTGGAACCAATCTCTATCTGTTATTTTCATTTGGTAGCGGGGGGAGGACTCGAACCTCCGACCTTGTGGTTATGAGCCACACGAGCTGCCACTGCTCTACCCCGCGATATCATTTAGCTTGAGTATCTTATCAAACAGAGGTAAAAAAGTCAACGCGTGGCCTGGCGACGAAACAAGAAATCAATCCAGGCCTCAAAGTTCCGTTGATACAGCGGCTTTTGCACAGCTTTCGGTGCGGGCTTGTTCTTGCTGGACAAATCTACCGTGTGCGCCAGTGCTACTTTTTTGGGGACCAGCAGCAGTGTTTCACCCGGAGCAGCCTTACCAAACTGACGGCGCGCCTGTAGCTCTAGGTACTCGTCAGTCCTGAAGTATTCGTTGCCAAGCTTCATGTTTTTGTTCTGTAGCTCGTAGACTTCGTTTTGCTGCTGTAGGGCCGATATCTGCTTTTGTAGTTGATAGTTCGCCTCGATTACCCCGATACCACTCCAAGTCACCAAAAGCACTAAAACACCAAAAACTGTAAAGCCTATAACCCGCACATCCTTGAACTGCTGGACAAAGGGATGTTTTATAAGATTGTTTATTTTTTCGATCATCATTTTGATTATACCCGATAACGGGGAACATCTGGTATACTCATCTCTGTTACCGACCATTGAGGGGGTGTAGCTCAGTGGTTAGAGCAGTCGGCTCATAACCGATTGGTCGAAAGTTCAATTCTTTCCACCCCCACCAGACTGTTATTCAAACCGCATATGCAATTCAGTTTGCTTCAAATATACTTGAGGTTATGCACTACCGAGCGTTTGTCGCAAATCTAAAACGAAAAAATACCAGACAAAATGTGCTAATCGTCATGTTCATTGCTGTGTTCACGATTGCTGGTATATCAGCGTTGTTTATGTCTGGCGCGGCGACGCCACGCGCCGATAAGGAAGCTGAGTCGGGCGCACTGAGTGGCAATGCTAAGAAGGTGACAGATGCCAATCGATCTGGTGGTCAGTATGTACAGTTTAACGCAAAAACATGCACCTCTTTTACGGGTCCTATCACTATCACAACCGGGGGAACGTACACCGGCTGTTGGCAAACCACTGACGGAGCCACCCCTGCCATACGCATCAACACCAAAGAACCCGTAACCATTGCCAACTCGACCATAAAAGGTAATTACATGTTGATTAACGATGCTGCGCCTGGCGTTAACCTGACGGTTACTAATACCCACTTTATCGGGGTAGAACCTACTTCGCCAGTCACTAGCCGCCGCGCCATTCGCTTGGGTCGTGGCGCATCAAATCTGGCAGCCAGCAATAATTTCTTTGAAAACACTGCAGGTATCAAAATCACTGGCTGGACAACTAATGCATCGGCGAATCCCAATACTATTAAAATTCTTCAGAACAAAGCAAAAAACATAACCAACAAAAATATTGCCGAAGGCGACGCAAGTAGTGACGACCATCTCGTACAATTTGTACAACTTGGTCAGATGCGGCTATCCAATGTTGAAATTGCCTGGAACGAAGTTATCAATACTTTTGGTCGAAGCAGAGTTGAAGATAATATTAATCTATATAAGACAGGTGGGACAGGGAATGCTGTTTCTTCCCGTATCCGTGTTCATAACAACTTCATCTGGGGCGCCTTCCCCGAAACTGTTGGAAATAACTATCGTGGTGGCGGGATTATTGCAGGTGATAGTAGCCAAAATCTTGATGTTGGCTGGGTTGATATTTACGACAACCAAGTCGTGGGTACTATCAACTATGGGGTATCGATTGTATGTGGACATGACAGCCGAGCATACCGTAACCGCGTGATAGGAAGCGGCCTGAACGGACCAAACGGTCAACTAATGGCTGCCGCTAACGTTGGGCTTAGTGGCAATAACGCAAGAGCCTGGTTAGGAAGATGCGACCCCGATAACTACAGAAACAACGTATTTCAAGATAACTACGTAGGTTGGATGAACGGAAACGGAAAACGTAACGATATGACGTTTCGCTGCAATGACTATAACGCCGCCAATCCTCCGGAACTCATTCTGTGTGCTAACAACATTAACACTACACAGGTGCAACCTACCTCCGCCGCAATAACCTACGCCATGGAGCAGGCAGAATACACTAGTTGGCAAAAGAAACTATCTGACAACAACGTCAGCATTGGTCTCAAGCAATAGAATTATCGGTAGCTGTCTAGTCGGCGCAGGAGTTCCTCTGGCGTTTGGCAACTCATCAGTTCTTCGCGCAGTTCTTTGGCGCCATCAAAATCATTGATGTAGATCTTGCAAAACTTATTGAGCGTATAGATCTTACGCTCGTTGTCATTCCAGGTTTTTTGAAACAATTCGACTTGCTTACGATATAGGTCTAACTTCTCGGCTCTGGACATGTTTGGCCAAGGACTTTCTAAAGCAAATGCGTACGGATCGTGGAAAATCCCCCTACCAATCATAATGCCGTCGAGCTGGTGCTTTTTGGCCAACTCTTCCCCTTGCGTTCGATTCATAACATCGCCGTTGCCCACGATGAGCGTGGTAGGGGAGAGCTTGTCTCGTAAACCTCGCACATGCTCAATAGCATCCCATTCAGCCGGCACTTTACTGAGTTGCTTGGCCGTTCTGCCATGAATAGTTAACATGTTAAGTTTTTGCTGTAATAGAAACTCGTGCCACGTGTAGTCTACTTCATTGAGCCCCAGCCTCGTTTTTACCGATAAGGGCAGGGAAGACCCCCCTTCCCTGACTGCCTGAATAATCTCCCCTGTTAGTACCCTGTTATTGATAAGTGCAATGCAGCACCCATTTTTGATAACAGCTTTGTCTGGACAGCCAAGGTTGATATCTATACCATCAAAACCCATCTCTACGATGTCTCGCGCTGTTTTGTAATAGTTTTTCGGGTCTTTACCCCATAGTTGCGCAATGATGGGCTTTTCTTTCTTAGAAAATTTCAGTTTCTTGAGTAGCTTTTCCCTGCCTGGGCTTTGCAAACCATCAACATTTACAAATTCCGTAAAGTACAGGTCTGGGGCAGCACACTCTCCAACTATCTGCCGAAAGACGGTGTCGGTTACGTCGTCCATGGGTGCCAGCACAAAAAACGGACGAGGCAATTTTGTCATAAAATTGCCTGCCGTACTATTCTTCAACTTCTTTGGCTCCAGAATAGAGGTGCGCAAGAAAAATATCTAAATCTTGCTCGGTGCGCAGATCTTCGTCTGACAGGCGGTTACCAAATGCTTCGACGGTGGCCTGGTATCTGTCACCCCAGTACTCTAGTCGCTTGTCTTGCTCTTGTTGCGCAAACTCCACCAACCCCATATTTGCAATTAGCATTTCGGGGTGTCCATTCGCTGCATACTGCCCAATATGCTCAATCGCGTGCGCCGTAGTTATGTCCTGTCCAACGTGTCGCAATAGCCCTGCCCCTTCTGCGCTTCTGAGACAGTAACCAAGATCGGCAATGGCACCGCCTGTATGCCTCACAACATCTTCGGACGGATCGCGACCCATACTTACTTCGGCAATGAAGCCGTCTATGTGCGCCATGCGCCATGCAGCTATACTGGTTTTTAGCCATAAATTCCACTGCAAATTGTCACGAGTATGCTCGAGGCTTCTCGTAGCTGCCTGATTAAACACGGGGATAAGCTTCGGATCTTTTACTTCAGCATGAACTCGAGCGAGATATTTACGGTTTTGTGGCATACCGTACTGCTCTGCAGCTTTCGGGTAGGGGTAAATGTCGTATTTGGCTGTAATCTTGTCTGTCAGTGGCGGCATACTACGTGACTTCTCAAGAAGTGTTTGAACCAGCAGTGGGTCAATATTGACAGGTGGTGGGACTTCGACACCATCAAAAAGCCAATCTCTGGTGTAGCCACGCACGGCGACACCCCCAGCAGGTACGGCTATTTTTGCTCGTCGAGTAGCACGCCGCTCAGCTCGGAAATTTGGATCCTCCATAAAACGCCGCATGTCTGCTTCAGACAAAAACTCGGGCACTTCGAGGGGTCTCTGTGGTCTTCGGTTAGCCATTGGACCCGTATTTTACACCTATGAGGGATGTTTGTCACCTCCACTAACTGTGGCTACGTGGATGTCGAACTTGGCGCCAGCCGCCAGGACCAGTTGCGCGGCGATAATGCGCAACTTCAGCCTTCCGTGCATTTGCATTCCTTTGCGCGCTGGTAAGAGAATTTGTGGCCACTACGGCACCGCTTAAACCTGCGCGTCGCATGCGTTGCCACTCGGCATCTTCTTCAGGGTCTGCCAAATGACCTTCTAGACGTGGTTCTTCGTCACCGTCAACGCTAACGCCCGCATGAGCCTTTACCATAACGCGTTCGTGATCTTCGTAACGAAGGTCACTTGTTTCGGGAACATGATAACCCATCTCTGCAAGAACTTCGGGGTCCGCGCCACGCTGCATTTCTTGATGAGCTCGGTGAATAACGTCGGGAGGAATATTAGATGCTTCTTTGGACATAATAACCTAACTATATCACGTTTATGCTTTATTTTCAACTATTCCCAGCGGAAGACGCGGAAGGCAATCAAATACACCACCACAAACCAACCAAGCAACAGGCCAATTTGTGGCCCTACTTGCGTGAGGTGTTTGCCCTCTGTGGCAATCAGACGAATACCGTCAATAACCGGTGTTAGCGGAAGATACCCCGAGGCGTTTTGCAGCCACAGAGGCATCAAAAATCGTGGGAAAAACGTACCACTCAAGAACATCATTGGAAACACTACCAAGTTGCCCAACGGGGCAGCCTGCCGCTCATTTTGTGCCCAGCCTCCGACTGCCAGACCGATACCCAGAATGGTGATGATACTTAGTGTTATAAAGAGCGCCAGCTCGAAGACGTTACCCACTACTTTCAAGTGAAAAACGGCGATTGCCACTGCAAAGAGCACGACCATCGTTACTAGACCAATGATTGCCTGCGATAAAGCCGTTGAAACAAAATACTGCCGAACTCTCAGCGGAGTCGTATGCAAACGGCGCAGGATGCCTTGCTTCTTCAGTTCGGGGAATACATTGATTGGTCCGAAAATCCCCAAACCAATAATCGAAAAACCTAGAAGGCCAGCAAACGTGTAGTCAAAACGTGATAATTCTTTGTCGTTCGTCTGTTTACCAACGACCGTAAACTGTTCTGTCGTCTTGGTTATCTGTGAGTTTACACCCTTAAATTGGGCACCTATTACGGAGATCAGTGTCTGACCAGCAGTTTCGTTATTCTGCGTATAGTAGACCTCTGCCTGCCCGCTTGGTGTAGCTCCATTCACCGCACCAAAAGATTCAGGCAACACAACAGCGGCGTCAATTTCACCTTTGCTCATCTTTTCTTTGGCCGCATCAAGCGTCGTTAACTTATCATCGATCTTGAAAAGAGGATTCTTTCGCGCCTCTTGTACATAGTTTTGTGCAAAACTGGTATTTGATCTGTTAATAAGCGCTATCTTGAACGAGGTCCCCCGATCCTTGCCAAAAATACCACCAAACACAAACAAGAAGATAAGCGGGAATACTATGGTAAAGAAGATGGCTAATTTATCGCGGAAGAACCGTTTTGTTGAGATTTTGACAAAAACACCAATGGTGTAAAACGACTTTTTCATTAGTCCCTCAAATGTTTCCCTGTTAGATCAATAAACACATCCTCAAGATTTGCCTGCTCTACTATTTGCTTTTTCGTGAAACCACGACCCAGTAACTGTTTTACTAAGTTCTTTGGCGTATCAATAACCTTTATCTCACCCTCATCCATAATGGCTACGCGATCACAAAGTAGCTCGGCCTCTTCCATATAGTGTGTCGTCATAATGACGGTAATTCCACGTTTTTTGATATCTTGCACCAAATCCCACAGATTGCGCCGCGCCTGTGGATCAAGGCCAGTCGTTGGCTCATCCATAAAGAATACTTTGGGATTATGCACCAGGGCAGCAGCAATGCTAAAACGTTGCTTTTGACCACCAGAAAGACTTTCTACAAAAGAGCTAGCCTTTTCTTCAAGGTTCATTTCTTTCAAGAATTTGCGAGGATGTACTTTTTCGCCATAAGCCGCAGCGAACATCTCGAGCAGCTCTGTTAGCTTGGTCTTGTCCTGAAACGCAGGTGCTTGTGGCTGTACCCCTATGATATATCGTATCTTCTGTGGTTCTTTGGCTACGTCGATGCCATTGAGCAGTACTGTTCCGCCGTCAATTGGCCGCATCGCCTCGATCATCTCAAGAGTTGTGGTCTTCCCTGCACCGTTCGGGCCCAAAATACCAAAGATTTCGCCTTTTTTTACTTCAAAACTAATACCCTTTACGACCGTACGGTCACCGTATTGCTTCTTGAGCTGATCAACTTTAAGAATTATGTCTGACATACCGTATTACTATAGCAAACAAAGGCACCCGTGCTATGACGGGTGCCTTTGTTTTGTATGCGTACTATTAGCCGCGCTTTACGGTCAAGAAACCGTTGCGTGGGTTTTCGTTCACAGACATACCGCTTGGCAGGTCAGAAGCTTCTGGGCGTTCGTCCTTGCTGAAGTAGTAAATAGTCTGCTGCTTGCCGCCGCGAAGCGTTACGAGCTTTGAGTTTAGGTAGTATGTCACCCCTTTAGAGTTTGTGTGCTTGTATGCCATTGCTACAATCTCTCCCTCTCTTGTAATTAGTAATGGTACTCCTAACATACTCTGGGTGGTTTTAGATTGTCAACCCTGTTGTCCAAACAACTCACCTTTTGTGCACAGGCGTTTACATAGGAGTTGCACTAGAATACGCTTATGCATTACACTACTACTCGTATAGTTAACATAAAAGGTGGAGATTCATGGACTGGATGAACCGGGGCACACGCCCAAACCCAACAGTGAGCCAACCCGCTGGACAACCAACCGCGAGCGGCCACACAACTAAGAAACGACTTAAAAATCAGCGATGGCTTCGTATAGCTTCGATTGCTTTATTATTTTCTGGCACTGCACTATTAGTAGCCTTGGTACTATATACGTCCTTTGGTTCGCGCAGTGACGAGAATAAATATGTTGATAGCAGCAAGACGCAAGCCGTGTTCCTAAATGGAGGCCAGGTTTACTTTGGGCACATTAAAGCGCTCAACAATAAGTACATCACTATGTCTGGCGTCTTCTATCTTCGCGTCAACCAGCAAGTGCAGCCTAACGGTCAGCAGCAAAACTCGAATCCAGAGCTTGTAAAGCTGGGCTGTGAGCTTCATCGTCCAAAAGACGAGATGGTAATCAACCGCGAACAAGTAACCTTCTGGGAAAACCTTAAGGAAGACTCCTCGGACAAGACAGTTCCTGGTGCTATTAAGAAATACATTGCAAACAACCCGAATGGTCAGACCTGTACTGACACTACAACACAATCAAACGACACCACAACAAACAGTAGCGCAACGAAAAAACAGTAGTACGCTGCCACTTGATAAAAACACCCGCATATAGCGGGTGTTTTTATTTATAGCTCATTCTTTACGTAGTAGCGTAGCCAATACTCGAGTGCTACACGAACAACGAGGATAAGAGCAAACAACCCGACGAGTAGTACGCTCCAACCAGCAAGATCTGGTGACCATACGGGTGAGGCAAAATCAAACTTATACAAAGCATCGGGGACAGGCTGTTCTTGTTCACCATGCTTGGTGACATAGTCCTGGATACATGGAACGCGGCCACGGCCACTGAGGCCTTCAGGGAACTGTTTTTCACATGTTGCTTGAGCTTCGGTATATATGCGAGCGTTGCTGGCCGATACGCGAGCTTTTTCCGCAGCGACGAGTCTGTCGTAGCGATACTTCAGCTGTACCGGCGGCTTGATGGCATTTGGGCCAGAAGCCAGATTAGTATTCATGTGACTATACACGTACTCACGCAGTGTTTTCAGGGCGGCCTCAACATCACTATTATCTTTATCGGCTTGTGTAACAGCGTCCCGAAGGCGAAGAGCAGTCACATTATTGTTGCGTAAGGCGACGACAGCGACGACACTGCTAATTACTAAGCCAATGATGAAATACCACGAGCTTATGATCTGGAGCTTCTTAAGTAGGTTTTTTAGCATTGTTTTGGTCACGATGCTTATGATTATACAGTGACGGAAGATATAGTTTGAGATATTACGCTACTTATCCTTATACTAGTGGTATGCATGTTTTCTTCTCAGGTATCGGTGGTGCTGGCATCGGCCCCCTCGCCCTCATAGCCAAACAAGCGGGATATGATGTGTCAGGTTCCGATAAACAAGAGTCTGATTATATCCTCTACCTAAAAAAACACGGTATAGATACGATATCAATCGGGCAGACGGAAGCTGATATTGCTCAAGTCAATGCACAAAAACCGATTGATTGGCTTGTCTATTCGTCGGCAGTCGCCATTGAAAATCCCGATTCACCGGAGTTCCAGTTCTGCAAAAAACATGGCATCAAGACAAGTAAACGCGATGAGTTTCTCAACGAAATCCTGACAGATAAAAAGCTGCGTCTCATCGCAGTTGCGGGGACACACGGCAAAACCACCACAACCGCAATGCTGATCTGGCTCTTCAAACAGCTTGGTAAACCCATTAGTTATTCAGTCGGTGCAAAATTAAGTTTTGGGGACATGGGCGAGTACGACAAGGGCTCAGAATTTTTTGTATACGAAGCAGATGAGTATGACCGCAACTTTTTAGCATTTCATCCCTACATGAGCCTGATTACCGGTATCGACTGGGATCACCCTGACATTTATCCTACACGAGAAGAGTACGAGTCTGCGTTTTACCAGTTCGTCGAGCAAACACGCTGGACGATATTTTGGCAGCCTGACTTTGAAAAGCTGGGCCTGCAGTCTGAAGAAAAATATTTGGTACTGGACGAGAACGAGCCGCAGATGAAAAGCATTATCTTGCCTGGTCATGTCAACCGCAAAGACGCCTGGCAAGTTATTCAGACCGTGCATGCTATCACTGAAGCCCCTCTTGATCAGCTCATAGACTTTATGAATATCTTCCCTGGTATTTCGCGTCGATTTGAGCTCATTGTACCGAACCTTTACACCGACTATGCTCATACTCCTGAGAAAATTCGGGGGGCGCTACAACTCGCCAAAGAAGTAGCCGGTGATAAATTTGTCGTCGTGTACGAGGGACTGCATAACACGCGGCAACACTTCATAAAAGATGAGCTGGTCCACATATTTGATGACGTCAAACACACCTATGTAGTACCGAGTTATCTCGCGCGGGAGGACAAAAATCTACCTACTCTGTCGCCCCAAGATATCGTCAATATGTTTAGTAAACCGGAAAATGCAACGGCTGCACAAGTAGACGATAACCTCAAAGAAATAATTAATCGTCACGTACATGCCGGTGACCTCGTCCTCTGTTTATCGGCTGGCGGCGGTGGCAGCCTCGATGAGTGGCTCCGGAAAAACTTCCATGCGATCTAGTCTACTAACCGTTTTAAAGTCAAAGAATATAGTTGCACTCCTTGCAGTTGGCAACGTTCATGCTTGGCTCAAGTGACAGAACATACTTTTCATACCAATATACGCATTCAAAATCGAGTCCATTGGAATGGCACACCTGGTGGGATACAGATTATGGCAGTCCCCTAGACACGTATGCAAAAGATACGCCAGGCGTTTACGTGAGGAACTTTGCCAAAGCTAAGGTAATAGTTAATCCGTCTCCCTCGCAAACACCTAGTTACGCACTCGGGGCAAGCTATCAAACAATAGATACAAAACAGACGGTAACAAGTGTTACTCTGGCACCCAGGACAGCCGAGATTGTAACAAGGTAAGTTAGCGGTTGTCGCCCTTGCCCTTTATGACACCTCTGTTTTGACGATCCTTCAGCTTTTGTACGTTTAGTTCCATCACTTCATCAAAGGTAAGACCTAGGCTATGGGCCAGAACCGCAATATACCAGACCACATCACCTAATTCTTTTTTGAGCTCTGCTTTGTCGTCATCACTGATATGGCCATCCTTGTAGGCAACAATCTTTTTCCATTTTTCTAGAACCTCACCTGCTTCACCGGCCACACCCATAGCCCAAATGGTTTTATCCATGAGATCATCTGGGTGATTATGGGCAGTCGTGAGGGCTTGCCGCTGATATTCGTCAAAAGTCATGTAAGAACCTTCCCTGTTTCTGCGTCTATTGTAACAGCACCCTCTCGTAATACTTCCACCACATCATCCACCACGCGGATAACGGTCGATGCTTTGCGGCCATGCAGATCACCCCCATCAACATAAAAATCGACAGCGTCACCAAAGTATTCTCTAGCATTAGTCATAGTACCTGCCGGTGGGCTACCTGGTGTATTTGCACTGCTTGTTAGTAGAGGACCTGTTTGAACAAGTAGCTTATCTAGCTCTTTATTCTGTGGAATCCGCACGGCTACACTGCCCACCCCTTGATGCAACCACTCCATATCAACACATGGAATCACCACGCTTACGGCTCCGGGCCAATACTGGGCAACCGCCTTGAGATAACGTGCTTTGAAACCCAGCTCCTCTAACTGACCAAGATTCGCTGCAATAACGGTCCCAGGTTTTTTCTGACGCTGTTTGAGAGCGTAAAGTCGTTGCACCGCCTGGTGCTGTGCTGCACTTGTCGCTACACCATATACAGTATCCGTGGGCAACACACCAACTGCCCCATTTTGGAGAAGTTGGACCAAAGCTTTATTGGCTAATGAGGTAAAATTGGTCGGCATTACCGACTATTATAGGCCAAGTGTTGCGTCTGCCAGGTCTGTTGCAGCAAAATCTTTGCTGTCGTTTGCACTAGCCAGCGACTTATCAAGTTCCTGCGAAGTACTATCGACATCTGTAGCCTTAGCTGGTGTAACGGTAGCTGTGGTTGATTGTGTGGTTTTAGTTGCTGCAGGTTTGTCGTCATGCTTCATGGTTTTCATGTAGGCATAGTAAGCAGCCCCGGCTAGCGCAAGCGCTACTACTGTAGCTACAACAATGACTAAGCCTGTGCGCTTCTTCTTTGGAGCTCCCTGTTGTGGAGCAGCCATAGGGTTCTGTACGACAGGTGCAGGAGTACCGCTGTCTGTTGCTGGTTGAGGCGCAGAAGCTGGCTCTTGTGGTGATTCAGGGGCTGCTGGAGGTGCTACTGGTCCTGCTGGGCCTTCGGGCGAGATAGTATCGTCCATGGTTGGAGCGGCCGATGGTGAAACCATACCACCAACTTGTGGAGGTGCTACTGGCTGGTCAGGAGTTGGTGCTGATCCTGCTGGTTTGATGTCATCCATTACTGTGTCCCCCCTGTTGTGCTGTTAGTAGTGGTTGTCGTTTCCTTCTCTTTTGCCTCCAGTGCTGCGCGAATCTCTTTGAGTGTAGGCTTGATAGTGTCGTTTACGTATGACTTTATCTCTTGCGCATCTTTAGTGACTTGTTCTCGCAAGCTTCGAGCTTTCTCAAGCGAAGCCTTGAATGAAGTCGGGTCACTTGCACAGTCCATGCTCTTGAGGTCAAGAACAGCTTGCTTGTACTTAGCTAGATCGGTCTCAAAGGTAGCTATTTTAGTCTTTAGCGTAGCTATCTCCGCTTCGAGCTTGGTCGTATCGACATTTTTAGCTTTGAGCTTCTCATCAAGCGAGGTCAGACGATTTGTCAGGTTCTTATACACTTCGCTGCGGCTTGTCTCAACACCTTTGATACGCCCGTAAAGCGAGCTAACGCTGCCTGTTTGTGCCGGCTTACATTTATCCTTTAGACGCGTTTCTTCAGCAGTGGTGAGTTTGGTCTTAAGCTCAGTCTTGCGCTCTGATAGACGCTGCAATAACAATTTGTCATCAGGCTTGATTGTATCTTCTGTCGTGTCATCGGTCTTTGTGGTTGTCGTACTGTTGGACGTGTTTGAGGTGCCCGTTTCAGCACTTACAAGTGCAGTTGTGCCTACCGTTAATGCTGGAACAGCTAATAGTAAACTAATCAATAATCGTATTCTTTTCATTATCAAGAATGCCTCCTAAAAACATTCTACCATAAGCTGTTTGGGCTATGCCAGACGAAAGCGCCCCTTATGATAAAGAATTAGACCTTCAGCAATCAAGTCGTCTAACACGCTTTCGAGTCGCACGTCATCTATACGTTTGGTAAGTTGTGCTTTTGTACAAGAGGCCTCCGTCAGGGACCTTAGTATCTGGCCACGCAGCTGTCGTCTTGAACCATCAAATGCTGGCTGTTTCGTAAAGTGTTTGCTCTGGCGAGATATATTGCCCACTGCAGTCTTCAAATACGAGCCGTAATCCATGAGAGCCCAGTACCATTCTCGCGCACGGCCCACTGGAACTGTGCGTGCAATGATCGGCTCTAACTTCTTGTCTGACACCTCATGGGCATCAGGGAAAAAGTGATGAATATATGCCGTACGTATGTTTGTCTCGATAAATATACCTGGGATGTTATACGCATAAGCAAGTACGGCTCCAGCCGTGTTCTTGCCTACTCCTGGCAGATTCACGAGCTGCGTCATGTCATCAGGAACAACCCCTTTATATGTGTCGACCACTACTTGCGCTGCCTGCCATAGATATTTTGCTCGTCGGTTATACCCAAGACCATTCCATACTCTTAACACATCACCGAGCGAGCCGTCTGCAAGGTGGTAAATATCTGGGAATTCTCGTAAAAATTGCTCGTATTTCGGCACAACTCTACTGACTTGCGTTTGTTGCAGCATGATTTCAGATACAAGTATTTTGTACACGTCAAATGAGCCATTGGCTTCCGGACGGCGCCACGGTAAATGATTGCGGGCATTGCGACGATAAAATTCCCAGACAACATCTTGAAAACCACTACTATCGTTCATCCTCGGTATTGTAACAGGTCAGGAATGTCGAGTTGCAACCCACGTCATGACGACCGTGGCAGCAATCCATTGCGGAAAGATACCCAGCAGCGTGTCGCTTATGGAGTGACTGCTACGATCTACCAGAACAAAACTTGCTACCAAAAATGATACGAATGGTATGTACGTTACCCAACCCTGCCAGGAATTGGGGAGATAGCTACCTCGTACCTTTTTAAACCACTTTACTCGTCGTGCCATACGGTTTAGTAGTAGTACCAGCGATCAATGCCAGTTGTGTTGGTGACATCTTTGATCTTGAGTGGATCACCGCCATCAATGCTCATTACATAATCAGCGGTTTCTTGGCCGCTATTAACACGGTAGACGAGCGTACTATTGTTAATCCATGTTACAGGATTGGTTAGACCATTCTGTGTGCGGGCCGTGGTATCTTTGTTGTTTGCTTGGTCATACGAAACCAATACACCCTTACCATCACGACTGTCTACCCATACTGTACGTTTACCATCAGGACTATCAGCATAAATTCGGTTGCTCTGGTTCGCCGGAGCACCACTAAGGGTAGTAAGCTTATTATTGCTTACCTGTAAGTCTTGCCATTTCTGCTGCAATGCTAGCGTCAGATGATCGTAACCACTCCTCGAGATGCTCCATACCTCATCGGTAGTGATGTTTTGTCGATTCTCACCGCTCGTGTCGATCCTGAAGAGTCCGGTGCTGCCAGCCGATTGGTACGCACTGGAAGCAGAGTAGTACAGTTTTCCACCCACTACTTGCATGTCATTAAAGTAATTTGCCGCAGCAAGTTCTTTCACGACACGCGTGTCGTAATCATAGCTCATGATTCGATTGCGCTTTGGGTTGGCCGCACTTGTACCTGCGGCAATTTGGACATAGATAAGCTTACTGCCAGACCACCCTATAACTTGCACACGCTCCGACTGGACAATGTTAATGATGCCATTATCCTTTAAGTTGATAAGTGTAAGGCTGCTCAGTAAATAACCATCAGCATTGTGCTTATTGTCACGAGTTGAAACCAATGCTGCTACCCGCTTTGACGGATTGACTACGAGGCTAATGTCATCCCGCTCGCTTCCGGTGCCGGCAAAAGCAAGCTGCTCATTTTTTCCATCAACATCAATCTTGTACACATCATATTTGCCTGATCGCTTGCTAACAAAAGCATGCTGTTGATCGGGGACAAGCTTTACATTTTGTACGTCCTTAGTGGTGCTACTAAATTTTGCTTTTTCTTCACGGTAGCCGTCGCGTTTTATAGTAACCTCTACATTTTCTTCGGGCTTATCTATGGTAATTTTGATGACGCCTTTGTCGTCGGCGATAGCGCTCGCCTCACCACTTGTTGCCTCAGCTTTAGTGATAGGTTTCTTTGATAAAAAGTCACTGACACTCAACACAAATTGCGTACCTTGCGGTGTTAATTTCATAGTCCCCAACGGATTACTGCCCCAACCGACCGTGATCTTTTTAGTGGTGGTGGCAAACCCTCGCTTTTCAACAACAAGTTGACTACTACCGAGACGAACATGAGCCAACTGCACGTTACCGTCTTTGTCAGTTTCACCATTTTGACCACCAACACTAACACGAACATTTTTAAGTGGTTGCTGTGTACTATCATCTAGCACCGCAATTGATGCTTTGCTTCGCACGCCAGCAGTATTAAGCATGAAATATCGTGATGGTGGGATAGCAATTAGAGCAATAAGCACTGCCACAAGCCCAGCTATAGTAGACCATCGAGCAACGGGGTTTTGCCACCACCGTGCAAAAAAGTCCTTCACCTTATCCCATTTACTATTATCTTCAGGTTTAAAAGCTTCTGCTAGTCGCTCATCATGAGCTTCGATAAGTTCATCACCTTCTTTGGCGACAATGTCATCAACTACTTCGTCCGAACCCTCGGGCATTGGCAGCTTCTCCGGTTTGGGAGATTGTAACGTTTCATCTACCTTGGTTTGTAACTCTTGTTGATCATCACCGGGAAGGCCCGGGGTGTCGTTTTGTTCAGCTGTTGCCATGATGCTTATCCTTATCTGCTTGTAGTGTAGCAGAAAAAACAGCCTTTATGTCTAGCTTGTAAGGACTTTTTTAGCAAAGATTGCTACAACAATTACACTAGCAAGTAACAAACCACCGCCGAGCAGATCTATCGATGGCACAGAGCTTTGTTTTTGGGTGGTTGAAACGGCGGCAACACAATTGTTTGAGCAGCCCGGCTGCACCTGAAGCTTTTGTGAAGTAGATAGGTCAGGCTGGCTTGTGGGCGAACTCTGAATACTAGAAAAATTAGCAACTTGCGAGCTAATTGTTGTTGTCTGTGGATCAGTTCCTGTCGCCCCGGCGGTATTACTTTGCAACATATCCATAAGCCTATTGTATCAGTTTGGGAATGTCCCGCTCAGAACAAGGTGGATAAGTGCCATTCGCACATACATACCGTTACCCGCCTGACGAAAGTACCGTGCTCGCGGGTCCGCATCAACAACGGGATCAATCTCACCATCTATTGGCATGGGGTGCATAATCATACTTTCTTTAGGTAATATCTCGAGTGCTGTTTTCCCAAGTATGAATCTTGGATCCTGCTCTTCAACCATAACTGGCTGACCGTCAGCCCCAAGCTCATCTAACGGTCGCTCTTTTTGCAGTCTTGTCCAGTACACCACATCGGCATCCCCGAAAGCCTCTTCAGGATCTTCACTTTCGGTAAACGGCACACCACGTTCAGTTAGAAGATTCTTAACATCATCCCTCATAGCAAGTTCAGGAGTCGATGTGAATGTATAGCGATTATCGGGGTACATGGACAGTACCTTAACGAGCGACCTGGCTGTTCGTCCGCGCGCTAAGTCTCCGCCAAATACCACATGGAGCCCACTCAACGTCTGCCGTTCGTTATAGATTGTATGCGCATCAAGTAGTGCTTGTGTTGGATGTTCACCGTTGCCATCACCAGCATTAAAAATTGGGACCTCCGAAGCTTCGGCAGCTTGAGCCGCAGCGCCAGTTGCCTTATGCCTAAGGACGATGACGGATGGACCATACTCAGCTAGAACCTTTATGCTGTGCTCGAGCGTTTCACCTTTAGCCGCCGATGAAAATTGTTCGGCGTTTTCCGTTCCCACCACGTTCATACCCAGTCGCTGGGCAGCAAAATCAAAACTTAATCGTGTACGGGTAGACGCCGCATAAAAAAGGTTTACCAGAAACTCATCTTCATGCAATGTAGCAATTTCGTGACGAAGGTCTTGGTCGGCTACTTGCTCACGAAACTCGTCGGCGAGCATAAAAATATCGCCGAGCATCTCTGGTGTGAACTGCTCTGACGATAATATATGCATCCTAGATTTATATTGTAAACAATTTGCTTGTGGTTGAATATTGTGTTCTTGCCAACGAACTGACTAGTGTTACTAAACGGTTTTCTTGTACAACCACACCGCTAACGGCGCAGCGATGACGATAATTCCCGAGGCCCATAATGCCGTATGTAGCACAGCTTCGGATGAACCAACGTTTTGCGTTAAATGTCGCACAGCATTTACCACCTGCGTTACGGGTTGATTTCGAGCAAATACTTGCAGCCAACTTGGCATGGTTTCAACTGGTACAAAAACTGAACTGGCAAAGACCATTGGGAAGACCCATAGAAATCCTGCCACTTGCACGGTTTCCGAATCTTTCAATAGCAGTCCGATAATAGCGCTAACCCAGCTGAACGAATACGCAAAGAAGAGAACAAGCAAGATTGCCAGCATAAAGTTCCCGAAACCATGGTGATACCGAAAGCCCAAGATCGAGCCAACAACAGACATCAGGATAATGACAAAAACGTTTCGTACCGCATCTGCCACCGTGCGGCCAGTCAGCACCGCGTAACGGGCAATTGGCAAGCTTCTCAGGCGATCAACAACACCCTTACTTAAATCCTCTGCAAGCCCAACCCCGGTTTGAATAGCACCAAACAGGGCGGTTTGCGCCAAAATACCTGGCAACAAGAAATTGATGTATTTTTCAGACCCTGTACCTCGAACTGCTCCACCAAAAACATAGTTGAATAAGAGCAGGAAGATAATGGGCTGGATGCTACTAAATATTAATAGTTGCGGGATACGGAAATTACGCTTTACGTTGCGTTTGATGATTTGCAGTGTATCAGTAACGCCGTGCATTATTTTTCGGCCTTCTCCCCTGTTATTGCCAAGAATACATCATCCAGACTGGGACGGTGCACACTCAGTTCTTCTGCCTTGATAGATGCTTTTTTCAGGGCACCGGCAGCTGTAAGCAGATCATCACTGCCATTCTTTGTGCGCAGAAGCAGCCTACGAGTAAGTTCATCCTCTTCAACTTCTTGCTTTAGGGCTTTTTGGAGGGCCTCGCGCGCTTTTTGGAGATCTTTGTCGGCAACCTTGAGTTCAATAACGTCTTGGCCAAGGCTGCTTTTGAGTTGTTCTGCCGTTCCTTTTGCGATCATTTTCCCATGATCGATAACGTACATGTAGTCCGCGAGTGCATCGGCTTCCTCGAGATACTGGGTTGTCAGCAAAATCGTCACCCCACGTTTTACCAAATCACGAATAATGTCCCATAGCTGAAGACGAGTGCGTGGATCAAGGCCTGTTGTTGGTTCGTCTAAGAAGAGGACGCTAGGGGTAGCCACAAGACTGGCACCGAGATCTAGACGGCGGCGCATACCACCAGAATAGGTTTTTGTCTGACGATCAGCAGCCTCTGTGAGATCTAAGCGATCCAGTAGTTCCGCAGCACGTTGCTTGGCTTCTTTCCGCGGGAGGTGATACAACCGCGCAACCATCTCGAGCGTTTCTCGACCAGTCAGGAAATCATCGACGGCAGCAAATTGCCCTGCAAGCCCAATATGCTTACGCGCTTTGGCGGGGGTTTTCAGAACATCAACTCCGTCTACAAAAACTGTTCCGCTATGTGGTTCCAATAGGGTAGTCATAACCCTGATAAGCGTGCTTTTACCGGCACCATTGGGCCCCAGTAAACCTGTAACTTTTCCGCGGGCAGCCGTAAGATCAACATCATCGAGTGCCTTCAACGAACCAAAGTGTTTACTGACTCCCCGTACTTCAATAGCATTGTCGTTTTTCATTCTCTACTATTTTAGAACTAAATACTTAACAGGTAAAGTTTTTATCTAGCCTGGTGCGCTAATTCAATAGTCGCTTGGTTTATGCCGTTTGTTACATCTGTATATCCCTGTTGCTGCAACATCCTCATAACTACTGTTGCCCGGCTGCCGGAACGACAATAGACCACTAGTGCCGATTCTTTATCAATCGTGCTTAGATCATATGTCTTTTGCAATAGCTTGGATAAAGGCACGTTCAGAGCGCCCTTCACATGCCCTAAGGCATATTCATCAGGTTCACGAACATCAATGTATGCCTTTGTCATGCTGTTACGCCAATCTTGCCACGACCCTGGCTGGTGCGCCGTCAAACTCAAGTTTGAGTGGCAAGGCAATGAGCTCGAAGTGTTGACCGACTAGTTCTTGCACGCTTTGGGATAGGTTTTCGATAATCAGAATGTCATTGCCGAGCAATGATTTATGCATAGGGAAATCCTCTCCACTGTCTACACTGCCTGCATCGACACCAATCAGACTCACTTTCTTTCGGACTAATGCTTCAACGCATTTTTGGTCCATGACAGGATAGTTCTCCCAATAATTCGGCTGGGTAAAATACTGACCCATACCGGTATAAAACAACACAGCACCACCTTCTTTTATTTCTATGGCATCAATGAGATTGGCGTCGAAGCCAGTGGTCGCATCAATACAAACTGCCGGGACAATGAAACGCCGGAGCATAATGTCATTGAGCTGCTTGCCACCCTTGATCATATGAGCTGGAGCATCGATATGGGTACCGACATGTGTACCAAAACTAACTTTATGATCAACGAAACCATCCTTGTCCAGATCCCCCGACGATACAATCTCAACCGCTGGATCGCCCGGATACACTGGCGTCTGACTATTGATAGGGTGAGTTAGATCAACAATGTTCATTTACGGTGCGAGGCGGTTAATATCACGCGGGAAGAGTGTCGCTTCTTTAACGCTGTTAAGGCCAAGAATCCGCTGTACCGTTCGCTCAAGCCCCCAACCAAAGCCACCATGTGGAGGCATGCCGTACTTGTAGACACTGAGAAGGGGTGCAAAACCAGGGCTGTCTGGGTCACCACCCATCGATTTAAGCTGCTGTACGAGTCGATCGTACCGGTGTTCGCGCATACTAAGCGTCGCAATCTCTACACCCCTGAAAAGAAGGTCGGCACGGTCAGCAATGTCTGGGTTTTCTTCGTTAGCACGGTGATAAAACTTGAACGTCTTGCTCTTGCTTGGCCATCCAACTACAAGCACCGCTTCACTGCCAAGTTCTTTTTTGGCATAGTCACACACCCATCGCTCTTCAGCAGGAGCAAGGTCATCTTCACCCGTGTGATCTTCTTTGGTAGCCTGTAGGAATTTTTCGTGGATGTCATGGATGCTTAGGCGTGGAATGTCTTCGGCTTTCTTTGGCAGTACAAATTTTTCTACATTCCACATTTTGAGTGCGTCAGCACAGTCTTTTTCAACGGCACTGACCACCGCTATGAGGGCACCGCCAGCAAAGTTCATGAGATCTTCAAACTGGATGAAACCCATCTCGGCATCAATCGTTATGTACTCCGTCATGTGGCGAGTGGTCGCACTTGGTTCGGCGCGGAATGTTGGGTTTGTCTCGAATACTCGCTCGAACACCCCAACCATCATCTGCTTATAGAACTGAGCAGACTGCGCTAAGGTAGCTGTTTTACCAAAGTAATCGAGTTTGAAAACCTCTGCCCCACCTTCTGTTGCTTCGGCGAGTAATTTAGGACTGTTCATCTCGGTGAAATCGTTGGCTTTAAAGTGCGCACGAAATGCTTCAAGCACCTTGGCCTGCACCTTAAAGATCGCTGTTTCCTGTATGTTGCGAAGTCCAATCGGACGATGGTCGAGTAGCGTGTCGAGATTGTCAGACTTATGACTGAGCGGCTTATCTATTTCTATTGGCAGCTCTTCTGTTACTGGTATCTCCACCGTTAGTGTGACGTCATGCAATTCAACACCGCCTGGCGCTCGGGGCTCTTCTTTGACTGTACCTGCCAGCTGAAGAACTGTACCAGTTTGCAGACCACGAAGTTTTTCAACTTCGTCTTTATCCTTAACAACGGCTTGGATGAGCCCACTGCGATCACGTAAGTTAATGAACGTAATACCGCCAAGTAAGCGTTTTTTATGTAGCCACCCTTCTAGTTGAATCTTTTTGCCCACATGTTGGGCGCTGTCTTTTGTGAGAACTCTCATGGTAATTCCTTGATTGCTTTTTAAGTAATACGGCCGAAGTGGGCTATAAACATACTGCTCGCCTTAGCAGTAGCCAGCCCCGCAATTCATATTGGTATTACTTCTTCGTATCATCAGGGGTTATTGTACCATCATCTTCTTTGACAGGTGTATCTTTTTCTGGCTTTTCTTCATGTCGTGCTTTTCTATCGGCTTCCGCGGCACGAGCAGCTACCGCCCGCAGGTCATTATATTGGTCGAACTCATCGATAATAACCTTGCCGACTACCTGCTCGAGGATATCTTCTAGCGTAATAATCCCGACGTATTCTTCAAAACTATTTACGACTACCAACAAATGGTGGTGTGTCTTGATAACTGCTTGAAGAGCATCGTACAGGTTTTGTTCTTCATGCACATAGGCAACGTCTGTCTTCATAACTGACTTCACCGAGCCACCAGATCGTGCATTAACTAGGTCCCGCATATACAATGTGCCGACAATATTATCTTTTTTGCCATCATGCACAGGAAATCGGGAGTGGCCACTCTTGTGTAGTTCATCCATCAGTAGTGGCCCAATGGTTTCACTTACCGATACTGTTTTAATCATGCGGCGTGGCGTGAGATGCTTACGGACTAGCTGCTCACCGAACTTGAGGGCGCTCGCTGCAATTTGAAGCTCGAGCTTATCAATGCGGCTATCTACCTGGGCTTCCTGAAGTTCCATAAACTCTAGAAGGTCTTCTTTCTCGTACAGCCCCGTGTGTGAGGCAAGCGGGCGGCCTCGGTGCACAACGCCAATACCACGGTTAATAACAGGGTGTAGATAATTTAGAAGCCACCCGAGTGCTGGGGCCAACCACACAGCTATGTGCTCCCCTATCGCAGTTATTCTGCTGTTTGGTAGCCACACATAGGCAATCCACAGCAAGGCAATGCTGGTTGTCAGTGCAAACCAGAGTGGTGCAGTGCGATCTACAACCACAAAAAACAATGCGCTACACACTATGATGACTAGCCACAACAATGCCCGAAGGCTTTGACCATATGCGGCAACACGGTAAATCGTACGGGCCGCATGATTGCCCACCCGAGCTCGTCTCTTAATTTCTTTAACAGGTAGCGCCGTATATGTCTTTTGTAGCGTTACTGCCAGCAGTACGAGTCCAGCAGTTACGATATTCCATAATGAATCCATCCTTCTAATAGTACGATTGACGCTTATGATTTTCAAAGGGTGAAAGCTCAGGTACTATATAGTCACAAAGGGAGAACACATATGTCTAATCGTTTTACGCTCGTTGTTATCGCACTCATTATTGGCTTTGCTGGTATATTTTGGGCTACCAAGAAAAAGGCTGACGCCCCCTCAAATAGCAACAGTTCACAGTTAACTGAGCACAAGTACGGCACTGGCACGAGTGGTGTCACGCTGATTGAGTACGGTGACTTTGCCTGCCCGGCATGCTACCAATATTTCCCGATCGTCGAGCAAGTGAGAGAAAAATATAAAGAACAGATCACGTTCCAATTCCGACACTTCCCACTGCTCGAGATTCACCAAAACGCCCTCCTTGCTGCCCGGGCGGCCGAGGCTGCCGGCAACCAAGGTAAATTCTGGGAAATGTATGCCCAACTCTACCAGACGCAGCCAAACTGGAAGGACAGCAACAACCCACAACCCCTATTTGAACAATACGCCCAACAGCTACGTTTAGACTCTCAAAAATTTGTCACCGACCTCAAGAGTGACCAAACAAACAGTATCATTCAGGCAGACCGCAACGATGCAAAAGCACGTGGTTTTAGCGGCACCCCAACATTTGTACTTGACGGTAAAAAAATAGAAAGCCCCCGCGACGCCGAAAGTTTCTACAAGCTTATCGAAGACGCGATAGCTGCCAAGAAAAAATAAAACAGCCGGATAATCCGGCCGTCTATCGACTAACCTAAAAGGCTAGTAATTGATGAATTGTTGCCAATAAGGCCTTTTTACTTTTACGTCCACGCGAATACTCCTGTGGTTTATGATTTTTATTTTGATTGGCATAAAGCCGTTCCTCCCGTTTCACCAGAAACAATACGTACGTCTCAAATACTTATTGTTTTTGAATTGTTTTTTGTATTTCTCATGGCATGATGACCACTTGAAGTAATGGTATATTCCCACAAGCATATGCGGCTTGTCAACAATAATTTATGTTGTGGTTATGTTTGTGGGGTATACTTGAGCCAAGGCCACCAAAATGGAAGAACAAGCAAAGAAAACTATTCGAAAAATTAGCGAAGCACCAGCCAAGGCGCTTGATGTTGCAGTATCTACTTCCACGGCGATGACAAATAAGATTCCGGCTGGGCAGATCGTCAAGAAGACCAAAGCCTACTGGCATTCACTCGGACCTGGTTTGACAACAGGAGCTTCTGATGACGACCCATCAGGAATTGCAACATATTCGCAAACGGGCGCACAATACGGATTTCAACTTCTCTGGCTATCTGCGTTCACTTTTCCGTTGATGGCCGTCGTCCAAGAAATGTGTGCGCGCATTGGACTAGTAACTGGTCGTGGTCTGGCCGGAAACATACGTGTGCACTTCTCCCGAAAAGTGATCGTTGCCTGTACCGTGCTACTTTTTGCAGCCAATGCATTTAACGTCGGTGCTGACCTTGGAGCGATGGCTAAAGGAGTGCAGCTCTTAAAGCCAGATCTTAACTTTGGGGTGCTGGTGGTTGGCTTTACGCTATTCAGTCTATTCATGCAGATTTTTACCCCGTACGCCAAGTACGCAAAGTATCTGAAATGGCTCGCGATGGTGCTATTGGCATATATATTCTCAGCTATTCTGGCCAAGCTAAACTGGGGAGAAGTATTGCACCAAGGATTCATACCGCACATCACGTGGGACAAAGATCAGCTGCTACTCATATGTGCTATTTTGGGTACCACGATTTCGCCGTATCTTTTCTTTTGGCAAACATCACAAGAAGTAGAAGAGCAGATTCTTCAAGGCAATACTTCTCTGGTGCAACGACAAGGCACAACTAAAAAAGCCGTCAAAGAAATGCGCATTGATGTGTGGTCCGGTATGTTTCTTTCCAACATAGTAATGTTCTTTATCATTGCCGCTTGTGGCGCCTTATTATTCAAAAATGGTATTACCAATATTACCTCTGCCGCCCAAGCTGCAGAAGCACTGCGCCCTTTTGCTGGCAACGCAACGTACTGGCTCTTCGCAATCGGCATTATAGGGACCGGCTTGCTGGCCATACCAGTGTTAGCTGGGTCAAGTTCCTATGCTGTTGCCGAAAGCATGCGCTGGCACCAGCAGGGACTCAACAGCAAACTGAACCAGGCTCATGCATTTTATGGCATTGTGATTATCTCGATGTTTGCTGGTCTTGCCATGAACTTCATTGGTCTCGACCCAATCAAGGCACTAATCTATTCGGCTATTGGGAACGGATTGGTTGCCCCAATTGTTTTGTTCTTGGTAGTACGATTGAGTAGCAACAAAAAAATTATGGGCGAATGGGTCAATAAACCATCCACCACAGTCATCGGTTGGTTTGTGACAGGCTTAATGGCAATCGCTGGAGCCGCAGCAATCATCTCGATGTTCTAGGTAAGAGCATAAGCCTTTCAAACCGTTACAATTCATTGTAAAATTACCCCCGAAGGGGTTAAAACACACATGCATCAAGACGTATTTGCCGAACTGAGTCTCGTCATCGCCATCACTGCTGCGGTATCCATTTTTATGCGCCTCATCAAACAACCACTGATCTTGGGATACATCGTCGCGGGCCTGTTAGTCGGACCATCCCTATTAAACGTCATCCATTCGGTTGAAACATTCCAAGTATTCTCAAATATTGGGATTGCCCTGCTACTATTCATCATTGGCCTCGGTATGAATGTGTCGGAATTGCGTAAGTTGGGGCGCGTTGTACTGATAGCCGCGACTGCTTCTTTATTGACTATCACCTTGCTTGGTTACGCCACCAGCAGTGTGATGGGCTTCACAAAAACCGAATCTTTTATAGTTGGGCTTAGCTTATTCTTCAGCAGCACGATTATTATCGTTAAAATTCTGTCAGACAAGAAAGAGCAAAACCGTTTGCATGGACAGATTGCTATCGGTGTCATTTTGCTTGAGGACTTAGTAGCCACTATTGCTCTTCTTTTTTTGGTAGCCGGGAAAGATGGCGGACTGGACGCCGGCCAAGTAAGTACTCTCATGCTAAAAGGCTTCGCTCTTATGCTGTTCTTGATCATTTGTAGCACAAAGATACTACCGGTTGTCTCAAAGCATATTGCCAGTTCCCAGGAATTGCTTTTTCTGTCTGCAATCACATGGGGTTTTGGCATTGCGACATTATTTAAGCAAGCTGGTTTTTCTATCGAGGTTGGAGCTCTGTTTAGTGGCGTAGCTCTAGCACCCTCACCGTATGCACGGGAAATTAGTGCCCGCTTAAAACCATTACGTGATTTCTTCATTGTGCTGTTCTTTATTACGTTGGGTGAGAGCATGAACGTCAGTAACCTATCGTCTGCTGTTGGGCCAGCACTCGTTTTATCGGCAATCGTCATGTTCGCCAAGCCTCTCGTCATCACTTCGACAATGGGCTTGCTTGGCTACACAAAGCGTGTCAGCTTCAAAACGGGTGTGAACTTATCTCAAATTAGTGAATTTTCGATTGTCTTAGTGGTACTTGCCAGTAATGCAAAACTGGTTGACCCACGGTTAAGTGCCATCATCACACTGGTCGCTATTATTACCATCGCCACCTCCACCTATATGATGCAGTACGACGATGAACTATTTGCTATTTTTGACAAATTTAAACTTCACCTTTTCGAAAAAGAAGTTACATATAAGGAAAATCGATCACAAGGAACTCATTCACTATTGCTTTTTGGGTATCACCACGGCGGACATGAATTTATCCGAGCCTTTAAAGGTATCGGGAAGCGATATCTCGTGGTCGATTACGATCCATCTGTGATTGAATCGCTAGAGGCGCAAGAGATTCCATTTTTGTATGGAGATGCAACTGACGTGGAACTGCTGGATGAAGTCGGTATTGATAAAGCAAAACTTATCATCAGCACTTTTTCGGATTTTGAAGTGTCCAAACAGCTTGTTACGAATATTGTAAAGGTTAACCCTGGTGCGGTTATTATTTGTCACGCCGAAAACAAGGAACAAGCAGTTGAGTTATACGACACTGGTGCAACGTATGTGATGATTCCCCAATACATTGGTAGTGAAAAAATTAGCTCATTCATCCGAAAAAACGGACTCAACAAGACCGAGTTTGAGAACCATCGCGCGAAACACCTTGACTATTTACAGTCGCATTTCGAACCAGCAGAAGTCTAGTTTGCAGTGTAAAGCTGCTCCGTAGCGATATAGTCCAGCACTTCAGGAGGAACCGTTTGCGGAGTTTTGCCCTTTCGCAGTGCAGACCGAACCGCACTTGAAGAAACGCGCGATGAATCTGCCTGGAAAATACTGTACGTTAATCGTAGTCCACGTGTCTGCTGCAACGCCACCAGCGTTTCTTTTACTTCCTTCTCTGAACGCCGTCGTATGCCAATAACAAAATGTACCGCTTCTATTAGCTCTGTTACATGTGGCCAATTTGCGAGATGATCAAGCATATCTTCTCCCATAAGCATGTAGAGCGCAGCTCCTTGAAATCGGGCCTGCAGAACCGGTAGTGTCTCATGCGCAGTGAAGCGTGCTTGGTTGAGAATAATTAACCCTAAATTTGCATGACGTTTGATTGCAAGCTCCACCATTTGTGTACGGTGCTCGAGGGCTTTGACGCCTTGTTTACGACGAGGTCGGGGCTCGACCAAAAAGAAGACTTTATCAAGCCCGTATTTTTCTTGAGCCTCAAGTGCAAAACGCACATGACCATTATGAATAGGGTCAAACGTGCCGCTATATATACCGACGCGCTTCACTCGGCTGGTATCCCTTCGCAACACTTTGTAGGCATATGACAAGCCGGGCACATAAAATGCCCATGAACCGGTTCGATGGGATAATGGCCACAATTATCGCAAAAAAACTCTGGCGATTTCTCTTTTACAAGTTCTTTGTATATTTCATCGTCGGTATTCATGCGGCTACTCCTAGTTTTTTGCTATCAAATTTTGCCTGACAACCACGACACACACTACATGGCCCTACTTCTGTCTTACCTGGACGAGTAGGACAAGTCTGGACCCTACAAATACCCTGCTTCCATTTCCATGATTCTTTTGCTTCCTCAGTTAGCGTTTTTAGATCTGCTAGTTCTAGGCCGAGTTCAGCAGCCCGCTCTGGCGTCAGAGTGACCCCACAAAATGTGACTGACTGTTCGCCCGCTTGGCTGGCACGTATTAACGCCATGGCACCCTCCGTATCACCGATAGCAATATGCTCCGAGGCCGCGTAATAGAATCGTGCTGCTTCTTCACCAAAGCAGTCCTTAGCGTACTCAGGCGCTAACGAACAAATGCTACGCAAGCAAATTCGTACTTGTTCGGCATACTGCGCTTGGCGTTCCTCAAGGCTAATTGTCCCTGCCTCTACCTGGCTGTCAAGCAGCGCCTCGTAGTGTGCGAGAAGCCCGACATAGTGTTCAATTTG
The DNA here is from genome assembly GCA_900299395.1 of bacterium. Classification (GTDB taxonomy): domain Bacteria; phylum Patescibacteriota; class Saccharimonadia; order Saccharimonadales; family OMJO01; genus OMJO01. The sequence goes on from OMJO01000017.1 coordinate 26,918, forward strand.
CTCTTCACGTACATAGGATAGTTCACGAATCGCTTCGTATTCAACATGTGCGCTATTCGTACCTTCAATTTCACCATATCGTATCTTTTGACCAGCTGCTCTATCCAGCATGCGCTGGATATCAACAATGCCATCAGCTAGCTGCTCAGTGTTGTACACTACGGGTGTTCGTAAACCTGCGATGTCCGGTTCAAAGCCAGATTCTACTCTGATACCTACTTGCTGAAAAAAGCCAAACGTTGAACGCCAATCGCTGTTGCTACGGCTGATCGTTTCGATCACTCGAGTATACTGGCCATCTTCGTGTTGAATAAGATGCGTCGAACGAGACATACCCTTCCGGTTCGCATCTCGATAGCCGAGTGATAAACCAGCCAGTGCTTCCGGCCAATCTGATACCTCAGCAATGCTTGTCCTAGGCGGAAGCATGTTTGCTGCAATGGCAGTGTGTACCCTTTGGATATACAGCTCATTGACTATCTCCGCGAAACGGCGTTGTTGTTCGTGATGCGGAAGTGCTGCACTCCACCCATTCAGCAAACGGCTCAACACTTGTGCGTTAATATCATCGAGGTTGCCAGAAATTTCTACTCTTGATAGGTGCCCTGATGCAGTAAGTGCTTCCATTAGTGCCGTACGTGCGTTGTCTTCTCGTTCGGGCATATGCACCAGCGGATTCTCGATACTAGTCCGCTGGTCTATCAGCTGCCACGCTTGTTGCTCTAGCGATACACGGTCAATCAGCAGTTGGGCATCCAGAAATTCTGGTGCGCTCTGTTGTTCAGGTGTATACGTTTCTATGTTGACCATCTAAAAACCCTCGTTCCGCGAACAAGGGCCTGCTACACATAAAATGTGCGCTCCTGCTCGGGAGTCTTCTTCCGTGTCTGGCTATCACAGTTGCGGCACAGCTCAGGATTTACACCTGATTCCGGTAATTGTAAATGTACTAGTAGAATAGCACCTTTTGAAAACGCTATATGTAGTATTTTTTGCTTGAATAATACATAGGTAGTCGCTATGCTTGGGGACATGTCAGTATTCGAATACGAGGCACTGGAGTATGAGGATCGCTTATTGATTCATAACGCACTAGCCGAAACAACCACCCGGCACATCGTTGCAAATGAAGGCCTATTCACTCCCCGGCCATTTAGCCCCGCTGCAAATCCCTCACAATTACTAGAAACAACCCATCTCTTTCCTGTACCGGCAACGTTTGACGATGTCGGTGACGAGCTTGGCATTAGAACACTGGCGCGTGTAGCCGCCGGCAATTTAGATGAGGCCATACGTCAGGAACTGAGGAAACAAAAGTCCTTCATCAGTCTGGCCGAACACAATCGGCGTGAGGGTAAGCACTTGTTTAACCTCACCACCCACCAAAAAATGATTGATGTAGCGGATTATGACGCTGTTTGGACTGAGTTTACCGAGCATGACCATTGGCAAGACGATAGTGGTATTGGCATTAGCCGGGGCGTGACAACAATCGAGGCGTTTGACATGGCGGCCTCCGAAGTCGCCCAAAAAATCGGGCATGTATTTATGAGCTTCCCTCGCACCGATACCATCATGAGACTAGCAGAAACATTCAAGGGGCGGCAGGCTGAACGCCAACGAGAAAACCCGCATGTTCGTTTTATTGATATTGATGCCTTGATTGAAACAAACAATCGAGATATGCGTGTCGGAATACGTGAGTGGTTGGGAGTCAGTCCAAGCTCACGCATTCACAGACTGGGCCGGCACGCAACGGGACGATACTTCAACTGGGCAATCGAAGGTGCAACAACACAAGTTGAGTATGGTGATGACCATCGACCAGAGCGCATACAACTTGGCAAAGTTGCGAAAGGTGTCGTGGATGTCTTAAAGCATGGCTACTCTATACCGATTGTCCTGTGGGACCAAGACGATCCGATTGTTGAACTTGGAGAGGTAACTGAAGTAAAAAGTATGGCAGACGTTGCCCAGATTCAAGAATGGCAACGCAAGACGCTTGCCCGACGACTCAATATGCCCGACGAAGCGGTGACCATCAGACAAGAAACTGCTTAACGAAGTGTAACCAACAGGATTGCTACTACACCTACCACCAACCGGTAATAGGCAAACACGGCGAGTGAGTGTTTTGCCAAGTAATTAAGTAAGAACTTTATAGCAAAAAGCCCGCTTATAAACGCTGTAAAAATACCGATAGCAAAAAGCCCAGCTTCACTTTGAATCTGCTGCATCGCTTGACCACTCGTTAACACCTTCAGAATCGCTCCTGCCGTAATTGGCATTGCGAGCAGGAACGAGAAGCGAGTGGCAGCTACACGGTCCATGCCGACAAATAAACCAGCAGTGATTGTTGCGCCCGACCGAGATACACCTGGCACTACGGCCGCTGCCTGTGCTAACCCAGTAATAATTGCCTGCTTGGTGGTTGTTTGTTCGAGCGCTGTATGACGACGCCTACGCTTGGCATACCATTCTGCTCCGAGCATAAACAACGCTGCCACCATCAAATCAATACTGACCAAGCGCACTGATCGAAAAGTAGATTCGGCTGCCGTCTCAAGTAATACACCAACAATAACCGCTGGTATAGTTGCAAGAATCAGTAATAGGGCAAGCCGCTGTTTGTCATTTTTTCCGAACAAACCAAGCAACAGTTCCCAAACATCTTTATAGAAAAACAGTAGCAGTGCCGCAAGTGTTCCAAGATGCAATGCGACATCAAATGATAATCCATTTTCTGTTATCCCCAAGGCATGGTGCATGAGCACCAAGTGTCCTGAGCTAGAAACAGGAATAAATTCTGTTAATCCTTGCGTTATGCCGAGTATGATTGCCTGTATTACATTCATTATTTTCTGGCTACCTTCCTTTTTAATTCGCTTAGTCGTGGCACAAATGATTGAGCTGCACCATCAAGGCCTAAGACTTTTAGTGAACCCACTAAAACGTAGAGTTCATCCAGTTTAGACTGCTCAATAATTTTACCCTGCTCCATGGTCTGAAAAAAATGCTCAACTTTTTTTACCAGCCACTTTTCTTCAGCCGGTTTGACTTCATTAGTAGTGATTGGCTTGGCATCCGATGGAGTTACCACCTCTATTGATCGAGCCGAGTGGTCGCGCTTCTGTAAGTGACCGCGCTTGATTAAATTCCCAACATGCAGAGCCACCGTAGCAACCGATGTGTACTCTAGCCCACTCATAATTTCCCGGTAGCTCGGACTATACCCATGCTCAGCTATGAACGACTCGATAAATGTCAGTAGTTCGCGCTGTTTTTTCGTTGGTCGTACTGTTGTAGTGTCGCTCATTGACCTGACCTATAGGCACTATGTCCATGAGCCCGGTGAGCTACGACCCGAGTTATAGCAGCACCGCGGCGGACAGGACTTTGTTTTTTAAATTGTTCGGGGAAAACCCACCAGCGATACCACACATAATTCCAAACTGTAAAAAACCCTGAGGATACAAATTGGCCAAGATAGGGTGTGAGACCAAGCGCCTTGAGGCTCGCCACTATAAGGTAGTCCAGAACAAAATCAATCAATGTTATGACGATGTAGCGTGTTGTCACCTCAGTTTGATGCTTTGCGAGGGCTGGGTTCTTGAAAACCCAATACCTTTGAAGCGCGTAGTTAATGAGCCATCCTGTTATATTTGCGAAAAGCTTTGCCCACCATAGGCTGAGGTGTAGACCTTTATCGAGAGCAAAGAACATTGCGTAACCCGCCCAGAAGTATGCGCCTCCGCTAATAAGGTACTCGACTATTCGTTGGGCTTCGTGCTTATTTCTTGGCATACCGCTTTCGCTTTTCGTTCAGTATAGCAGGTGCAGCCACCATTGCTGCTAGACCCCACCAAAGATATACAAGCGTATCATCGGACCATGCGTGAGAGACAAGGTTAATCAAGGTGATCCCAGCCCATGTTGCCAGCAAGACCCGCGCCAATGCTAAAGATCGTTGCCGCCATAATGCCCGAACCACTAAGAGATTGATACAGATAAAAGTAACTACACCCATGACCCCCACTTCCTGTCCTATCTGTAAGAAATAGTTTTCGGCTATGCGAGCTGGTTTGTCATTCCGAAAACTTGCTGGGCCAGCTGTTCCTGGGCCTCTCCCAAGTGGCTCGTGCACAACATCTTTTGTTGCTTGCTTAATCTGATACAGTCGACTGGCGTTTGAACTAACACTAGACCGCGATGTTTCATCCGTATGAAACAAGCTATTCTGTACGACGTTGCTGTTACGAAATGCAAACACTCCTGCTACACCAAGCACGACCATCAAGGCTGCTGCTGCGAAAACTATCCGTCGAGAACGGGCATTTGTTTTCCAATAGACTAAAATCGCGGCGGTTACCACAAGACCGAGCCAGGCACTGCGTGAGTACGTGAACAATAGCGTGAGCACGCCCGCCACACCAAGTACCCAACGTCGCGATGTACTTCTGACCCCCACCACAAGCAATGGAAGCAGCAAAACCAAGTACGCGCCGAGCGGATTAGCACCGCGCAATGTTGATTGTATCCGCCTATATTGTAATTTTTGATCGACTGTTTGATAGGCAGGGATGGTGTGAGGACCATATCCTAAGTGTTCAAGGAAGTTATACGGCAAAACTAGCTGCAATAAGCCAAATACAATAACCACTACTGCTGGCCCAATAATTATCGTACGCCAGTGCTTCATCAAAAAATCACTGTGTGAAACAAATACCGTAACTATTACAAAGAAACCTAAGAAACGCAGATTGATTAATAGCGCATACACGAATGCCACGGGCGTAACCGCATGCTGCACCAGTGCCATGTAGCCAATCAGAAGATGTAGTACTACATAGAACAGTAACAGTGTTGCTAACCAGCTCGAACGAGTCCACCGTCGAATTGCGGAGTCACTCCAGGCAATGTACAGGGCGAGTGGCAAAAGTAATCCAAAGATGATCAATTCTTTCCAGATACGAAAGAGATCAATATAGCCAAAATTTGCGCCAAGCCATGTTGTAAATACCGCGTGAAATGGCAACAACACAAGTATGCCAGCAACGATATATGATGCGGTTCGAGCTATTGTACGTGTTCGGTCAGAATGGTTCATAGATGCTACAATCTAGTATAGATGAAAAGTAACGCATCCCTGCTGTATAACGCGTTTTTGGTAGTGGGTGATTTCCTCGCCCTTGTTTTTGCCTTTGTTACGGCCTTTGTCCTGCGCGTCTCTTTGGACTCGCGGCCAATAGCCTCGGACGTTCCTGCGCTAACATACTTACGCGTATTTCTTGTTCTGCTACCCTTCTGGATTCTTATTTTTACCCTACTTGGCTTGTACGAAAACCGTATTTATGAAAAACGCTTTATAGAAATTGGGCGTTTATTTGTTGGGTCATTCATTGGCCTGCTTTTTGTTATCTTCTGGAGCTTTTTATCAGTTAAACCTATCTTCCCTGCAAAACTTGTCCCAATTTATGGTTTTGGGCTTGCCTTTGTTATGCTTGTTATCTTTCGTAATGCAGCCCGATATTGTCGTACACTTTTGTTTCGTTATGGCCATGGCATTACCAATGTTCTTATTATTGGCGCAACAGATATCGCAACAGAGCTAGCAGATTCCTTATATAATAGTGGCCTCTCCGGTTATAAGGTTGTTGGTATCGTAGGTGGGAAGTCACAAAAACATAGTGACATTAAATCGTATGACTCATTCCATGCAGCATGCGAGGCGGTTGGCACTACAAACATCCACAGCATTGTGCAAACAGAGCTATACGGTAATAACGAGAAGAATAATACAATCCTCGAGTATGCACAGGCAAACCACATAGCCTACCGATTTATCCCTGGTAATACCGAGTTATTTGTGGGTAACATTGAGGTTGAGCTATTCAGGGCTTCCGTCCCGGTTATTGCCGTTCATCAGACTCCGCTACTAGGATGGGGCCGCATCATAAAACGTCTGTTCGACCTAGCTGCAAGTTTAGTACTACTCGTTATAACCTCTCCTCTTATCCTGATTATCGCGCTTCTCGAGCTACTTAGTGGCAATGCTGTTTTCTTTCGTCAAACACGACTCACCCGATTTAATCACGAGTTTCGTGTCTTCAAATTTCAAACACTTATCAAGCAGTACAACGGACTGACACCCGAAGAGGGCTTTGAAAAAATGGGACGCCCAGAATTAGCAACACAATTTCGGAAAAACGGTGATTTCTTGCCAAATGATCCACGCTTATCAAAATTAGGTCGATTTTTGCGCCGAACAAGCCTCGACGAATTGCCACAACTTTTCAATGTTTTACGAGGTGAGCTAAGTCTCGTTGGACCGCGCGCATTGATTCCACAAGAACTAAGTCAGTACGAAAAAAAACACGCCATCCTCAGTGTCAAATCTGGCCTTACTGGCCTCGCGCAAGTCTCAGGACGCAAGAACATCAGTTTTGAGGAACGACGACAGCTTGACATCTACTACGTACAAAACTGGAGCTTTTGGATGGACATTGTCATTCTTGTTAAAACAGTACGCGTGATCTTGCAGGGTAGCTAATGAAGACTCTCCGTGTCGCTATCGTCCATGATTGGCTCATCGGTGGTGGTGCAGAACTCGTAGTGCAAGAACTCCACAAGATGTACCCCGAGGCCCCTATATACACTTCGTATTGCACAGACGAATGGCGCCAAAAACTTGATAATCGAGTTGTCACTGGTTATTTGCAGCGATGGCCATTTTCGATACTTCGTAAGTATTTACCCGTACTACGTTTTTGGTGGTTCAACAGTCTCGACCTAACAGGCTACGACCTTGTTATTAGTAGCTCAGGAAATGGTGAGGCAAAAAATATACGTGTCCCTAACGGTAAACACATTTGTTACTGTCATACACCAACGCACTTTTATTGGCGACACTATCAGCAATACCTTGCACACCCTGGTTTTGGGCCCTTTGGTAGTATTGGTCTTCGTTTGTTAGTTGGGCCGCTACGGCGTAAGGACTTTGCCGCAGCAAGACGACCTGACGTTTTTGTTGCAAATTCTACTCATATCCAACGCGATATCAAAGCGTATTACCAACGTGAATCCACAGTCGTACACCCCCCAGTTGATGTCGATCGTTTTGCAAAAAACGCCCTTTCAAAACGGCAGGGTTTCGTAAATGTTGGACGTCAAGTTCCTTATAAGAAAGTCCACCTACTTGTTGAGGCATGCAATAAGTTATCTTTGCCCCTCACAGTTATTGGCGCTGGCCCCGACCACGAAAAATTAGCAAGACTCGCTGGCCCCACAGTCACGCTGTTATCAAACATCTCGAATGACCAAGTCGAACAGGTTATGAGCTCATCGCAAGCATTTCTTTTTGCTGCCTTTGAAGATTTCGGCATCACGCCAGTCGAAGCAATAGCGGCAGGGACACCAGTAATAGCTTATAAAGCTGGAGGTGCCTTAGACTATATCCAGCCTGGAATCAACGGTGCATTTTTTGAGGCACAGACTGTTGACTCTGTGATAAACGCCCTGCAATCTTTTCGTCCAAAACAATACGACCACGCAAAGATTACCGCTTCCGCAAAGAAGTTTAGTGCTGATGTTTTTCGTAAAAACATGTTGAAAATAATTGCAAAAGCCACGGAGGAAGAAGTATGAGTATCTACACAGAAATATTTAAAGCGTACGACGTTCGGGGTAAAGTCGGTAGTGAACTCAACGATGAAACCATTAAGACCATTGGGCAGGCATTTGGAGCCTGGCTGCCCGAAAGAGGCATTGTAGCAGTTGGGCGCGATATGCGTCCGGACTCAGCCCAACTTGCCAATGCCATCATTAATGGGCTGCGGGCCAGCGGCCGCGATGTCTGGGATATCGGTGAAGTAACGAGTGATATGATCTACTTCGTCACGGGGCACTATAAGCTGGCCGGGGGCGCCATGATTACCGCCAGCCACAATCCAGGTGAATATAACGGCATTAAGTTGTGTCGTGAAGGCGCGAAGCCTGTCGGCGAAGAATCTGGGCTTTTCGAAATTCGTGACAATGCCGAGTTGGGCACATTACATACTGCAGATACAATTGGATCTTTGACAGAAAAGGATGTTATTGAAGACTGGATAACCCATACGTTGTCATTTATAGACGTTGATGACCTCAAACCGCTTCATATCGTGGTAGATGCTGGTAACGGTATGGCTGGTAAAATTTTTCCCGAGTTGGAGCCATATGTTCCATTTACCGTTGAAGAACTTTACTTTGAACTCGACGGTACATTCCCCAATCATATTGCTAACCCACTTGAGCCAAAAAATCTTGTTGATCTACAAGCAGCTGTTAAAAAACATGGCTGCGACGCCGGCGTAGCGTTTGATGGCGACGGAGACCGCGCTGTGCTTATTGACGAGCGGGGCGAACCACTAACTGGGACGGTTATGACAGCCATCCTTGCAGAGTACTTTTTAGACATACACCCAAAGGCTACCATTCTTCACAATGCTATCTGTGGTCGTGCCGCCATCGAAGCTATTCAAAATAATGGCGGAACGCCAGTACGAACGCGAGTAGGACACTCATTTATTAAAGCTGATATGCGCAAACACAACGCCGTTTTTGGGGGTGAACACAGCGGTCACTACTACTTCGAGGATAACTTCATGGCAGACAGTGGCCTAATTGCTGCAATCATTGCACTCTACGTACTGGGCAAAAGTGGCAAAAAACTTTCAGAGTTGGCCGCACCATTCCGTAAAGCATACGTGCAGATCCACGAAACCAATTTTGAGGTCACTGATAAGCAAGCAACTATGAAGCGTGTCGCCGCAGCCTTCTCTGAAGGAAAGCAGGATTGGTTGGATGGCCTAACTGTTAACTTTGACACGAAATGGTTCAATGTACGCCCCAGCAACACAGAGCCGCTCTTACGTCTCAATGCTGAGGCCACAAACCAGAGTGATTTAGATGCAATGGTGGAAGAAGTTACTGCGCTTATTCAGCAGTAAACTACTTTTTGAAGCGTTTACTAACCTCTCCAACATGTTGGGCAAGATCTTTTCGTGCCACCAAAATTCCATCTTTGGTATTAACGACTACGACGTTGTCCAGCCCAATAACCGCTACAGGCTTTTCTTCATGATTTTGCACAAATGAGTTTTCAACATTTTCTAGTTGGACGGTTTCACCGTGTACGTGATTGCCAAACTCGTCACTATCCACTGCCTTGTGAAGATCAGTGTATGATCCCAAGTCCATCCAATCGAATGAGGCTTGCACCACCAGCAAATCATCAACCTTTTCGATGAGCGCGTAGTCTATCGAGTTGTTTTCAAAGCCCAGATATGCCTCGGTAAAGGCTTTTGGTGTCGCAGCCTTGAGTAGTAATCCGTACTCATCCATGAGAACGGGTGCATGTTGCTCCATGGCGTTCAAAAATGTTTGAAGCGTGCCGACAAAGTATCCGCAGTTCCATAAATAATCACCACTCTTAAAGTATTTGTTGGCCACGGTGTATTCTGGCTTTTCTTTAAAGGAATGCACCTCAAAGACTGATCCCTTTTCATCAAAAATACCGTTTTTCTGAATGTAGCCAAAGCCTGTTGCCGGATATGTTGGCTCTGCCCCGACTAAGACGATCCGACCGTCTTTCTTTGCGACCGTCTCAGCAAGCTTGAACGAACGAGCAAAACCAGCTGTATCTCGTACGTAGTGATCTGCTGGCAAAAAGGCTATTGGCTCGTCGGCGGGTAATCCCATTTTCTTTACCTGTGCTAAAGCCGCGATGATGCAGCTAGCCGTACCGCGACGAGCTGGTTCGATAATAAATGCTTCTTCGGGCAATTCTTTGAGCGCTTCTTTTACATGGTCAGCATGACCGGCTTCTGTTAGGACAAGTACGGTGTCGCTTATTTTCTTAGCTCGTTCGTAGGCATAGCAAACAAGCGAACGGCTCCCAGTCAGTTTTAATAAGTGTTTTGGGTAATCAGGTGTCGATAATGGCCATAGCCGCGTACCTGAACCTCCAGCGATAATAATACTTATCATACGTTCCTTATATTAGAGCAAAGTGGTCATCTTATCCAATATTGGTATACTAAATGCGTATGAAGATACTAGTTACTGGCGGAGCGGGATTTATAGGGTCCAACTTCGTCCGACACATTTACCGGGAGCGTCCCGATTGGCACATCACCGTCATCGACGCCCTCACCTATGCGGGTAGTGAACATAACCTCGACGGCTTAGATAAAGAACGTCTCGCCTTTGTAAAAGGCAATATCTGTGACGAGGAGCTCATTGATCAGCTCGTCGGTGAAAACGATGCTGTTGTACATTTTGCGGCAGAGTCACACAACGACAACTCGCTGCATACACCATGGCCTTTTGTAGAAACAAATGTTGTCGGCACCTTCCGCATTCTCGAAGCCGTACGAAAGCATCAGAAGCGACTTCACCACATATCGACAGACGAAGTGTACGGCGACCTTGAGCTCGACGACCCCAACAAATTTAGCGAAACCACCTCATACAATCCCTCAAGCCCCTACTCCAGCACTAAGGCTGGTTCGGATATGCTCGTACGAGCCTGGGTACGCAGTTTTGGCGTGCAGGCTACCATTAGTAACTGCTCCAATAACTACGGACCCTATCAACACGTTGAGAAATTTATCCCTCGCCAAGTTACCGAAGTATTAGAAGGCCGTCGGCCAAAATTGTATGGCAGCGGTGAGAATGTTCGCGACTGGATACATACAGAAGATCATTCTTCTGCCGTACTAGCTATTCTCGAAAAAGGAACTATTGGCGAAACGTATATGATCGGTGCCAATGGCGAGAAGAATAATAAAGAAGTTGTAGAGCTCATCCTGGAAATCATGGGCAAAGATAAGACCGATTACGAACACGTTAATGATCGCCCCGGCCACGATTTACGTTATGCCATCGACGCAACCAAAATTCGCAACGAACTTGGCTGGCTGCCTAAATACACTGACTTTAAAACGGGACTTACTGACACGATTACCTGGTACCGTGATAATGAAGCTTGGTGGAAGCCACAAAAGGCTGAGACTGAAGCCAAGTACAAGGAATTAGGGCGATGAGTGACATCAAGCCCATGATGGCCCGACCTACTGACATAGACGGGTTGTACCAGGTAGAGTTTAAAGTTATCGAGGATGACAGGGGTTCTGTCATGGAATTTTACCGACAGTCAGAATTTGAGGCTACCGGCCTGCCCACCCTGAACGAACGGCCACAGGTTAATGCACCGTTAACAGTGAAAGGTGCCGTGCGCGGCATTCACGCCGAGTTCGCACACAAATTGGTTGCTGTAGCGGCCGGCACTGTGTATGCCGCCATAGTTGACCTTCGGAAAGATTCACCAACCGCCGGCAAATGGCAGGGTTTTGAGCTGCAACGCGGGCAGGGATTGTTTATATCAAAAGGCTTGGGTAACTCATTCCAATCAACCAGCGACGAACCATCACTGTACTTGTACTACTTTGAAGACGAATGGAGACCTGGCATGCCTGGTGCAGCCTGCAACCCACTTGATCCCGACCTGAATATTACGTGGCCCATAAAAGAGAATGAGGGCATGATACTTTCCGAGAAAGATCGTAACAATCCTTCACTCAAAGAGGTGCTCGGAAATGGATGATTCTACCATATTTATTGTTGGCGCTAACGGTCAGCTCGGAACAGCACTAAGAGAAAAGTACCCTAATGCCAAGAGCGCGGACATTGAAGAGCTGGACATTACCGATAGTAATTCCGTAAACAGTTTTGATTGGTCGGGTATAAAAGTGCTCATTAATGCTGCGGCGTACACCAACGTTGATGGCGCCGAGACTCCCGAAGGGCGTGTGGCTGCCTGGAAAGTGAACGCCGAAGCTGTCAAAAATCTGACTCATATTGCCTGGAAGCACAACATAATACTGGTACACATTTCTACTGATTATGTTTTTGATGGGACAAAAACGCCTCATTCGGAATCAGAATATTACGCACCGCTCAGTGTCTACGGCGCTAGTAAGGCAGCGGGTGATTTACTCGTTTCACAACTTGAACAGTACTACATTCTCCGCACATCTTGGGTAATCGGTGAGGGCAAAAACTTTGTGCGAACCATGCTTAGCGTTGCCCAAAAGGGCATTGATCCAGCGGTTGTGTCAGACCAAGTAGGACGTCTGACGTTTACGAGTGAACTAGTAAAAGCCATCGATCACTTACTTTCAAATCACTGCGAATTTGGCACCTATAATGTTTCAAACGATGGCCTACCGGCCAGTTGGGCTGATATTACACGTAAGATCTTTTCATTTGCCGGATATAAAAATTCTGTAACCGACACTACGACCGAGGAATACTATAAGGGGAAGGAAGGTATTGCACCCCGACCATTACAAAGCATCTTTGATCTGGCTAAACTTCAGTCGACGGGCTTTACCAGTAGCGATTGGGAGAAGGATTTGGAATCATACGTAAAAAAGGAGATGAATCAATGAAAGGCATAATTCTCGCAGGTGGTTCTGGTACACGCTTGTATCCACTTACCAAAGCAGTCAGTAAGCAACTAATGCCAATCTACGACAAACCGATGATTTATTACCCGCTTAGTACTCTCATGTCTGCAGGCATTCGTGACATTCTAATTATTTCCACCCCACAGGACTTGCCACGCTTTGAAGCACTGCTTGGTAGCGGTGAGCAAATTGGCTGTAACTTTACCTACAAAGTGCAGGAAAAACCGCGCGGACTTGCCGACGCCTTCATTGTTGGCGAAGATTTCATTGGTGACGACAAGGTTGCCATGGTGCTTGGTGACAATATCTTTTATGGCTCTGATATGGATGGCAAGCTCCAGGCTGCTGCCGACCCAGACGGAGGGGTTGTTTTTGGTTACCCAGTTGCTGACCCAGAACGGTATGGGGTTGTTGAATTTGATAAAGAGATGAACGTGGTATCAATCGAGGAAAAACCAGAAAAACCCAAATCACATTACGCTATACCTGGTCTGTACTTCTTCGATAACGATGTCGTCGAAATTGCCAAGAGCGTTAAGCCAAGCGCACGCGGGGAAGTTGAAATTACCGAGATTCATAATGAATACCTGCGACGCGGCAAGTTGACGGTCATCTTGCTCGATCGCGGCACCGCTTGGCTCGACACCGGAACTTTTGCCAGCATGACACAAGCATCTCAATTTGTACAAGTCATCGAAGAGCGGCAAGGCATGAAGATTGGCTGCATTGAAGAAGTGGCATTCCGACAAGGTTTCATAAACGCCCAGCAGCTCGAAGCACTAGCGCAAGATCTTATAAAAAGCGGCTACGGCAAATACTTACTACAGATTCTTGAATCGAAATAGTCTAACGCGGGTGTTGCTTCCTAAAGTCACGAATATAATCTAGGATATCGAGTGTCGTTTCCCACCCCAATTCTTCGCGGGCTTTAGTAGGTGA
>OMJO01000018.1 GCA_900299395.1 bacterium
GGCCAACGTTTTCATCCAGCTTAAATTACGCAGAGCATCGTAAGAATTTACCACCAAGGCATGCGGGTCGAGAATAACTTTATGAAGCCCCTGGTAGAGGCCGATTAATATTATGAGCTGAAGGATCAAAACACCGATCGAGCCAAATGGGCTGATTTGCCGCTCCTTGTATAGCTCCATGAGCATCATGGACTCTTTTTGCCTATCTCCTTTTGCCGCGGCTTTGATGCGCTTTATCTCGGGCTGCATCTCTCTCATGGCCTTTGCTTGATGTAACTGCTTCTTCACAAGCGGCCACATGAGGAACCGTATAAGTACAGTGAACAATATAATCGCTAAACCGAAGTTGTGCCCTGGTAGAACTGCATAAATAAGAACGAGTAGATTAAAAATCGGCTTTACGATAAGCACTTGAAAAACTGATGCAAACATACTTACTCCTGATGATTTCTTTTTATGATAGCAGATTTACTCTTGTTTTGATTGTGGTCGTGTTGTGTTATCGACTTGAGCCAACATTTCTTGCAGCTGTTTTTCTAATTCATTTATAGGCATAGCCGCAAGCTGCTCTGAAAAGACCGTTATCACTACGTCTACATTAAATGTATCGTTAGTGGCGGTACGAACTACTTCATATATACGTCGCCGGATGCGATTGCGGACAACGGCAGACTTACTGACTTTCTTGCTCACAACGACTGCCACCCTATACGGTTTACCTGGTCTTGTCGGCAAAACTTTCAGCGCACAGTAATTATTTCTAATGGTCTCACCTTTGGCATAAACGACACGCAAACTGTTGCGTCCATGAAAGCGATGTTTACGTCCAATCATTATGAGTCCAGCGGCAATAAACTTCCGTTAGGCTGAAAGTCGAGCGCGGCCTTTAATGCGGCGGCGTTTTAAAACAGCTCGTCCAGCACGTGAAGCCATGCGCTTCATAAAACCGTGTTCACGAGAACGTTGGCGCTTTTTGGGTTGGTAAGTGCGTTTTGGCACGTTATTCTCCTATGTTAGTTGACCGTTATGTTGTGTTTCATACGGACGTGAAATTAACAATGATTACCCACTAATTATACTAACTTTTCCACATTATTGGAAGTTGTTTCCACAGATTAACAGATGGGGTTTTGTGCTGTGTAAAAACCTGCCTCTGGTTTGCTGATTTTCTACGAACTGCCAACAAATAACAAAATTAAGGTTGTGGAAAACTCCCTTTTTTAGGTATATTAACCTACACGAAGGAGTAAGGGGTATGCAGGATAACCTGTGGCAGGCGGTTTTGGGAGAGATTGAAGTCTCGGTCTCGAGAGCAAGCTATATCACGTGGTTTAAAAACACTCGACTTCTGAAGTATAAAGACGAGGCTCTGACCATTGGTGTCCCTAATGTCTTTATTAAGCAACAATTAGAGGGTAAATATAACCAACTGATTGTTGACACTCTAGCTAAAAACGGCGTAAAACCTGAGCGCGTTGAGTACAAGATACATTCTTCCGTTATTCCCAAGAAGAGCCCGGAAATGCAGGAAACAGCTAGTGCACACCCTCAAACATCCTCAGAATCCACCAAAGCCACTAGGCTGTCTACAACTACCCTAACGCACACATACAGACAAGGCCTTAACGAGCGATATACATTTGAAAATTTTATTGTGGGGTCTGGCAATGAACTCGCCTATGCGGCATGCCAAGCCATAGCGCAGAATCCCGGTAGTCGCTACAATCCATTGTTTGTTTACGGTGGTGTTGGTATCGGCAAAACACACCTGATCCAAGCTGTGGGAAATGCTATATTAGCAAACAATCCGAAAGCTCATATTGTATACGTGTCGACTGAGCAATTCGTACAAGAATTCCTCGATGCCATACGTTTTAAAAAGAACACTGATTTTGCTGGTTATTACCGTGGCGCAGATGTATTGATTGTCGACGATATTCAGTTTATTGCTGGTAAAGAAAAAACTCAGGAGGAATTCTTTCACACTTTCAATGCGCTCCATCAAGCAAATAAACAAATTATTATTAGTAGCGATAAACCACCTCGCGACATCCCAACATTAGAAGAGCGACTCCGTAGTCGATTTGCTTGGGGAATGAGTATCGACATGCAGAATCCCGATTTCGAAACGAGGTGCGCAATTATCCAAACTAAAGCTATCTCGCACAATATAGATCTACCACCTCCTGTTGTTGAATATCTTGCGAACCTGGTGCAGACAAATATTCGTGAACTTGAGGGCGCACTAAATCAATTGCTCGCGTTTTGTGAGATGCGCGCACTATCTCCTGATATTCAGCTGGCTACAAGCTTACTCGGTAGCGCCAAGATGCGGCCAAAACATCTAAACTCAAAACAAATCATTGAACGTACCGCCAAACACTTTCAGATAGGTATTGATGAACTCCTCGGACCTAAGCGAGATAAAGATATTGTTGTACCGCGTCAGATTGCTATGTATATGCTGCGCAGTGAACTTCATTTGAGTTTTCCTAAAATCGCTCGTGAATTGGGCAGAAAAGATCATACCACAGCCATTCATTCTGTTGAAAAAATAGAAAAAGAAGTGGGGTTTGATACTGAAATTCGTGAGGCCATAAACCAAATCAAGGAGCGTTTGTATGCGTAAAACGAGTGGAAAAGTTCAGGAAAACATCCTGTTTGGTCTGTGTGTAAGTATTCGGTTTATCCGCAGCTATTTTACTAAACTCAAAACACTGCCGGTTTTTGCCCAGTTTGTACACAAAAGTTGTTCGTTTTTACACCGCCTTTTTACACACAAAATTTCAGATAATTTATCTGTTAGTTGCTTATTTTCCACACAATTAACACACCCTATTACTATAAAAACTATCTATATATAAAAGGAGTATTTATGAAGCTGCATGTGACACAAGAGAATCTTCAAAAAGCACTAAATAGTGTATCTAGGGTTGCAACAGGCAGGGGTACACTACCTATTCTTTCCAACGTACTGCTCAAAATAGTTGGTAACCGTCTTAGCATAGCTGCAACTAATCTAGATATAGCGATCACCCATTTTATCGGTGCAAAAGTTGAAGCAGAAGGATCAATTACTGTGCCTGCCCGCCTCATGCAAGATTTTATAAGCAGCCTTCCATCTGGTGTTATTGACTTAGATTTGCAAGATAATAAACTACACATACGCACTGAAAAATACGAGTCAACAATAAACGGAGTTTCTGCCGAAGAATACCCCGTTATGCCAGCTATCACAAATGGAAAAGAACTTTCTATTGATGCAAAAGTATTAAAAAACGGACTTCAACAGGTGTTAGTAGCAGCGTCAGTTGATGAGTCACGCCCAGTACTAACTGGTGTTTATATTCATACTCACGAAGGAAAGTTGTTTCTTGTTGCCACAGACAGTTACAGGCTTGCGGAAAAAGAACTCAATAAAACCCAAGAAGATGTTTCCATGCTACTACCTGCCTCGGCCTTACAAGACTTGCTTCGAGTCTTAAGCGACGCAGATGGAACAGTGGATATTATTCATGACGATCAGCAAGCATTATTTAGGGTGGCAGACGTAGAGCTTGTTACTCGACAGATTGATGGTAAATATCCCGATTACCGAAAACTAATTCCAAGCAAGTTTGAATTACAGGCCACCTTGAGTAAAGCCGAGTTCATAAACATCACTAAAGTGTCTAGCTTGTTTGCTCGTGAAAGCGCCGGTAGTATAACTATTCATCTCGACGAAAAAGAACAGCAGGTCAGCATACGATCTATCGCTTCTCAATTAGGTGAAAACGTCGCCAGCGCTACTGCAAAAGTTGAAGCAGAAGGCACCATCACACTTAACTCGCGGTACGTGCTTGATGCACTACAATGTTTACAAGGCGAAGAGGTAGTTTTCTCTTTCAATGGTAAGCTCGACCCATGCGTCATTAAAGATACTAAAAACAAAGATTATATACACGTGATTATGCCGCTAAAGAGCTAAGCGTCTACAATAGAGGTATGATAACAAGCCTAAGGCTACAAAATTTTCGAACCTATATTGATGATACCTTCGAGTTTAATCCCGGGGTTACTATTATCGTTGGACCCAATGCAAGTGGAAAAACAAACCTACTAGAAGCGGTCTATGTCATGGCAAGAGGAACATCCTTTCGTGTTAAAGATGTAGACCTGATACATCACAATGCTCCTTGGTGTCGCCTTGACGCCGAGGTTGATTCCGGCGCAAGGGCTATTAAACTAAAGCGATCTGAAAATGGACTAGCCGACAAGCAGGTAATAATTAATACAGAAAAATTTTCTCGTTTTCCGTCAAGCAAGACATATCCTGTCGTCCTATTTGAACCAAACCATCTGCAGTTGTTCCACCTCGGGCCCGAAGCAAGAAGAGACTATGTTGATGATTTGGCCGAACAGTTGTTCTCTGGTTACGCACAGACAAGGTCTCACTATAAGCGAGTTTTGGCTCAGCGCAACAAACTTCTCAAACTAAACCCGAAAGATATCCATCAACAGATGTTCGTGTGGAATATCAGATTAAGTGAATTGGGTGGTCGTATTGCCGGTATACGAAATGAAACCATAGAGGAGATCAATAAAAACCTTACCGAATTATACGGGCAGCTATCCCATGCAAAGAAAAGTGTGACAGGAAGATATATATCAACAATCCCCATCGATCAGTATAGTAGCCAGTTGCTTCATCGGCTTGAGTCTGATGTGCCGCGCGAGATTCAACGGGGGTACACTTTGTATGGTCCTCATAGAGATGATTTTATTGTGGAGTTAGGGGATCATGACGCCCAAGAAACTGCTTCACGGGGTGAAATCAGAACCATACTACTTGCCCTCAAAATATTAGAACTAGGCTTGATAGAAAAAAAGACCGGCAAAACACCATTATTACTACTGGATGATGTGTTTAGTGAGCTTGATGGCGTTCGGCGGCAGGCGCTTACGGAAGTGATAGCGAAACACCAGACTTTCATCACAACAACCGATGCCGACATTGTCGTCCAGCACTTCCTTGATCGGTGCTCGATTATTCCGCTTGGCAGTAAAATCTCAGCGTAGAAAATTGGTGATGGTGTAGCCTTGGGGAGGCAAACTCAGTTTAGTAAGTTCTTGCTGAATGTCATTATTCACTTGCCGTTTTGTGGCAGGGTCGTAGTCTAGTTCGCCCGTAGCATTGGGTACCAATGCACCATAGTTTGGCGATAGGTAGATGTAGCTCCGATATACAGAAACATCATTAAGCGCTTGCGATTCGGCGAGGGCTGTAATCTTTTTATCAAGCTCATTACTTGTGTCTGCGGTGGCAGGATTGATAGCGAGCGCTATTTTTTTGCCATTCTCATTCGTGAGCGTCAACACATAACCATCAGCAGTTTTTTCTGCATCATTGAGTGAGTATGAGCCGTATCGATACTCTGCAAACCCTTCACCGTTTTTTAGATCTATCCTCAAACTATCCCCTTTTCTCACTGCTACCACTTCCTGGCCCAATGACAAAACACTGACGACGTTATTAATATGCAGTGTTTTTTTAAGCTCGCCTGAGTCAATAGCAAACACAGACAAGCCGGTGCTATCAACGGCGCAGATATACTCACTACAGAAACTCACTTTTTGGTAATCGTTCTTTGAGCTAAAGTGCACAGTCTCTGGAGAACTAACAATAATCTCACTTCCAGGCTTGGTGTTATTGGTAGGCTGCTTGCCATAGAGAAACACTGTTTTGTTATCTTTGGCATCCGAAGTGAGCAGGATTAAGCCCTTGCTCTTTGGAGCTGGTTGAGTCATCTTACTTGCTTTACCTGATAGGTTTGCCAATTGGAAGCTATCTCCTTCCCCTTGTGGCATAAACACGAGACTACCTTCTGAATACAAAAGACCGTATGTCATGTTTTCGTTAAGCTCACCTACGGGTATTCGCCGTGTAACTTTCAGATTGTCCCTAAGCACATACAGTATGTGGCTTACCTGTGCATCTTTGGCTTCCTCGCCCTCATCACCAACACTTAATTGAACAAGAGCGACAGTTCCTTCCTTAGTCTGGGCCATTCCTTCAATAAGCCCCCGTTCATTATTGCTTGCCACCATTTGTGTGTAGGTAGCTTGGGTGGCTGTAGCGGGTACGTGCTGGTTAATGGCGCCGAAATCTCCCCCGCAGTTGTATGAATATAACTTTCCCGAAATAAGTTGGAAACACGAGGCTGGGTTATTACCTACGAACGTTCTTTCTCTCTCTTTCTGCATTGGTAGAACAACAGATGTTGTGCCAAAAAAACCACCCGATCTAACGATCTTAAAACCGTTCATCTCGTCTTGTCTTGCCATGATCTCAAAGTTGCCACGCTTCACGAGCCGTTTGATAGAAGCGCCACCACTGACAGTTTGTGTCTTGTTAGACTTTTGATCAGTCAATACGTATTCGTACATGCCATCCTTGCCACCACTTGCTTCAATGGTAATGAATGACATTTGACTAACCCAATACAGGGCTCCCAATACGGCCACAAGGATTAGGCCGATGATCAATCGTCGTAAAAGGCGATTCGGCTGATTGAGCGTAGTATACGTGTTGTTATCTAGCATGATGCGGCACCTCCTCCTGAACCGCCCCCAGAACCTAAGCGAAGCAAAATATCACGAGCAAAATTCATGCGGTTTTGTATTTTTTCTGGTCCATCAGCTGAAATCTCGTAGTATTTGTGCCATATGAACGCCGCTTGGCCTGCGTCACTTTCCTGCTGGACTTTTGCCCAGTCGCCGCGGCCGGTTGCTTCTTTGTAGAGCCATTCCAACTGTGTGCCCATATCCCCATCTTTTGTGCTACGGCTGACGGCAAAATCGTGAAGTCCTTGTTGTCGACCTTTCGATGTCCACTGTGCCAACCCATACCCAGTGCTTCCGTCTATTCTCATGGTATCGTCGAGGCTAGAGGGTTTGCCCGCGACAGACGTTTCACCTCGTGAATTCGTGCCACCATACTGAACACGGCGTGGCTCAAAACCCGACTCCGCCTGCAGGTTACCCATGATACCTGCTGCTTGCGGCGGTGTTAGTCCTTTTGATATCAAAAAGTTCCAAACCTTTTCAGCGTTATCCTTGCCCGCCAGAAGTGTGCAGCCACAACCGCCACCGCCACCCTTGCCACTAACTGCGTCAATGATGGCCGATGAAAGTTGTGGATAGGCGCCATGCACAAAGTCGCTGCTGCCAGGAATCGGCAAACCAGGCTGAATATTTAACGGGTCCTTATCGGCCCCAAAGATTGCCTTATAGCGGCTAATAACGGTATAGCCTTGTGACTGGGCGTTGTCGTAAATTACTTTATTGCGCGCACTCCAGGTAGCTGCGGTGTTCGCTCTCGTAGCACCGATGTCCACCCAGTAATACTTTGCATTTGGTGCGATAGCCTTGAGTTTCGTCATGAGGCTAACAAGATTTTGATTGAATGGATCATCAGTTGGGTTGGTGCCAAGCACTATAACTATAGTTCCGGCTCCACTAATGACTGTTCTGTCACCATCTACAGCATTGAGGGCGCTTGTGCGCACTTCTGTGCCAGGCTGCGTAATTGAACGTCCGCTGTCGTGGTTCACAAAACTGGTACCCCCCACAGCAGTCTGCAGCTTACCCTCGATTCCATCACCACTGAGCCCTGTGCTAATGGAGTCACCGATTACATATGAGTTAGCACCGCCCTTTTGCCCCGTGCCAACATCACAGGTTGAACCGCTATGATCATTTGTCTTGTAGTGGACACTGTTGCGGTAAATGGATTCCAGATCAAGATCTGACAGTGCAGATACGAGTGGCGCGCTCACGCAAAGCAGTACAAAGTAGGAAACAGAAACAAGCCTCAGTAATTTTCCTATGTTTCTCATTGTCCTGTCCCACATCTGCTTGGTGTATCAAGTGGATCCCAGTGCCAGGATTCGTTTGAATACTGTTTAATGTGATAGGTCTCGGCGTTGTTGTACAGCCATGTCCAAACAGGGCTTGAGGGGTCACGGGCACGGCCGGAGCAACTGGTTGAACTGGTCCCTTTGAGGTGTGTTCCACTGAAGTCGATAGCTAATCCCATCTGGTGTGGGGAGTACCCAGGTCGCGCAACAAAACTACCATCACAAGTGCCACCACAAAGGTCGGTCTGGTGGGCATTAGTCCTAAAGGAGCTTTCGGCGTGTAAGCCAACGCCTGCTGCGTTTGCAGCTTGCACAAGTGCAAACCAGGCCCCAGACACGCGCGAGTTTACCAGTGCCTGACCATTAGCCCCCTCGACGTACCATTTGCCCCCGGGCTGACTTTCTTCACTTGAACTTTTGAGGTTAGGAAGTGCACACAAGCGAATCATAACCTTAACCCCGTCATGATAGCCTTCCTGAGGCTGGGCGATAGGCGTGGTACCATACGCGCACGGTACATTGGTAGAATCCGCAAACATGTCTCCTACAATATCTGTGCCTGTGTTTCCGGTGCTCGGTCCACTGCCGCCCGTTGGGGTTCCCAGTTCTTCGGCAGGAAGTAGGCTATCGTCAAAAATAGCTCCTGCACTACCCACTGCGGCATCTAATAATAGACATGGGTTTTCGCTGTTGTGTACATCCATTCCTGTATCTGGATCAATGCTCACATCGTTTGCCCAGTCTTTATTTTTCTGGGCACAATAGCTTTCCGTCAACGTCGATGGGTCGGTATTGACTGCAGCACCATTGGGGTCGTAGCCGTATTGCGGAATACCAAACGGGTCATCCTGGCTAGCGGCGGCGACTCGGTTTGTGCCAAACATACTAAACATTTTTGAAAACGGGTTAATAAGGCCAGCGAATGAATGTTGTATGGCGGCAGTCTGACTTATAGGCATGGCCATGGCAAGCTGCGACACCATCGAATACGAGCTGTTTGTATCAAACATACGAGCAAAAAATGGTTGTGACTGGAATTTCATTTTACGCTGGGCTTCCTGTTCGGACTGAATCTGCATAACGGTTGCGGTGGATAGTCGTTTACCCCCTAGTCCATATTGGGCGTAGCTTGACCCCGCGGCATCTGCTCCACCGGCCAACATATTAAAGCTACGAGCACCACTCATGTTGTCGGATATAGGTGATGGGATAAAGTAGGTGGCGACGGCCGTAAAGACTTCCTGGGCTTTTGCTCCCATCCATTCCTTCAATGGATCGAGAATGAATCCAAATGGTTTGAGTAGGAGGTCAATCGCACTGCCAGCTAGACCCTGGGCTTTGTCCCATACCCAGCCAGCTGAGTTATTCCATTGGTCGGCAAGGAATTTTAGTGGTGCCAGAGGGCCATTATTGAACAGATTAGATAATTCGGTGAGGAAGTTACTGACCAATAAACTTTCCTCGGGACAGATTAACTTTCCGACAGGGATAAGGCTACCATTGTCACAGGTGTAGTGCCCCGCTTCACTCGCTGGCGCAGCGGCAAACGCACTGGGCAAGAGTGAATCAAATGCTGTTTTCTGTGATGAACTGCCCATGAGATTACTGTAGAGGGGGCTGTTCTCGGCCGATTCACCGTTTTTTGTATTATTCCCTAGCATGTTCACAAAAGATCCAGTCAAATCGGCTGTGGTATCGCCTGCCTTCTGCTCATCAGCGTGAGATCGGGCCAACATATAGTAACTAACCATCGCTGTCGAATTGAGCACAAATGCCCAGCGTTTAATCTTTGGTCCGGCACTGGCTGTTGTCTCTATAATGTTTGCAATGGTATGTATCCAACCAACGACGGGTACTGTTTTAGAGGCCGCATCGGCAATTTCTTTATTCAGAACAGTTTCAATAATGTAGTTCATTAGCCCATTCTCGGATATTTTTATTGAGGCATCCGCTATTTTTTGGACAGTATCCTCGGTATATTGTTGGCCGCGCTTTTCCAGATAATCACGGACCTGTTGCTCAAGTTTGTCTCGACGCTCATTGTCGTTACCGTCTGCCGAAGAGGGGGCATCATTACAGCCGCTCGACACAATACAAGAAAAAGCAAAGCCTAACATATCACTATGTGGCTCCACGACTCGACGAATAACCTGTAGCTTCGCTGCCTCTTGTTTTTTGTCTGCCCAGTCCGCTATTTTGTCTCTTCCATCGCACGCAAACATACAGCGTTTGATGCCATACTTTCGTTCGAGCAAATGGCCCACCTTGAAGCGGTACATTACCCGTCTAAACTTTGTCTCTCCATCCAATGCCTCAGTAATCTTGGCGCGTATGGTTGCCCGAGATGCCTGCGGCATATCATTGATATCAAAAATTGGTATTTGGCCAGGGGCCGACTTTAGTACGGCTTCACCAACCCCCGGAGCTTTTAGATAATAGTTTGTGCCTCGCTTTTCAAACTCAATGCCGTATTTGGTGGCGAGCTTATTCTCTAATTTGTCCTCACGCCACGCGCGGAACAATTTCTCCACCTTCCCTTCACCGACAATGTTGTCGACACAGTCTTTATTGATACGGGTGCTTGTACAACCAGGTTTGTTCATGGCAGTCAGGACGTGTTCACTGACATACTTTTGTAAAAGCTTCTGTGTGTATTTCTCGACTGCTGATTCGGAGGTGGAAAAGAATTTGTTTTGCAGGTTCTCAACAATATGCACCAGTTTTAACGGTATTAGCGACATCATAATCGTGACGATAATACTAACAACACCGGCTGTAATGCCCCCACCTAAGAGTACTCGCCTGCGGTTTAGGCCATTAAGGGTGGACTCGAAACGTCGAATACCAGTTGCTTCTTCTTGTTTGAAGCCTGGCCCAATTTGGTCTAGGGCGTTATCTAGTTGGCTGGCTTCGGTGGAGTCACCCTTTGAGTTTGGGCTTTCAGCACCTTCCTGTTCTGCCGACTGCAGGGCATCAGAATCCATTGCCGGCGCACTATAATCACGCTCAAGATCAGCTATTTCCTTTGCGCGATCATCATCGGACATATCCAAGTCGTCATAGGAGCCTGGTTTTTTGACTTTTTCTTCGTCATAGACAGCCACGTTCAGCTATCCTCATCTCCCCGGGGTGAGCCGGTTAGTTAGGTCTATGGTGCCCTGCGGCTGCGCCACGCCACCTTGCTGGATTTGCTGAACTTGCTGTGGGTTGGTAGTGATAAGCTGCATTTCGCTCGGGCTGGCAGTAACTTGAATGTGTACATGGTTTTGCCCGGCAAAGAACAAGCCTTGGCCGACCGGGAACTGGCTCAAACGCTTCTTTTCCTCACTGGTAAGTTTGAAAACATCTGCCAGCACATCAACGGCAGAAGAAGATTGCTTAAGGAGAATTTGCATGCTGGCGTTAGCCACGATCGCCCGGCCCATACGGCTACCCATAAAGTCCTCGACATCCTGAGTGATGGTAGTAATGCCAAGGTTGTATTTACGGGCGCGTTTAGCCAGGCTGAAGAGGAAGTTGGCAGAGTCTTCATACTTCATGAGCTGCCAGGCTTCGTCCACCACCAGAATACGCTTCTTTTGGTCGCTCTTTGTCTTGTTCCAGATGAAGTTCAGTACGATGTACATGGCTACCGGGCGAAGTTCGTCCTCGAGGTCGCGTACGTTAAAGACCACCAACGGATTGTTGATGTCGATGTTACTTTGCTGCGAGAAGATGCCGGCGAATGTCCCAGAGGTATATTTGCGGAGTCTTTGAGCTAGTTGCGGACCGGTGCCACCCATATGCAGCAGTGTGTCGTACAGGTCGTTGATTGTCGGCGGTGGTGATTTATGGGTGAGGGGGTCATTCGTGATACCCGCCTTGGCGTAGGTTTCGATAAGTGCAGCGTCAAGATCTGCCTCTTCGACTGGCGTGAGCGCCGGAGCAATGATGCCCGCTTGTCCACCACTCGCAGCCATCTGGGCTTGTGCGCCACCCATCATCAAACGAAGTAGCCCGTGGAGCGTAATGAGGTTACTGCGCAATGCGTTGTCCGCTTCTTCGGTGTCTACAACCTGTGGTAGATCAAACGGGTTGATGCGCGTGTTGGAGTTTAGGCTTAGGCGTACATACGCACCACCAACGGCATCTGCCATGCGTTGGTACTCATTCTCGGGGTCGATAATGAATATCTCGGTACCAAACATGAGGCTACGAAGGGCCTCGAGTTTAACCGTGAATGATTTACCGGCACCAGACTTAGCAAACACCACCGAGTTGCCGTTTTCTAGACTAAACCGGTCAAAAATAACGAGCCCAGAGTTATGCATGTTGATGCCGTACAAGATGCCATTGTCCTGGCTGAGGTCTGCCGAGGTAAATGGGAAGCTCGTGCTAAGGGCACCGGTGTTCATGTTGCGTCGGATTTGCAGCTGGTCGCTAAATTGTGGAACGGTGCTGTTGAGTCCTTGTTCTTGCTGAGAGGTAGCCGGCTTAGAGTAGACCAACTGTTGACCTAGCATAGACTCAACTTTGTGTGCAATAAACTCAAGCTCATCCGTGGAAGAGGCGTAGATAGTAAAGTACAAACCAAAACGGAAAAATCGTTCCTCTCCGACTTGTAGCTTGTCGCGCATTTCTTCAGCGTCAATGATCGCTGCCTGCTTACCTGGGTCACGCACTCGGCCTTTTTCTGCGTCTATTTGAATGCCAGCTTCGAGTTGACCCACCTTTTTGCGCAGGTTTTCTAAAACAACCTGGCTCTCCACAGGGTAGATAAACATAGATAAGTCCATCACTTCATCGATGTTAACCATGCTACTCAGCCAGCCGGTAAATACCTGCCGCGGATAGCCGTAGACGTAGTATGTCCGTGCGTAACGTGTGCCAATCTGGAAATGAGTGCCAGAAAACTCAATTGAACTCGGCGAGATAAAGTCACGGAGTGCGGTGATACCCTTTTGGAAGGCGAGATTTACTTCTTGCTGCTCGCGTATTTGCTGCTGTTGGGCAAGTGCTACTGGATCAAGTTGTTCTTTCTTCTTGCGGCCTATCATCGTAGTTCCTTGTCGAGATTAGGCTGCGGAGCGGCGCCTTGACCCTTGGTGATAACAGGAGCGGTCAAATCGTCGAAGTTCTTGAGTTGCTGGCGGGTCGCTGTATCGGGATTGTAGGTGTCGTAGTAGAGCTCAATAAGTTCTTGCGTATCGAGCGGTAAACCCTGAATATCGCATTGTAGCAAACCAGCAAGCACAGCTTGTACGCGGTTTCGAAGCTCGTCTTTGGCTTTCACAAGGTCACCTTCATTGATGGTGACGTGCTGTTCCTTGCTCTGAAATAGATCCATGAGCCCCGTAAAAAAGCTCTTACTTGATACAAGTGCCTGCTTGGTCTCGGAAAGCGGGGAATATGGTATAACCAGGTAGAATCTTTTATCCATGATGTTTGTTTGGAGTGACAGATTGTCGATGTAACCAATGTAGTCTTCCATAAGTAATGCAAGCAACATGTTGTCGTGCTCGGAGCGAATCTTGTCGAGCTTTTCTATGTATGGGCGCAAGTCAACCTTTTGAGATCGTATGAATATCTGGATATCAAAATACAAGGAGTTCAGGAAGCCTTGATATGCTGCTTCAACTGCTTCTCGCTCCTGAGGACTCATTAGGTCGAAGTTGATGGATTTGACCATGACGACCGATCGGAAGGACCCGTCGTTCATGATGACAATTCCATCGCGAATCTCGGCAATTTGTAGCGTGTTTTGGGTGCTGTTCGGGTTGCTTCGTGCTCCTTTGACTGGCACGGCGCTGGCAGGTGAAACAGCAGCTTGCATACCTGGCTGTTGGGGAAATGGTGCCGGGGGCGCCGGCATTTGGGTAGCGGCTACTGCTGGCTGAGCGCCGTATGAGCCATATGGATTAGGGGCTGTGGGCTGCAGCGGAACAGCCGCAGGATTATTCTGCGGAATGTTTGGTAATTGGTTGTTCGCGTTTGGATTCATGCAGTAACTAACCCACCCTCTAGGTGATGACCATCAGACTAATGTAGCTTTACGACTACTTCATCTTGTGGTGGCTCCGTGTCTCGCATTTTGTCTGCTTGGCGAGCGATTGTGGCCACGTTCAGGTCGTCATTATTTGCAAGGTTAAGTATAGCAGGATCAGGGGTTGGTGTCGAAGGTGATTGTGCTTTTGGTGGTACGTTTTTTGATGGCTTATGGTGGTGTTTCGACCGAAGGGATGAGGATACTGGCTCAACAACTCGTAAGTGATAGTTGGTGGGGTCTGGGTCATCCTCCTGTTCGTGGATCTTTTTTAGGAATGCTTGTTCGTCGGCAGCAGTGATTGGGGCGGCTGGAACAGTTGGCTGGGTGTACTCGGTGGCTCCGGGAGCGATCACTGAGGGGCTGGCAAATGCCGCTGTGCCAGGTGCGGTTGGCTGTGGAGCAGAGTTCATAAACCAATAATTGGCTGGGGTTTGTGCGGCTTGGCCAGTTGCAGCTTGCTGCATACGGGAAAAAGCTTCTTTGCGATGTGCCTGTGTCGAGGCGGCAATCATTTCATTGAAATGCTGCGCAGTCGGGCTGCTCTTTTCATCCAATACGTCATCCATGGGTGTAACGTCATAGTTAGGCACATCCTGAGGTATGGTGGTTGGGTCAATCAGTCGGTCTGAATCTGCTTGGTCAAGCACGTAAGAGGGCTGACTAAAGAGGTTGACGCTTACATTCTTGATTGCCCAGCCGCGACTATCGATAGTGTTAGCCAGGGCCTGCAGACGACTTTTTACCTCGGTCTGGCTTAATCCGTTAGTGAGCTGTTTTTCGATACGTTTTGGTGCAGTTATAGTCACAAGATCTTTCATGCCACTTTGATCCCAGATGCGTCGGCGGGGCTTCAAAAAGAACCGAACCTTCGCCAGCAGCCATATTTCCGTTGGCTGGTCTTTGCCCCATGGAAACGCGAGAAAGCCACTAAATAGTATGATTGGCGAAAACACAGCAGCAATGACCCAAGTGCCTTTAGTCAGGCCCAAAATGCTTATGTAAAGCCCCACTGCTGTAACCGCACCGTAGATAAACTGTTTAAGGGTCAAAGGGCCCAGGAATTTATCCTCGGCTTCGATGTCCTGGAGTACCTTATATGTTGCCATAAACAGCCTTACCTATCCCGTCTGTTAAGGCTTTGTTCTGGGACGCCAGTGCCAGGCTCACTACCAGGGGCTTTGTACTCTCCGGCGAACATATCAGCGACTTGTACAAAAGCATTGGCCTCTTCCATAACACGTCCTGGTGCACCAGCGCCAATTGCTCTGCCGCCTCCACCCGTTCGTGTAGTGCCACCAGTCGCCCCTGCCGCACCACGGATTGGTACCTCAACCTCAGTGCCGTAGTCATCGGTTACTACAGGAGCAGGAATGGGTGCGCCACCTTCCCCGGCCGGTATTACCGAGCCACCACCAAATGAGGCGGATTTTGTAGCATGCGCGATTCGGCTTGCACGCTGCAGTATCTCCGCAGCCCTGTCTCGAGATTCATCGAGTGCTTGCTTTCTGGCGGCCCTCCAAGCATCTTCTCCGGCTTTATCCGCCGCAAACTCACCTCGTTGAGGTAATGCGACCCCTGTAATGTCACCATCAACAATCTGCTTCGCTTTACGGACCTCTTCAGACATGCTGGTCCATGTATCAGCATTTTGCATGAGCATCTGGTAGTTGCCCTGCTTCTCGTCTATTTCTCGCATGAGGGTTAGGCCGTCTAGCTCCATACCCTTACCGGCGCCCTTCCAGCCGTAGTGTTTCCATTGGCGGTTTGCGTTTTGCTTCTGGAAACCGGCACCTTTCCATACGCCTTGCGCTTGCTTGTCATTCATGGCGAAGCCGCCTGATCCTTCACCTAGGCCACCGTCAACAAGCCGGCCGTAGTTGCTAACCAGGTAATCTTGTTCTTCTTGGGTGGCGGCTTTGTCCATTTCGTGACCAAGTGACCACTGCAGGGCCATCTGGTTGCCACCCCACCTAGAATGTGCCGCGTCGACGGACGCCTCCTTTACCCAAGCACCACCTAGTGTACGGAATTCACGAGCCCCGGTTTCCTTATCTATCCTCCAGTGTTTACCCTCACCGTCAGCTTGGGCGAGTGCCCATGCTTTGTTGACGGTCAGTGCCCGTTGTTCGGTATCATCACCATTATTGTTCTGTAGATCTTGTAACTTATTCTCAGCTTCGCGTTGGGCAGCAATGGCTTCTTCGAGGTTATAGCCACCCACGCGGGCACGTGCAAACCGCGCAGCTGCTCCCCGGATCCCACGCTGAGATGCTGCGGTTTCAAGTCCACGGTACTGACGATCACGAGCAGACAGAGTGCGGGCTCTCCAGTCTTTCTTTGCGTACTCTTTGCGTTTTTCAAACATGCCGTTGAGCTTACCGGCGCCACCAGTTATTGCGGCGTGGATACTACCAATAGCGCCTCCGGCGAACTTGAAGGCAAACGGAATCATGAGTAGGGGCAAGAACTGCAATACAAAGGCGACCACGGCTGCTAGAACATTATTGATCTGCCCATCAACGCCTGCGACACCGTTAGCCTTCAGGATAGTAACCGACATGATGTCGGCAATTGCGAAGATAATAATGACAATTGGGTAAACCAGTAGTGTTTTAAAGAGGAGTTCCCACCACTTTTTAAAGTACCGCTCGGTATTTGGTAAACAGTAAAGCGCAAAGGCAAACGGACTAATGATGATCAGGAACAATATGAGACCGCGCCGAATAACAAGGGTCACAAACACTCCAATAATGCTGAGAATAACAGGAAGAAGAGTGAGTAAACCAACAAACAGCCCTGCCTGAATGGCTGCACCACCACCAAGGACAAGAGCGCCAAGCACCCCTGCAATACCGGATGCGCCAAGCATGAGTCCTAATACCCCCAGCCCAATACCCCCAAGTGACTGGCCAATACTCAGATGGAAGCCCGTGCCTATACTACTCCTAATCGGCGAGATCATCAGCTGTCCGATACCCTTGCCAACGATGTTAGTGACGTCCACCATAAAGGCAACAATGTATACGGATAGGTTGATCAAGATGGCTGCCGTCAGGATGCGCGGCAGTACCTTTTTGGCAGTGTAGGCATCAATGAGTCCACCGCCGATTGTCTGTCCGAAAACAATGACGATCATCGCTATTACCAACAGCACGTTACCGTAGATGCGGAAGCCCGACCATATTTGATAGGTAGGGTCGCTACTATCGGTACTCACGGGGGATGACTGCAGGAACGGGGTAATAAACTCGTTAAACAGCCAGTCCGAGAGGTCGGCAATGCCATTAAAGACTGGGCAGAGGATCCACGATAATGGGTTGTTCCAGTTTTTTTCACACGTTACGTTTTGGTCGCCACTGCCAGTGTTGCCAACGCCGGGAGTGCCGCCACCCGCACCTGGTGTTTTGGTGGCGTTTGCAACAGAACCCAGAGGGTAAGACTTGGCGGCCACTTTGCTGTTACTGCTGTCGTAATCAACATTTTGCTCTTGCGAGGGCCGCGTACCCCAGAGCTCGCAGCTATTTGGGAAAACAGGCTGCAATATGTCATGGTCGGGGTTGGTTATGTCACTTAGCCCATCTCGCCCATTTTGCTTGTTGTCCTCCATACGATAAATTTTGTGCGACGTAAAGTCAGTGCTGGCAATAATGTAATCACCGCAACCACCTCCTGATGTCCTCACAAAGAGCTGTTTGCTTTGGCTTGCAACACGCGTTTGAGCAAAAATCCAGCCACTATCACCATCTACGCGCCGGATAGTTTGGCTATCGAGCCACTCATACCATATGTCGACATTACCTTTAGCTATGTGGGTTGATTGAGCTAATACGAGTGGGTCAATCTGAGTGTTTCTACATTGTCCAACCCCACCGGGCTTGTAGTCGATGTCAACGGAGTATGGGGTTATCTTGCCGTTTACGAAGTCGGCACCAATGTTGTAGGAAGCATAGAAACTAACATGACCATAACAATCACTGCCTTGAACTGCATAATCGGGCTCCTTGTCGCCGATGTTTTGATCAAAAAACGTGTATTTTGTGCCACCTATTGTCACTTCTAAATGAGCGTGGTCAATAAAATTGTAAGAGGCTTTCTTAATATCGTCCTCAGATGATGGGGCAGCAGCGGCTACTTTCTGGGGGTGGAATAAACTAAAAGTCAGGGTGCTCAAAAACACCAAGACGCCAACCACCAGAATCAATCGTTTGCGAGCATTCATTCTTCCCTTAAATGTAGCATAAAATACGCCTTTCTACACCATACAACTTACGCTTATGTTGTGCACAGGGAACATATCTGTTCAATTCGGGTGAATTTGTGTATGATGAAAGTAACGTATTGGATCATACATTATGGTAAAAACATCAAAACTTACGCAAAAGATACTCATCGCCCTCTCATTTTTGCTGGGACTATTTATTGTAGGCATGCCCCTCTCTGCTGCTGCTATACCCGGTCGCGATGATTACAGTAAGAACTTTTTATATAAGCCGGATCCAAAATGTCTGACTGGGTCAAAAGGAGCAGACTTTAATGTGGTGCACGGCCGCAATGATATGACGGTGTACGCTTGTATTCGTGTCCGTGGTGATAACGTCGGCTATTCTATAAGCCCTTTGCCCCCACCCAACCAAGTAATGCAAAACAATGCGTGCGGCGAGACGTTCATGAGTGGCTCAAGTGTTGAGGAGTACACCGTGAATGGTGGTGGATTTGGACTGCTTTGTGTCATTGTGACAGATTCCACCAAGTGGGACATGACCGACTACAAAACACAGAACGAGAATCGCACAGGTAGTTATGTAACTGGTGATGCTCAAGGAAGTGGCGATACATGTGGCGAGGGTGATAGTGCTGTTCACACCTCCATCAACATCGGGTGTCGTGGGCAAGGAAATGGCATCTTGGATCTTACCTTCGCGCTGATTCGATTCCTCTCCATCGGAGTTGGCATCGTGGTGATAGGGTCAATTGTGGTGGCGGGCATTCAGTACACAGCGTCGCGGGGAGACCCCAGCGCTACTGCCAAGGCTTTGGCGCGGATTAACTCGACGGTGATCGCTCTCATCATTTACATCTTTAGCTATGCTATATTGAACTGGCTTATTCCAGCGGGGATATTCAAATGATGGATTTCTTATATCGATTTGCGGCAAGTTGTGGGGGTGGCAATCTTCTTGGCTTCCCTTCTTGGTACAAGTATCTTCCTGGCACTACCGAAATGGCCAAGGACGGTTCAGGTGTAGATATAGGTACGGTCTGCACACCAAAGATCCAGTCAATTAATGACGTATGGCTCATTGTGGCTGCTGTTGTTGAGATTTTGCTTCGTGTTGCTGCACTCGCCGCTATCGCGCTGATTGTATGGGGTGGCATCCAATTTGTGATGAGCCAAGGAGAACCCGATAAAGCTGCCAAAGCCAGGTCAACTGTTATCAATGCGATCGTTGGTCTTGTGATTGCCGTAACGGCAACAGTATTAGTTTCGTTTGTAGCAGGACAATTTAAGCCATGAGTTTATTCTTGATCACCCATACGCTCGCTGCTGTCGTCCAGAATTGTGACCCAAATCAAGCAGATGACGGTTCTTGTCAAACAATTTTCCCGGCCATTAAGGGCACGCCAGATAACGTGAAGATTGCCTTGCAGATTGTTTTTGGGGTGATCGCAGTCGTGACTGTCATATATATCGTTCTGGCGGCCATTCGTTATCAGATGAGCCTTGGTGATCCTGGCGCCACCGCCAAACTGCGGAACGCCATCATTTATGCAGCTATTGGCTTGGTGATTGCACTGAGTGCGGAGATTATTGTTAGTTTTGCGCTAGGGAGGGTTTAAGATGCTCAAACGACTTATTGTTGTCATGTTGTTGGTCGCGACCTTGCTTCCGCTTAGCGTGCCCTCTCGGGTACGAGCCGTCGATGTTATTGATCCGGTTTGCACCAACCCAAACGCCGTCGAAAAACCAAAGATATGTAATGATAATCAGCCAAATGCTCCAGAGAATCCGATCGTTGGCCCCAATGGCATCCTAACCAAAGTTGTTAATATTCTGTCGCTTATCGCAGGTATACTCGCTGTTTTTACCATTATCATTGGGGGTGTCAAAATGATTGTCAGTAACGGCGATAGTAATAGTGTTGCTTCTGCCAAACGTACGGTGTTATATGCCGTCATTAGTCTGGCTATTGTGGCGTTTGCCCAAGTTGGCGTTTATTTCATATTGAACAAATTATAAGAAAAGGAGAGCATATGCGCATACGTCTATGGATTACCGCAGTTACCGTGCTTGTTTTGTCGCTGTTAATAGCAGCACCAGCACGTACATCTGCGCTGTTTGAAAATGCCAAGGACGAGGCCTGTAATGGTATTAACTTGGACACTGGTACTGCTGGATGTTCGGATACAAAAGGCAGTGTTAATGGTATTCTCGCTACGGTAATAAATATCTTTTCACTCGTAGTGGGGATAATAGCTGTAATTATGATCATTATCGGTGGTCTAAAGTATGTGACGTCCCAAGGAGACAGTAGTGCCATATCGGGTGCCAAGAATACCGTGATTTATGCAGTGGTCGGTCTTGTGATTGTGGCGTTTGCCCAATTCATAGTTCGTTTTACGCTTAACAAGACAAAACCATTGCCCCAATGTTCTGCTGGCCAAACACAGAACTGCACGCCCTAGATAAAACAGGTTATTGAAATTCGTGAAACCTTTATGGTATAAGTAAGTCAGCATATAGATAAGAAAGGATAATCATGATCCAAACACTAAAAAAATTCATCGCTAAGCTTTCGATTGCGACATTGCTCGTTGTGCCTGTTTTTGCACCAGCAATTGCGCACGCAGCAGATGTAAACGGTAGCCTTTGTGAAGGGGCAAACCTTCAAGTAGACGCCAAAGACTGTAACCAGAATGGCGACCCAAAGCAGAAAGTAAACGACCTGCTGACAACAGTCATCAACATCTTCTCACTTATCGTGGGTATTATTGCAGTTGTTATGATCATCATCGGTGGTCTGAAGTACATTACTTCTGGCGGTGAATCGTCTAACATCACCGGTGCCAAGAACACCATTCTCTACGCCGTTATTGGCCTAGTGGTGGTTGCGCTGGCGCAGTTTATCGTTCGTTTCGTACTCGTGAAAGTTACTCAAAGCGGCAACGGCAATTAGATATCGTTAGCCAAAATAAAAAACCCGCGGGTTTCGCGGGTTTTTTATTTGTGCGCAGATGTATCTATAAGACCTGGATCTTCTTAACGCTGTCTTGTTTCATCTTGGTGAAGCTAATGGTCAGAACTCCATCTTTCAGAACGGCTTCGATCTCATCTTCCTTTACAGGAACAGGTAAAGCTAAGCTTCGTGAAAACTCACCCCAGTAACATTCCTGTACAAAGTAGTTCTCTACATCCTCTTCGTTGCCTGCAGATAAGGTGCCTCGGATGCTCAGCGTGTTGTCCGCGATGCTTACATCAAGATCATTCTTGTTAACGCCTGCAGTGCGAGCTTTAACAACCAATTTCTCTTTGGTTTCATATACGTCCACTGCCAATTGTCCTGGGACTGCTTCTTCTTCATCCCATTCATCGGTAGGCTCAGCGGCTACTGCCGGTGCGTCTCCGTCGTTTGCTGGTGCTAAATCGTCGTCCTCACCCAAGAAAGCGGCTGTTAGCTCGTCTTCCATCAACAGATCTTCGTCACGGCTTCTACGTGCCATTTGTTGTTACCCTCCGAATTGCTATGTTTTCAAAAGATTTGCAATTTTTGTTATTGATTAGTATAGCTTAGAGTACACAAGAGGCGCAACCGCCCATGTGGATATTTACAACACAATAATCACAACAAGATGATTTTAGAGAAACTAATTGGCACCATTGCACCACACCAGTGTATTCGTTGTGGTAGTGAAGGTAGCGTTGTCTGTGCTTGGTGTCTTTCAGACATACGCGTACCAGTGCCACCACGGTGCTATCGATGCAAAACTCTCACGCGAGACTTTCGTGTATTTTCAAAATGCAAACGAAGCAGTGCTCTGCGTCATGTATGGGTTGCGACTGTCTATGACGGATTGGCTAAAAACGTAATTCGTACGTTTAAGTTTGACCGGGCGCAGAGTACGGCTGGCATCATTGCTGCCCAAATGACCGATATTCTGCCGCAGCTGCATAGTGAAACTGTAATTGTACCCGTATCATCTGCCACGAGTCGGATTCGGCAGCGGCAAGATCGGTGAGTGCTGTTGTGTTTGCCCAAAAAACCTAATTTGGTGGAACAGGGCGGTTACTGCTATAATCACCCCTGTTACGGAAGGGTGTCCGAGCGGTTTAAGGAACTGGTCTTGAAAACCAGCGTGCCGGAAACGGTACCGTGGGTTCGAATCCCACCCCTTCCGCCATAACGGAACTACCGTTACAATACCTTGGCCGAGGAGAGGTACCCAAGTGGCTGAAGGGGACGGTTTGCTAAATCGTTAGGGGGGAGAAATCTCCCGCGAGGGTTCGAATCCCTCTCTCTCCGCCAAAAAAATAGACGTACAGCAGTGTAGGTCTATTTTTTTATGCAGGTCATTTTGTTTTGCACCCAGCACTACTGGTACAATACGCTTATGCAATCAGGACAAAGTGAGCCGCAAAAACCAGAAGCTGGTTGGGTGTTTCGCCCGGGCGCTGACGCCGCCGCGCCGAGCGCAACTGCACGGGCTTATACAGAAAAAACCATGGAGCAGCAGTCGGTGAAAGCTACAGGGGGCAGCAGCGTATCGTGGACAGCGCAAGAATTTGTGGAACATGATCGAAGCGCTAGCTGGTACCTTATATTGGGTATTGGCGCGGTAGTTTTGGCCGGTATTGTGCTGGTGCTGACTGGCGACAAAATCACGGTCGGCATGATCCTTATTGTCGCGTTGATATTTGGAAGCTTTGCCCGCAAGAAACCTCGTACCCTCGATTACAGTCTAGATAATGAAGGAATTACACTAGGGAGTAAAAAATACTCGTACAATCTCTTTAAGTCATTCTCTGTCAACGAAGAAGGACCGCTGCACTCACTGATACTCATGCCACTCAAGCGTTTTATGCCACTAATTAGCGTGTATTACCCGAGCGACAACGAAGAAAAGATCTTACAAAAGATAGCGAACTTTCTGCCGTTCGAGGAACACAAACAGGATTTTGTCGATAAAATGATGAACAAAATTCGCTTCTAAATCATTAGCGAAGATAACCAACCGTCGTGCCGCCCGCGCTGACACCTTTAGCCACGGTGCGAAAGGGAGCAGCCAAGGTGCCCGGGTTGGCATCGCTGCCGTTTGTAGCTACATACTTTACATCTGCAGGATGGTTTGGGTCTGGTATGGCATACGCAGTGCCATAGTCAGAATGTCGATAGTTTCATACGGGCCATTCCCGGCCCTGGCGGCAGTAAACCGAACATAACTGTTATTCGACGCAGTCGGGTCTCCAGTAATTTTTGCAGCGTTTCCGCTAAGCGTACCGTTCTCGGCCTCGACGCTTACCGAGACCGTCGCTGCTCGCGTTAGTAAAAGCGCAATCGTGCCACATATCGCAAAGAGAACTACAAATGTTGCGACAGTAGTAGGTGTATTTTTGAAAGTTTTACGGAGCTTTTTTATCATAAAAGACTACTTGTGGAACTGAACGAAGCGTACACCTTGAGAATCGCATTCCGCTACTGCTTTGTCAATAACGTATCAACTATATAAATAGCCTAAGAGAAGACAAATTCGTATCTATTGTTGCTCGCTTATCATCGTGTCATTTTGCAGAGAATTTGGTGCAGGTGGTGTCGCGGCTTTTGTGATTAAAAGCGCAATCGTGCCAAAAATAGCAAACATTATCGTAAATATTAGAATTCGTACTGTCGGATTACTGATAAAATCATGTAGCCGACGAGATGGCTGACCAATATTTTTCACTGTATTACCCTCATTTGTTATTGTGAGCATCGCATTCCCGCCGAAGATTGTCAATCTATAAAGCATTGACAAAAATAAACATAAGTGTTAAAATAATCCCCTCTTCCATTGAGATGGAACGAGTCACACAAGGAACCTTCCCATGAACAAGCTCCTGCGTACCATCGTCGTCGCCCTCGGCCTCGGCGCGTTCACCCTCACCCCTGCCCTCGTGGCGCCGGCTTCGGCCGCGGAGGTGAACTTCGGTCACTGCATCAGCAGCATCGACCCCAGCCTCAAGCCCTACCAGGCCCCCGGCCAGAACGGCACCGGCCCGCTCACCATCGTGAACGGCAAGGTCCACATCCCCGGCGGCTTCAACGGCGCCCAGGGCTGCGCGAAGAGCTAGCGCACGCACCACCCTTTCCGAATCCGGAATCATGGTGGTCGCTGTCGACTATCACCGAGGTTCGGAACCTTGTTCGCCGCGGAGATGTGGAGAGTGACGTGGATGACCCCCTTATCGGTCAACCCTTCACTCTCCACTCTCTCGCGGCTTTTTCTTTTGTAAGAGGGATTGTACCAAGTAAAAAAGCCGTCTCAAGACGGCTCCTTTACTTGGTACACCCGACAGGATTCGAACCTACGACCTTCGGCTCCGCAAGCCGACGCTCTATCCAGCTGAGCTACGGGTGCTCAATAACAGGGGTTATTCTAACACCTTGAGTCATGTATTACCAGTGTTAAATAGGAGGGCTTATCTGTTAGAATATCGTAGGTTGCGGAAGGGTGCAGGAGTGGTTGAACTGGCTTGTCTCGAAAACAAGTGTGCCGTTATGCGGTACCGAGGGTTCGAATCCCTCCCCTTCCGCCATTATTTCGTTATTGTGCGTTGTTTTGTGTCGTCGGCTGCGCTTCTGTCATCGGTTTCGTAGATTTCCAGATAAACCGTAATGCAACTAGTATAGCAATGCCGCTCACGATGTACCCGATGGTAAATAAGAGTAGTTTTCCAACGTATTGCCCAAGTAATGAATCGGTAGCAGCAAGGAACGATTTTTGAAATTCGCTGGCCTGCAACGTTTTACCAATACTGCCCGTAGACGACAAGCTACGTCGTAGGAGCCACCCTAACAAAAACGCTATCAGCCCGAGAGTTGCTCCCACAGTGATCAGTGACACGCCTACGCTTCGTATGCCTTTGCGCCTAGCTTGCACAAAAACAAGGCCCAAACCTGATAAAAGCGCGAGCATGGTAAAGACCCACGGTGTGCTTTTAGACAGTCGATAGGCCTTTGGTGCCTGATTCAGCTTATCAAAACTATTCTGTCCCTCGGAATCCTTGGGCAAACTTTGGGCCGATAGCACCGTTTGTGGCAGGAAATCTTTATTATTAGTCATCTGGGTTCGGATTTTTTGTTGTTCCGCTGCAATATCAAGGCCTGCTGGGCGGCAAGGGATAGTAAATGCATCGATCGTGGTTCCTTGTAGTGCCAGAAGTTGTGCTTTGGTACAAACGGGCAGACCACTCACACGTTTGCCGGCAGCATCAACAACACTATCTATGAATGCTTGCTTTGCTGGGCCAATGTCGACCTGAAAATCGGGTTGAGCACTTTTTCCATCCAGCCAGTTATAGGTGCCACCAATAATTTGTTCAGATGATGTTTCCAAGAATGCTGGAGAAAAAGCCGACTTGGCAGCTTGCTGTACGACCGGGTTGTCGATCGATAGTTCAGTGCCCGTAGAATTTTCAGCGCCTTTTTTGGCTTGGTTCAGAACTTCATCAACAGCAGTTCCGTACACGTTACTATTTTTCAATGCGTTTTTTATATTAGTCGGTGTACCAAAAACGGCTAGTACCGCCAACGACAATGCGACACTAAATAGTGAGAGCTTCAACAATCCTGAACACAACCACACCAGCAATCTTTGCGCGACATTCATAAGCGTATTGTACGACATAATGTTGCTATGCCTTGCATGATTACAAGGACCTTGCCACACTACATGCATGGAAGACAGTATTTTTACCAAAATTATCAAAGGCGAGATTCCATGCCACAAAATATATGAAGACGAGCACACCTTTGCTTTCCTTGATATTTATCCCATTCAGCCCGGAATGACGTTAGTCGTGACTAAGCACCAGGTTGAAGACTTTACCCAACTTTCCGCAGAAGAACTCTCAGTACTCATGACGACTGTCCAAAGAGTTGCCAAGCGACTCAAGCAAGTATTTCCTGACAAAAAGCGCATTGGCGTGCAAATCGAAGGCCTCGATGTTCCCCACGTGCATGTGAAAGTCTTCCCCATCGATACGGGCGCCGAATTCCGAGCTGCACAAGATACTAGCAAAGATCCCGACCATGCCGCCTTGGCAGAGATGGCCAAGCGCATCGCGTTTTGACGTGCTAGTATAAAGATATGTTTTCAAATGCACTCATTGCTTTCTTAGTCGCCATTAGTGGAGGCACCTGGATCTACAGCAAGCTCATGAAGCAGACTGGTAACAATACCAAAAACTCGATTATTGGTGCCGCTATTAGTGCGGGCGTCATTTTTCTCGTGGTGGTGACGCTTGTCGGGATGGTTTCGCATCGCTAGAACTAGCCATTTAGTGCTAGTTTCGTTTTGATTTTCACCGTAAAATTAGTACGATGGTACCAATGGACGAGGTAAGTTTAGGACGACGCTTACAAAATGCGCGGAAGCAGGCAGGTTTGACACAACAGGAGCTGTGCCAAAAAGCAGACCTGAGCTATTCGACGTTGGCCAAGATAGAGCGCGGCGCTATCAAGGCACCCTCAATATTCACCATACAGAGCATTGCTACTGCACTTGGGGTGAGTCTGACCGATCTTATGGGAGACATTGGCCAGAAACCGGCGGTGAATGCCAAGAAACGCTCGAAAAGCGGCGTACGGTTTGTGTACTTCGACATCAACGGTTGTTTGGTGCGGTTTTTTCACCGAGCATTTACCAAAATTGCAGAAGAAACTGGCGCCCCTGCTGACATAATTGAATCGACTTTCTGGCACTACAATGACGCAGTCTGCCGGGGTGAGATGACACTCGAGGAATTTGATCAAATATTTGCCCAACACATAGGAGCGCCGCAGATAGATTGGCAACATTACTATCTGGAGGCAATCGATCCGATTACCGAGATGGACGAGCTGCTGCGGTGGGCGGCTGAGAATTATTATGTGGGGCTGCTGAGCAACATTATGCCGGGGTTCATTGAGGCTATGCGCGCTCGTGAAATTCTGCCAAATGTCGACTACGCGGCAATCGTGGACTCTTCAACAGTAGGGGCGATTAAGCCTGAGCCAGAAATTTACACCATCGCGCAAGAAAAAGCTGGCGTATCTCCTTCCGAGATACTGCTGGTCGATGATTCTCGTGCTAACCTCATGGCCGCCGAAAAGATGGGTTGGCATGTCCTTTGGTTTGATGATTACCGACCAGAAGAATCTGCCGTCAATATTCGTAACGTGTTAGAACCGGAGGCCTAGCCAGCAAAACGCTGGTATTCAGCTTCCAGTTTTTCTAAGAGTGCCCGTGCGGTCTCCAGTTGTTGCTTACTCTGTTCAACGATTTCTTTCGGTGCATTTTGGACGTAGGACTTGTTGCCCAAGCGGGTCTCAAGCTGTTTGACGGCCTTCCCCTGCTCTGCACGTTTAGTGTCGAGCTGTTTCAAGAAATCCTTGGCAGTTTGCGCATCGACATCAAGCCATGCTTTGTGTTTTGTGCTGGTGAGGTTGAGGCCACTACCGGCCTGGACCGATGACACCCCATCAAGCCTTGTGAGAGACTGTATGAGCTTGGCGTAGCGGTCGATGAAGGTATCTTCAGTGTGGTACAGGTTTAAATTACGTCGTTTGATGCTTGCCTGGATGTATCGTATCTCTTCGACGATGGCTTTTACTTCTTCGAACTCTTTGGCGAGGTCGTAGGAGTCGTTGTTGGCCTTTGGCCATTCGCTGGTAATAAGCAGTGCATTCTCGTTGTCACCACTTAGCGTTTGCCAAATCGTCTCTGTTACAAATGGCGCAAAGGGGTGCGCGAGTTTCAGAATAGTTTCGAGTCCATAGTTGAGCACTGATTGGTTAGGCTCAAGTTTTGAAGCCTCGATGTACCAGTCGGCAAAGTCATCCCATAGCAAATGGTAAATAGAATCAAAAGCTTCAGCGAACCGGTAATTGTTCAAATCCTCACTAACATCTCTGATAGAACGTTGTAATTTACTCAATAGCCATTCATCGGCAGCTGTTTTGGGCTTAGGTTTTTGACCAAAAGCAAAGCTGTCCCCTACCTTATCTTCGATAAACCGCGCGACGTTCCATAGCTTGTTACAGAAATTACGAGCGTCTTCTACTTTGCGCGTATCATAACCACGGTTGATGGCGGGAGCACGGCTGGCTATAACGCCCATCCGTAATGCGTCCGATCCATAGAGGGATATGACAGGTTGCGGGTCGACGACATTGCCAATAGACTTACTCATTTTTGATCCGTCTTCGGCCAGCACGTAGCCGTGCACGTATACTTCTTTGAATGGCACCTTCCCTGTCACGTATACGCCGAGCATAATCATACGACAGACCCATTGGTAGAGTATTTCCCCACCTGTTTCCATCAGACTGAGGGGGTAGAAATCCTTGAAGGCTTCACCTTCTGGAAAGTCGAGCGTAACAAAGGGCCACTGACCACTAGAGAACCACGTGTCGAATACATCTGGGTCACGGTGGTAGGTCTTGTTGTTCACTTTGATAATTTCTTGGTCAACCTGTTCATCGTAAATCCAGTCGTCAGGGTCATTGATATTCTGAAATGCCGGAATTGGTATACCCCAAGCGATCTGTCGACTTATGTTCCAGTCTCGTATGTTTTTGAGGTAGGCAATGCACTGTTCCAATTTGGCGGCCGGATAAAACGTGATTTCCCCTGCTCTGAGCGCCTTAATGGCAGCTGTAGCCAGCGGTTTCATATCAACAAACCATTGATCGCGTAGCAGTGGTTGGATGACGTTACCACACTTGTAACAGTGCCCGACACTGTGGGTATAGTCTTCTGTTTTGGTCAAAAAGCCCAATTCTTCCAGATCCTCCACTACGAGCTGGCGGGCAGTCATCACGTCTTTGCCGCGATATTCTTCGGGCACATGCTCGGTCATTTTGCCTTCGTGGTCGATAACAGATATAAAGGGCAGATCATGGCGTGCGGCCATCTCGTAGTCGTTTGGGTCGTGGGCAGGCGTTACTTTGACGGCTCCTGTACCAAATTCCATTTCAACAAATTCATCAGCAATAATCGGAATGTCACGATTTGTCAGGGGTAAACGCACGGTTTTACCAATAAGACTGGTATAGCGTTTATCTTTCGGGTTTACGGCGACAGCCGTATCACCCAACAGAGTTTCTGGTCGAGTGGTGGCGACCGTAATGGTAGCGCTACCATCAGTAAGTGGGTATTTGATGTGCCATAAATGCCCCGACACTTCTTTGTAGACGACCTCGATATCAGAGAACGATGTACCGTGGAACGTACAGAAGTTTACCAGACGTTCACCTCTGTAAATGAGCTTGTCATCCCACATCTTCTTAAACGTTCCGTAAGCAGTTTTAACCACTTTTTCATCAAGGGTAAACGTAAAGCGTTCCCAGTCACAACTCACGCCCATTGCTCGCATTTGTACACCAAAATTGGTCTTGTTGAGCTGCACAAAGTCCCATACCTGTTTGTATAACTCCTCTCGAGTGAAATCAAAACGAGTTTTACCCTCTGCGTTGAGCTTCTTTTCGTAGACAACCCATGTTTCAAAACCGGCATGATCGGCACCGGGTAGCAGAAGCGTCGCCTTCCCTGTCATGCGATGGTAGCGAGCAGCAATGTCTTCTAGTGCCGCAGTGAGCTCGTAGCCAATATGAAGGTTAGCATTGGCATTTGGCGGCGGCATGACGATGCTGTAGGTGCCTTCCCCGCCCCTGTTTTTGGGCACAAAAGCTTTACTACGCTCCCAGAGGGCATAAATGTCTTTTTCATATTTGTCTGGTTCGTAAGCTTTCGAAAGTTTCAATGTCTACTCTTCCCTGCCAGTAATCACACTTATCATATCACCTCTGATACTACACTGCCAATCATCTGTTATTTTTCATGTGAAAAATACAAAAAATACACAAGATTTTCATATGAAAACCCTCTGTACTTCCCTTCACCGATTACCTTTGTTCCCAACGTGCGGCCGGCATGGGCTTGCTGGCGGTACCGTCTGTTTGTTTTACTCCCCAAGCATAAGCTATTTTTAACAGGGGGTGCAATATTGACAAAACACAAGCAAATTGGTATGATAATCAGACGATGGCCTCTACAGAAATTCAGTCGAAGCAAGAACACGAGCCAGAAGGTTTGCCAGTAGTTCGTGTCCGTTCGACTGGAGAGTGGGCAGGCTTTGAGACGGGGTACGTACTCCAAGCTATTACTGAAGAAGTTGAAAAAATCAAAGCTGCGCGCGGATTGGCAACCGAGGAAGTATTGGTGAGTGGGGTAGACGCTTCAACCCTCGAAGCCGATGGTGGATTTCAAGGACGTAAACAGCGGGTCATTAACGCTGTCCCTCTTGGTGAATTACCGGCAATCATGACTCACACCAATGGCGACGGTAGGGCAGATACCCGCAACCCGTGGAGCTTTGCGACGGAAGGTACCGGAGACCCAGGCCTTGTCCTGCTGGATAGGCGACAACTTATGCACGCCGAAGACCATCCTGATTTTAGAGCTCACTATGAACAGGGTGCACCGCTGCCCGAAGACTTGGATGATAGTCGTCCCGACGACATGTGGGTTACGCCAGATGATGGTCCGCTTG
The DNA here is from genome assembly GCA_900299395.1 of bacterium. GTDB lineage: Bacteria > Patescibacteriota > Saccharimonadia > Saccharimonadales > OMJO01 > OMJO01. Next base: position 30,710 of record OMJO01000018.1, read on the forward strand.
ATGCACCACAAAATCACGCGGTTGTTGCAGTATTGCACTTTGAAAGCAACCAGCCAGACGGCCCGTATTAGGTTACATCGATAAGTTTGGGGCGATCTCAAGAGAGTAGGGGTCGGCCATAGGCTGTTTGTGTATTGCTTTAAAGCAACCAAGGGTGGCGACCATAGCACCATTATCAGTACATAGCTTGGGGTCGGTGTAGGTTGGCGTAAGTGGCAAGCGTTGAGACAGCTGCTTGCGCAACTCCTGGCTACTGGCAACACCACCACCGACGATAAAACTCTTCGGCTGAAATTCTTCACAAGCCAGGATGGCTTTATCGACGATTGTTTCTATAGCGATGCGTTGGAACGTGGCAGCAATGTCAGCCTTCTGGGCTTCAGAGAGCAGCTCTGACAGCTTACTAGACGGAAAGTCGAGAGATTGGCCGGTTTCTGCCTGAGCCAGCCTTAAAACGGCTGTTTTGAGCCCGGAGAAGCTGAAGTCATACTTACCAGTCATGTTGGCTTTCGGCAACGTATATGCACGATCGTTACCTTTGGGTGCTAAAGCGGCAATACTCGGGCCACCGGGGTAGGGAAGTCCAATAAGCTTAGCGACTTTATCAAACGCTTCACCGATAGCATCGTCTTGTGTCTGCCCAAGGAGTTTGTAGCCAAAGTGATCTTTGAAAAATACCAACTGACTATGCCCACCACTGACGATAAGACCCAGTAAAGGAAAATTAGGCTGTGCAGCCGGCAGGTGGTACCCAGACAGTGAGGTCTGGGTGAGGAAACTTGCGTACAAATGCGCTTCAACGTGATTGATAGCGTACAGGGGTTTTTTCTTGGTGATGGCCAGTGTTCGAGCCGCCAAGACGCCGACTAAGAGGCTTCCGCCGAGCCCAGCACCATATGTAACGGCAATGCCATCAATGTCATCCCACGTACAGCGTGCCTCTGTTAAAGCCTGCGTAATCACAGGGTTGATGAATCCAATATGACTTCTAGCGGCAATCTCTGGGACAACGCCTCCATACTGGACATGTTGGTCCATACTACTGGCAACTGCGTTTGAGAGCAGAGTGGTGCCGTTCTCGACCACCGCTGCTGCAGTCTCATCACAACTCGTTTCGATTCCGATGATTTTCACCTGAATATCATACCAATCTGTCTGTAAAAGCACACCTGCGACTTGCAAAGCACAAGCATTTATGCTACAATTCTAGCGATAAATCAAAAACCAACATGGACACACAAACCGTACCTTCACCAGACACAACAGAGCAGCTTGCTGTGCAGGCGCAAGATCAAATCATGCAGCCAGTTGCCGAAGATGCAGCTACCGAGCGCACTATAACTGTGGATGGCCAGGAGTACCAAACTAACTTGCCGGACGGGGTGCAGTTGATCACTGATGGTGGGTCTGCACGGTATCTCGATCTCGAGCAAAAACCTCTATTACCAGGGGATTTCGACGCATTGCAGCCGGGCACATATTTTATACGCGGCGAACGGGAAAAGATGGATGACTTCAAGCCCGAACCCGAGATGGTTCCAGTCGAGCGTCACATTGAGGTGAAGGAAAGCGAGTTTGGCAAAACGATTAGTAGAGAGTCGCTCGGCGAACGTTGGAGTATCGAGCCGGACGCAGCAGAACTTATGCAGACGCTGGGATATGAAGTAGTGCAGACAGAACATGGCCCTCGGATCAGCGGTGCTCCAACCCCTGAAACAGTTAAGGCTGCAGCTGGTTTGGCCGGGGTAGATATACGTTTCTTTGATGATGTTGAAACTATCCAAGGTTCTGATTATTTGCAAACAATTGCCGAGGGGCAGTATCCGGCATCGACTAAATCTGAAATAATGTACAAGCACGATATCGAAGATGACCACCTGACCACCATGGTCCTGGGTGGTGAGCCACTCAAACAAGCCTTGGTAGTAGTTGCACAAAATGCCTTAGAAAAAGGCGGTGACCTGGTAGATGACACTGCCATGGGTATTGACACATTTACCGCCACCATACGAGGTGTAATATCAACACATCATGAGCTGCTTGGTGAAGCGTACGGCCTAGAAATGGGTCGACGGACAGTTATACAGGCTGGTGAGAGGATAGGCATCCCCCCAGAAGAAACGTTGAAGATCTTGGAACAAGCGCAGGGTGCTGCTCGGGCTCTGCACATGAACGTCAAAGAACTACATTAAAGCACAACTACATTGACAATTTAACAATTTTCTGCTAGTATAATGCAGTAAAGACCACTAAATAAAAAACAATGATTGAATCACAACCAGGCCTTAACCCAGTAGAACTTGCACCCGGCGCTCCCATTCCTAATCCTGAGATGCCAATGGTACGAGTTGGTAAGAATGTGACCCGACAGGCTGAGATTGGAGATGTGATGCATCTGACCGAGAACGGCCCACTTACTGATGAGAGCTTGACATTAATCGATAGAACTCTCGACTATGTTGAACGATACGGCATACCTCCGTCACGAGCGAATGGTAATGGTCGTTCTAGCGATGCTGAGCACGGTACACTTTCGCTTGATCAGCTGCGAACAATTCGGGAGAGGCTTATTGGCTCACTTGATGTTATGCGGACGCCTCCTGATACGGAAGAGGTAGAGTTAGCTGGAGGTCGTACACGTGTTGTTGATCACGGCAGTAAGATAAAATATCATCCCACTCGACACCGAGACGACGGCAGAACGTTTACAAATCCTCGTGTACAGAATGAGGATGGTAAAGAGCTAAACCCTGACCTAGTTGGTGATATTTTTGATAAAACGTCCGAAGATCACTGGTTGCTTGATGAGGACGATGAGACCTTTTTGCGTCGTGTTCTTAGGGCATCTGATCTAAAAACTGTACGTCCTGAGAAGAAGCCACCCAAGCAGTCTGCGCGCAAAGATCCTGATAATCCAACTCTTAAAGAGCGGGTTTTATATCGAAAAACGTGGGATCACGAGCCAACGCCTCGCGGACCGCGCCCACCTGAATCACAAGAACTACAAGACCGTCGTTTGACCAAGTCCGAGATTGCTCGTCTTCGTGAGTGGTATCGACGAGACCCTCGCAACAAAATTGGGGAGCATGCGGCAGTACTGACGCCTGATCAGTCAATTTTGGCGGCAGCCAAGGCATATGCATCTGGACGACTTCGTCTTCACGAAGAGATATTGGAAAGTCGTCGAGCGCCACAGCCTCCAGCTGAAGACGTCGAGAGCCACGGTCCGTTTGATTTGACCGATGAGGTAACTGAAGTAACTACTGCTGCTGATGGCACAACCGAAATCGGAGGTGTCGACATGGATGCTATCCAAAGCCAGTTTGACCTTAGTGTGAGGCAAAAACGGGCAGCATTGGAAGGCCGCCGTAGTCAATACACACGCGAAGCCGTTGGCCGCGCCGAAAGCGAAGCTCGACGCCATGCACGGGCTGCCGCTGATAGGGTAGCGGCTGATATTCAAGCTCGTTTTGACGCAGCCTATGATGGCTATTATGATGAAGAAATTGATCGACGTGGACCTAATGCAACCCGTGAGGCAGCCAGGGTGGCCCGACGTCGCACGGAGCACGACCCCGCTATTGCGCGACTGCTAGCAGGACGTGATGATCGAGTGCGCGAAGCACACGATCGTGCCTATGAAACGCACCGTCGTACACTGACGGACCCCACTCGTATCGAGGGTATTGTACAAACGCGCGTAGATGACGAACTTGCCCGCCACCGTCGCGACCTTGAAGCCAAACCACGGTACGCCGTGATGCAAGAAGAGCGGGCGCGTATTGAAGCTGAGCGTATTGAACGCGAGCGCAATGAGCAACTGGCTATATTGGAGGCTGAGGAAGGTATCCGTACCGACTTCTATGACACTGCGCTTGAAGAAGAGCTAGATGCATTGGAAGCAACTCGACCGTTACGCGTTGCCTCACGAGCTTTGTGGTTAAACGCTGATCCGTCACGCATGGCGATCATCGATGCAGAAATCCACGCTGAGGCTGAGCTCCGAGCGCGGGCTCGGGTAACAGCGGAGGTTCGTGCCAGCCGTGAAGCTATGGATTACTCTGAAGAGGAAATGGATCGCGTTTTACCAGACACCGTTACACCTCGTATGGTTGATGATTTTCATGATGCTGAAGCGGAGTATGGCGTTGCCTTGATCGATGGTAATAACGAGATGGTCGCTGAAGCTGGCTATCTGATGCATGACATTGCTACACGACTAGAAGCCAAGACAGGTGACACCTCGTTGCTGGAAATTTGGGAACGCGAGTACAGTACCACATAAGATATTTACCCGTATAATGTACGGGTATGGGAATACGCACAATCGTAAAAGCGGTTATACCGACCGGCTTGTTTAAGAAAGTTGAACCACTGGGCCACCTAGGTGAGGCGGTGATCATTAATGCTATCAATGGCTTTCCACTACGGGGGCTGAAAGTTATTGGGGTTACTGGGACCAATGGCAAGACCAGCACTAGTTTTCTCATCCACCGAATGCTGCAGAATTCTGGCATCAAAACAGGTTTAATGACGACCGTTGCCTACGGTGTCGGTGATGATATTAAGCCCCAAGTGGCACATATGACCAGTGTTGGAGTGGCGCAGCTGATGCGTCGAGTCAAAGAGATGAAAGCGCAGGGCATGGAATGGCTGGTGCTAGAAACGACGAGCCATGCATTGGCGCAGCACCGCGTGTGGGGCGTGCCGTATTCGGTGGCCGTTATGACGAATATCACACATGAACACCTAGATTATCACGGTACCTTTGAGCGATACCGCGACGCTAAAAAGATGCTATTTACGCAGACAAATCGTAACCGCCGCGGGTTACGTGTGGGGGTGATAAATGCTGAAGACCCGAGCGCTGAGCTCTTTGCTAAGGCTGTGGCGCATCCAGTACTGTACGGTCTCAAGAGTGGTGATTTGCAAGCAAAGGACATGAAACTGACGCCTTCTGGTAGTACCTATACCGCGGTGGTAGGTGATGAGTCTTATGCCATTACCTGCAACTTGCCGGGTAGTTTTAACGTAGCCAATTCTTTAGCGGCCGTGGCCGTGGGGCGTGCCGTTGGGTTGAGCAAGCAGCAAATAGAGCAGGGCATTGCAGCACTATCAGGAGTGGAAGGGCGTATGGATGCCATCAATGAGGGGCAAGATTTTGATGTCATTGTGGACTATGCGCACACCCCAGACAGCTTCGAAAAGCTGTTTAAAGACATGCGGCCAGTGGTCAAAGGGAAGCTAATCGTGCTGTTTGGTTCAGCAGGCCGCCGTGATGAAGCAAAACGTGCGGTACAGGGTGAACTGGCAGGCACCTATGCCGATGAAGTGGTTGTGTGTGAAGAAGACGACCGTGACATGGACGGACAGGAAATTATGGATCAGATTGCTGCTGGTGCGGAGAAAGCCGGTAAGCAGCGTGAAAAGAATCTCTTTTTGGTCCACGACCGAGACAAAGCTATCCAGTTTGCCGTTGACCGCGCTCAGAAAGGCGACACCTTATTGCTGCTGGGTAAGGGGCACGAAAAAGACATACTGAGGAACGGGCCAAAGGCGGCCGAGATGCGACATCTTCAGCAGGACGATCATAACCCCGACCGCGTTATTGAAATCCCTTGGAATGAGATAGAGGTTGCGAGAGCAGCCGTTAAGAAACGGCTCAATTAGTCTTCTTCTCGGCCTTCAAGGGTGGCTCGAGCGTCACGTGCGCCGGCTACGATGCGGTCAAAATCATCTTTTTCCAGTTCACCAAAGCTGCGACGGAGTTCAATATATTCCTTCGGTGATAACTTACCAGCCTGGTGAATGTTTGGTCGTCCACCGACTGTCCGACTGTTATAGCCACGGCGTTTCATGTTAGCCTCAAGCTCAAAGTCATTCTTTGCTTGGTCACGGTCGGAGTAGGTTACTATTTCATCAATACCGCCGTCTTCATTATGCACACGCTTACGGTCACTTTTCTGTAATCCGGTTGGTTCAGCACCGAAGCGTAGGCCATTGTGTCGGAGGAAATCACTTAGTAGTACACTATACACTTTCATCTTGTCTGGCTGGTCAAGGTAGGCAAATGATGGCACGTCAAACCCACGATTATGCAATCGCTCCGTAAGGATACCAAAGCCGGCCATCATGTGTTCATATGAGTTCGAGAATTCGCGCCAGCTGTGATTACCAATCTGTACTTCATCAAAAATTCGTTCATCGATCTCGCCTTCATGACCAAATGTGCCGTTCAGTGCGGCGATACCACTTATGACACCTGTCATAACATGGCGCGCCTCGTCGGATGTAACTTCCGCAATGAGCTGTTGGTCTTCGTTACGGTGGTTACCCTGATAGGAAGCATGACCGTCACGGTAATGCTCTCGCGCAGCCTGTACGTACGCTTCGGCTTGTTCGAGGTTTTGGAAGTGATTTGTTTCTGGTGTTTGTGTTTCGGACATTACGCTAATTGTAGCACAAAATGCCAAAAATTGCAAGTACCTGGTGTGTTATACTGTTTCGTCAGTTGCTGTTTCTGCGGTCGTTGGCAGGGGTGCTTGATCGGCAGCTTCTGGTACGGGTTCAATGACAATCTCGGGGTTAATGCCACGCCAAAAAGCTGCCATCATATCTCTGGCCTGTTCTGCACGCGCTGCTCCCTGAGGCGATTCCATAGTGATATTATATCACATTTATCCCTGTTGGAAAGCAGCGGCAACTATTCGTTATCAAGAGTGAGTGTGGTGCAACGAATGTAGCCACCACCCTTACCGAGCTCACTGACTTCTGGGGTGATAGTCTTGAGTCCTTCGGCCTCGATGGCTTTTTGGAGCTGTGGCGCCCTAGAGCTCATAATGACGGTTTCGCCCGTGGACACCAGGTTACAGGCGAATCCTTCCTTTGCTTCTTTTACCGAAATGCGGATCTTTTTGAGGGGTAATGCCTCGATTGTTTTACGACTTTCGGGCAAGAATGCCTCCGGACAGTAGGCAATCAGGTCAGGCCGTAAGACTGACAGGGCGAGGTCGATGTCGTAGTAGTAGCTGTCGGGCCACCCAGTAACTTTGTTCGTAATCGTTGGCCCAAAGCCCCACAGTGCACGTTTTGGCACGGTCTGTAAGCTTATAATTTGGTACCCAAGAATTTTACTGATCTGTTCGTGTGCTTCCTTGTCTGTGCGGTATTGGCTACCAGTAAATACATAATTGCCACAGGGCAGGGCATCACCCTGTCCGCTAAAGCGTAAACCCTCTGGCAAGCGAACAATTGTCTTGCCGAGGTTCTTTAAAACTTGTTCAGCGTACGGTGTCTCGGCCTGGCGTTTGTTAGGTAATGACGAAAGAAGGGCTGTGTTGCCACGGCACAGTGCCCAGTTAGCCGTATAGACGCCGTCTTGGCAGTCTTTTGGGGCAGGTACCTGGATAACTGATACGCTGGCACTTTCCAGTGCTTGTTTAATGCTGGCGTGTTCGGCTTTGGCTTTCTCTATATCAACCGGAATACGATCATCCATGTACGCATTGATAGCGTATTGGTCGCTAAAGTAGTCGGCGCCGGACATGAGAACAGTTTTGTTGATGATAGGCATATTTATTTCCTAGAAAACTTAGCATTATTGTACACGCCTGTGGGTAAAAAGTCTGAGGTAAGGTAGTGGATAACTGGTCTTGATTTTCGGCGCAACAGGGGTATAATTAAACTCAAATTTGAACAAACAACGTTTTTATTGTTTGGTTAAATTTTCTTGCGTACTGGAGTTTGGTAACAAATTCGTACGCATGTACGTTGAGATTGTGGTATACACCTTGGAAGAAACGAGTGGCGGTTCAAAACGGCTTCTGGTTTCTTCCAGGGTGGAAGATATATCGGCGCGCAGCGCGTACCGACGAAGGACACCAAGGGAGGTCGCATGACAACTCCAGCACCTACGATGCTCCGCTCCGGCGGAACATCACCCGTCACCGGCAGGACCGAACGCCAGATCGAAGAGGCTTACATGGCTCTCGAGCGGCGCTTGACCGACGACGACATCGCCGCAGTGCTGCTGCCGGTGAAGGACACCAAGACCACGCGCACCGAGCGTGTGGGAACGGCCCGGTACAAGGCTGGTTCCAAGCGGGCCCGCATCGCGGAGCTCAGCGACGAC